>DATHTO010000170.1:0-6204 GCA_035463115.1 Actinomycetota bacterium | reverse complement strand
CGGACGGGCGCGGCCCCGCGAGCTCGGTCCTGCCCGGCTACCGAGGCGCGGGCGCGCTGCTCCGCGCGATCACGGGAGGCGAGGGCGGGGCGTTCGCGCTGCGGCCGGCACCCGAGGACGAGGCCGCGGCGATCGTCGAAGCCGTCGCCGCGTGCCTGGCGACCGGGCGGCGAGCGCTCGTGCTCGTGCCCGAGGCCGATCCCGTGCCGTGGACGGCGGTGGCCCTCCGCGACGCGTTCGGGGACCGCGTGGTGACCTTCGTCGGCGGTGATCGTCGCGAGCGGTACCGCACGTGGCTCCGGATCGCGCGCGGCGGGGCCGACGTGGTGGTGGCGACCCGCCCGGGCGTCTTCGCCCCCGTGCCCGAACTCGGGTTGGTCGCGGTGAGCCGGGAATCGCATCCCGCCCTGCGCGAGGACCGCGCGCCGTACTTCCACGCACGAGACGTCGCGCTGGCGCGCGCGGAACGCGCGGGCGCCGTCGCGGTCCTGAGCGCGCTGTGCTCGTCGGCCGAGGTGGCGGCGATGGAGCTTCCGACGGTCGAACCGTCGGAACGCCGATGGCCGCCGGTCGAGGTCGTGCGTCCGGCGACCGAAGGGCGCGCACCGCGTCTCGTGCAGGCGCTGCGCACGTCCCGACGGGCGTTCCTGTTCTCGCCGGTGCCCGGATACGGCGTGGCGCGCGTCTGCCGCACGTGCGGGCGCCCGGCGGCCTGCGCGACGTGCGCCGGCGTCCTTCGGCAGGAGGCCGGTCGGGTCGGCTGCGTCGTCTGCGGCGCCGAGGGCAGGTGCGCCGCGTGCGGCGGTTCGTCGTTCGGGGTGCGGCGCGGCGGCGAGGAACGCGTCGAGGAATGGGCGGCCCGCGCGGCCCGGGTCCCGGTCCGCCGCGTCGACCGACCCGCGCTGCCGCGGGACGGCGAGGTCCTCGTCGGTGGCCCGGACGACGTGCGTGACCTCGGCGTCGGCGACCTCGACCTCGTCGCGGTGCTCGACGCCGATCGTGCCGGCCGGCGTCCCGGCGTGACGGCGCGCGAACGAGCGCTCGCCGTCTGGATGGAGGCCGTCGGGTGGGCGCGCCCGCGCGGCCGGGCGATCGTCCAGGCGAGCGAGCCGGGGGATCCGGCCGTCCAGGCGCTCGTCCGTGGCAAGGCCGACCGGTTCCACGCGCAGGAACGGCGCCGGCGAGCCGACGCCGGCTTCCCGGTCGGGACGCCGGTCTTCCGGGTCGTCGGGCGGGCCGGGCTCGGCGACGAGCTCGCGTCGCTCGAGCCTCCGACGTTGCTCGTCGCCGACGGAGGCGCTGGGATGCCGACGGTATGCTTGGTCGCCATCGAGGCGCCGAACGTGCCGTCGTTCGGTCGCAGGATGCGTGAGCTCGCCACGCGAGGCATCGTCGAGCGCGTCGAGGCCGAGCCGCACCTGTGACGGGAGCACCGCAGGAGGAACGCCCGTGTTGTTGCCGATCCGGACGCTGGGCGATCCCGTCCTGCGCGAACCCGCGAAGCCCGTCGAGGCGTTCGACCGCGCGCTGCGACGGCTCGCCGACGACATGCTCGAAACGATGTACGACGCGCCCGGCGTGGGCCTCGCGGGACCCCAGGTGGGCGTCTCGCTGCGGATCTTCACGTACGACGACGGAGAGACGGGATCGCGCGTCATGGTGAATCCCGAGCTCGTCGGTGCCGACGGCGACGTGACCGAGGACGAAGGCTGTCTCTCGATCCCGGGTCCGTTCCACCCGACGCCGCGGTTCCGCCGGGTCACGTGCCGGGGCGTCGATGTGAAGGGCAACCCGATCGAGGTCGTCGGCGAGGGCCTGCTCGCCCGGATCTTCCAGCACGAGACCGATCACCTCGACGGCACGCTCTACATCGACCGGCTCGACGACGAGGGTCGCCGAGCGGTGCTGGCGGAGCTCCGCCGGATCGAGCTCGGGCTCGCGGAACCGGGTCGCCGCCCGCGCGAGTGAGCCCGATGCCCGTCCGCGTCGCGTTCCTCGGCAACGATCCGTGGTCCGTGCCCGCGCTGGACGCGCTCGTCGGTGAGCCCGAGACCGCCGTCGTCGTCGTCGGGACGAATCCGCCGCGTCCGGCCGGCCGCGGCAACGAGCCGCGGCCGAC
This sequence comes from Actinomycetota bacterium, assembly GCA_035463115.1. GTDB lineage: Bacteria > Actinomycetota > UBA4738 > UBA4738 > HRBIN12 > BPGL01. The sequence goes on along the minus strand of DATHTO010000170.1, from coordinate 4,085 downwards.
CGCCGTCGCCGACGCGGCGCGGGCGCACGGGCTCCCGCTCGTCGAGACCGAGCGGGTCTCGAGCGGCGCCGGCCTCACGGCGCTCGAAGCGGCGTCGCCCGACGTCGTCGTCGTGGTGGCGTACGGCGAGATCCTGCGTCGCGAGGTCCTGGCGCTCGCGGGCCTCGGGACCCTGAACGTCCATCTGTCGCTCCTGCCACGGTGGCGCGGAGCATCACCCGTCCAGCACGCGCTGTTGGCGGGTGACGAACGGACGGGCGTCACGGTGATGCGGATGGACGAGGGGCTCGACACCGGCCCTGTGCTCGGAACGCTCGAGGACGACATCCGACCCGACGACGATGCGGGGTCGCTCGGCGACCGGCTCGCGCGACTCGGCGGCATGCTCCTCGTCGGCGTGATCCGTCAACTCGCGACCGACGGACTCCCGGAACGTCCCCAAGACGAGGCGAAGGCGACGTGGGCGCCGAAGCTCGGACCGGCGGACCGGGCGTTGCGGTGGGACGAGCCCGCCGGGGCGCTCGCCAGGCGCGTACGGGCGTTGTCGCCCGAGCCGGGCGCGACGACGACGTTCCGAGGCGATCCGCTCAAGGTCCTGGCGGCGGCCGTGGGCCACGATCGGTCGGCCGACGATACCCAGCCGGGCACGATCCGGCCCGGCGCCATCGTCGCAGCGGACGACCGGGGGGTCGCCGTGGCGACCGGGGACGGTGTCCTCCGTCTCCTCGAGGTGGCGCCCGCCGGCCGGCGACGGATGGCCGCTTCGGAGTGGGCGAACGGCGCGCGCTTCGCTCCGCACGAGCGCCTCGGCCCGTGAGGCCCGATCGCCCGCGCCGCAACCGGAGCGACGGCGGTGCTCGCGCCGCGCTGTCGCGGCCCCCGCGACCGGCCTCCCGTTCCGGGATGCCCGCGTCCGCGCGGGCCGTCGCGCTCGACGCGATCGCACGGGTGATCGACGAGGGGGCGTACTCGAACCGGCTGCTCCCGTCGCTGCTCGCCGGCAGCGGTCTCGATCGTCGCGATCGCGCGTTCGCCGCCGACCTCACGTACGGAACGCTCCGGCGGTTGCTTCCGCTCGATCGGGTGATCGCGGCGGCGGCCCGCCGGCCCCTCGATCGGATGACGCCGGGCGCACGGCACGCCCTCCGGCTCGGCGCGTACCAGCTGCTCGACGCGGGCGTCGCGCCGCACGCGGCGGTCCAGGAGACGGTCGAGCTCGTGGCCGCCAAGGAGCGTGGGTTCGTCAACGCGGTCCTCCGGCGGATCGCGACCGCGGGATGGGACCCACCGACGGGCACGCGCGACGACGACGTCGCGGGTCGGACCGGTCTCGCGCCCTGGGCGGTCCGCGAGCTCCGACGCGTCGTCGGGGACGAGGCCGAGGCCGCCGCCGTCGCGTTCGCGACCCGAGCGCCGCTCACGCTTCGGACGAACGCGTGCCGGACCACGCCCGCGGAGCTCGGCCGCCGGCTCGCGCAGGCAAACGTCGCCACGGTCGTCGGTGACGTCGATCCGGCCTGCCTCGTCGTGGGATCCGGCGGCGATCCCGCGACGTTCCCCGGGTTCGGCGACGGCGCGTTCGCGATCCAGGACCAGGCGTCGGCGTTCGTCGCCCGTCTCGTCGACGCTCGGTCCGGCGATCGCGTGCTCGACGTGTGCGCCGCCCCGGGAGGCAAGGCTGCCGCGCTGGCATGCGCCGTCCGCCCCGACGGAGCCGTCGTCGCATCCGACGTGGCGCCGGCGCGGGCTCGGCTGATCGGCGAGACCGCGTCCCGGCTCCACGAACGCGTCACCGTCCTCGCGGCCGACGCGCGGGCGCCCGCCGTCACCGGTGGCTTCGATCGCGTGCTCGTCGACGCGCCGTGCAGCGGGATCGGATCGGCCCGCCGGCGGCCCGAGCTGTTGTGGCGGGTGCCATCGGGCGCCTTGTCGCAGCTCGCCCGGCTGCAGGTGGCGATCGTCACCGCGAGCGCCGACGTGCTCCGGCCCGGCGGGCGGCTCGTCTACTCCGTCTGCACGTTCCCGCGCGCCGAGACCGACGCCGCCTGTGACGCGATCGTGCGCCACCGCCCGGACCTCGTTCCGGTGGAGACCGACGGGCCCGACGGGCGGGGCTTCCGGCACCGCCTGTGGCCGCACCGCCACGGCACCGACGGGATGTTCGTCGCCGCGTTCGAGCGGGTGCGCTGAGCGTCACCCGGGAGCGCCGCCCGGCGCCCGCGTGCCCGCCGCCCTGGCGAGCCGCCCGGCTCCCGCTCCGATCCGTCCGAGGGCCAGGGGGACGGCCGGTAGGATGCCCCGCGATGGGGATGCTCTCCGCCTCGATCCTGGGAGCTGACCTCGCGCACCTCGCCGACCAGGTCAAGTTGGTCGAGCCATGGGCCGAGGTCATCCACGTGGACATCATGGACGGCCATTTCGTGCCGCCGATCGCCCTGGGCGCGGTGGTGGTGGCTTCGCTGCGGCCCGTGACGGACAGGGTCCTCCACGGCCACCTCATGGTCGACGCCCCCGAGCGCTACTTCGAGGAGCTCCGCGAGGCGGGGCTCGACAGGGTGTCGTTCCATCTCGAGGCGGTGCCCGAGCCGGCGCCGGCCATCGCCAAGGCGCGGGCGTCGGGACTCGGCGTCGGCCTGACGCTGAATCTCGAGACGCCGATCGAGGCGACGCTCCCGCACCTCGACGACATCGACGACGTGATGCTCATGAGCATCCCGCCAGGATGGTCCGGGCAGACGCTCGATCCGGCCGTGTATCCGAGGCTCACGGCCGTCCGGAACGAGATCGAACGGCGAGGTCGTGCGGTCGACGTCGAGATCGACGGTGGCGTGAAGGTCGAGAACGCGCAGCGCGCCGTCGACGCGGGCGCGAACGTCGTGGTCGCCGCATCGGGGCTGTTCGGCCACCCCGATCCGGCAGAGGCGGCGCGCCGGTTCGCGCAGATCGTCGAGGCCGCGTGATGGCGGAAACGGTCCTCGTCGTCGACGACGATCCGGACATCGCACGGTTCGTCGAGGTGAACCTGCGGTCGGCCGGCTACGACGTGGCCGTGGCCGGTGACGGTGAAGAGGCGCTCGAGCGGGCGCACGAGCTGCGACCCGACCTGGTCCTGCTCGACGTGATGATGCCGCGGATCGACGGGTTCGAGGTGGCACAGCGGCTGCGCAAGAACCCGCAGACGTCGAACACGAGCATCATCATGCTCACCGCGAAGGCGCTGTCCGCCGACAAGGTGACGGGGCTCCAGTCGGGCGCCGACGACTACATCATCAAGCCGTTCGATCCGATCGAGCTGCTGGCGCGCGTCAAGGGCACCCTCCGTCGGGCCAAGGAGATGCGGAACCTCTCACCGCTCACCGGTCTGCCCGGCAACATCCGGATCCAGGAGGAGATCGAGCGACACGTGCGCGATGGCAACGGATGCGCGGTCCTGTACGCCGACCTCGACAACTTCAAGGCCTACAACGATCAGAAGGGCTTCGTCCGAGGCGACCGGATGATCCAGGCGACGGCGCGGCTGATCCAGGACGTCGTCGCGCAGCTCGACGGCGACGAGGGGTTCGTCGGTCACGTCGGCGGCGACGACTTCGTGATGGTCGTGGGCACCGAGACGGCCGAGGCGGTCGCGGCGAGGATCTGCGAGCGGTTCGACGCCGCTCGCGTCGACTTCTACGAACCGGACGACCTCGAACGCGGATCGGTCCGCGTCGAGGACCGCAAGGGCGTCCTCCAGGACATCCCACTGGTCGCCATCTCGATCGGCATCGCGACGACCGACAAGCGTCGGTTCGCCCACTACGGCGAGGCCGTCGCGGTGGCGACGGAGATGAAGTCCTTCGCCAAGCGCGACCCCGGCTCGTCCTACGCGGTCGACCGGCGCGGCGACGGATCCACCGCTCCGCGCCGGCGGCCGAGGATCGACCTCGCCGCGCCGGGCGAGGCTCGATCGCGTGGCCAGCGCTCGCCGTACCGCCGCTGACCTGCGGCGTCGTATACTCCAGCGGATCGCTCGTTTCCGGGGCGGGGAGCGATCCCCCACCGGCGGTGAAAGTCCGCGACCCTCCCCGAGCCACGTGGGGGTGGAC
>DATHTO010000169.1:0-28466 GCA_035463115.1 Actinomycetota bacterium | reverse complement strand
ACCACCGCGATCGAGTGCGGCACCTCCTCGCGCGTGACGGCGAGCGCCTGCTCGCGCACGAGCTCGGCGAGCCGGACCTCGAGCGCCTGGTCGGTGACCTCCCCGGACGGGAAGTACCTGGGACCGTCCGGCAACCGCGCGATGACGAGATCGCGGAGGTGGTCCACGCCCCGGCCGGTCGTCGCCGACACCGGAACGACCTCCGCGTAGTCGCCCAGGTCCGCGGCCGCCGCGAGCTGCTCGACCTCGCTCCGGTTGCGCGTGGCGTCGATCTTGTTCACGACGACGAACGCCGGCGCGCCTGACGTCTTCACCTGACGCTCGTACACGAACGCGTCGCCGCGGCCGACGCCCGCGGCGGCGTCGACGACGTGCAGGACGAGGTCGACGCCCACGACCGCGTCGCCGACGAGATCGTTGAGCCTCGCGCCGAGCGCCGTCCGCGGCTTGTGGAAGCCGGGGGTGTCGGTGAACACGACCTGCCCCTCGTCGGTCGTGAGGATCGCGCGGATGTCGCGCCGGGTCGTCTGCGGCTTGTCGGAGGTGATCGCGACCTTCGACCCGACGAGCGCGTTGACGAGGGTGGACTTGCCGACGTTCGGCCGGCCGACGACCGCGACGAACCCCGACCGGAACCCGCCGGACCCGGATCCTTCGGACCGCGACTCCCCGGACCCCGACCCCTCCGGCCGCGAGCCTTCGGTCATCGACCGAGATCGGCCGGGCCGAAGGCGTCCGGCAGGAGCTCGCGGAGCGTCCAGCGCCTCCGCTCGCCGTTCGCGGCCTCCGCGACGACGATCGCGTCGGGCCCGAACTCCCACAGCGCCTGCCGACAGCCCCCGCACGGCGGCGTCGGCGTGTCGGCGTCGGTGACGACCGCGACGGCGTCGATCGTTCCGCCGCCGGCGTTCACGAACGCGGCGATCGCGTTGCGCTCGGCGCAGACCGAGATCGGATAGCTCGCGATCTCGATGTTCTGTCCCTGGTGGATCCGGTCGCCACCGACGACCGCGGCTCCGACGCGGAACCCCGAGTACGGCGCGTACGCGCGCGCCATCGCGTCGCGCGCGGCGTCGACCGCCTCGTCGATCCGCTCCGCTCGGACGTCACTCACGGGCGAGCGACCCCACGTGACCGTCCTCGCTCGCTTCGGGAAGCCGCGTGATCAGGACGGTCGCGACGCGTCGTCCGTTCACCTCCTCGGCCCGGAACGACAACCCCTGGAACGCCGTCTCCTCGCCGGGATCCGGGATCTTGCCGAACAGGTCGAGCACGAGCCCGGCGACGGTGTCCCACTCCTCGTCGGGCAGGTCTGACTCGAGCACCTCGTTCAGGTCGTCGATCGCCGTCTTGCCGGAGACGCGATAGACACCGGCGGACACCTCTGCCATCTGCGGTTCCTCGCGGTCGTACTCGTCGGCGATCTCGCCGACGAGCTCTTCGAGCAGGTCCTCGAGCGAGACGATCCCCGTGACCGATCCGTACTCGTCGGTCACGAGCGCGATGTGGAAGCGCTCGCGCTGCATCTCGCGGAGGAGGTCGGCGACCTTCTTCGATTCGGGAACGACGTGAGCCTCGCGCACGATGTCGCGGAGCGGCATGTCGACCTTGCCCTGGTGCAGCGCCTTGAGCACGTCCTTCGCGAACACGAAGCCGAGCACGTCGTCGAGGTCGTCGTGATACACCGGGATCCGGGAATAGCCGTGCGTCAGCACGAGCGCCTGCACGTCGCGGAGGGTCTTGTCGTCCTCGATCGCGACGACGTCGGGGCGTGGCACCATCACCTCGCGCGCGATCGTGTCGCCGAACTCGAAGATCGAGTGGATCAGCTCTTTCTCCTCCTCCTCGATCGAGCCCTCCTCCGAACCCACCTCGGCCATCGAGCGGATCTCGGTCTCGGAGACGAACGGCCCCTGGCGGAGCCCCTTGCCGGGGAGCAGGACGTTCGCGAGGCCGATCAGGAGTCGCGTGGGCGCGGCGAGGATCCGTCCGAGGAAGAAGACGAACGGCGCGAGGAACAGCGCCACGCGGTCGCTGTGCTGGACGCCGAACGTCTTCGACATCGCCTCGACGACGACGAAGTACAGGAGCGTGAACACGAGCGACGCCACGGCGATCCCGAGGCCCCCGAACGTCCGCTCGGCGAGGAAGGCCACGAGGATCGCCGAACCGTTCTGCACGAGCATCACGGCGAGGTACACCGAGTTCAGGTACCGCGGCGGGTCCGTCTCGAGCCGCACGAGCATCGATGCGTTGCGATGGCCCTCCTCCTCGAGCGCCATGGCGCGCACGCGGCTCATCCGCGTGAGGGACGCTTCGGCGAGCGCGAGCAACGAACCCAGGATCACGAACAACGCGGCGAACAACCAGAGCCACCTCACGGAACCCTCACCCCGCTGTAGCGCTCCTGGCGCGCCCACATCTCGGCGCGCTCCTCGTCGTCCTCGTGGTCGTAGCCGAGCACGTGCAGCACCCCGTGCACGACGAGCAGCCGGAGCTCGCGGTCGGGGTCGGCCGGATCGTTGCGCGCCGCCACGGCCGGAGCGATCACGACGTCACCGAGCACGCGGATGCCCCCTTCGTCGACGTCATCGGGATCGAGCGGGAAGGACAGGACGTCGGTCGGCCCCGGCTCGTCCATGAACCGAACGTGCAGCTCTTCGATCTCGGCCTCGTCGACGAAGCTCAACGAGAGCTCCACGCCGTCGAGGCCCTCGGCGGCGAGGGTGTCGCGGGCCAGTGCGGCGAGACCGTCCTCGTCGACCGGCAGGTCTTGCCGGTTCGAGACCAGGACGGTCCTCGTATGCGGAGGTTCTGAAGGTCCGTGCGCGTCGCTCATGCGTCTCCCCGTTCGACGTCCAGCTGCTGCTGGCCGAACCGCCCGTACGCTTCCACGATGTGTTGCACGATCTCGTGCCGCACGACGTCCTTGCCGCCGAGGTGGACGAACGCGATGCCATCGATGTCGTCGAGGATCTCTTCGATCTTCGCCAGGCCGCTGCGCTGACCGCTCGGAAGGTCGACCTGCGTCGAGTCGCCGTTCACGACCGCCCTCGACCCGAACCCCAGCCTGGTGAGGAACATCTTCATCTGCTCGGGCGTCGTGTTCTGGGCTTCGTCGAGGATGATGAACGCGTCGTTCAGGGTCCGGCCTCGCAGGAACCCGATCGGCGCGACCTCGATGACGCCGCGATCCATCAACCGGGGCAACGTGTCGGGACCCGTCATCTCGTAGAGGGCGTCGTAGAGCGGCCTCATGTACGGGTCGATCTTCTCGTAGAGCGTGCCGGGGAGGTAGCCCAGGCGCTCACCCGCTTCGACGGCGGGACGGCTGAGGATGATGCGCGACACCTGCCGCTCCTGCAGCGCGCGCACGGCGACCGCCACGGCGAGGTACGTCTTGCCCGTGCCGGCGGGGCCGATCGCGAAGGTCACGGTGTTCGAACGGATCGCGTCGACGTAGCGCTTCTGCCCGATCGTCTTCGGCGCTATGCGTTTGCCGCGGCTCGAGAGCAGGTCGTCGCCCAGCACCTCGCTCGGACGGACGTCCTCTTCGCCGGCCTCGACGACGTCGCCGCGGATCATCTTGATCGCCTGGTCGACGGAGTCCTCGCTCAGCGTGTGGCCGCGCTCGAGCAGCTCGAGCAGCTCCTCGAAGATGCGACCGACGCGCTCGGCCTCATCGGCCGGCCCGTTGATCGTGATCTCGTTGCCGCGGACGAGGACGTCGGCGCCGAAGGCCGACTCGATCAGCTTCAAGAACGCGTCGCGCTGCCCGAGCAACGCCACCATCGACTGGTGGCCGGGGACGAGGATCTTGACTTGGACGGTGGCGGTCGCCACGTGGCCTATCGATCCGGGGCCTGCGCCCCGTTCCCTCCTGGTCGAACGATGAAGCCGCCCATCCGGACGGCCTCACGCATCGTACCGCACCGCCACGTCAGCCCGACCCCGTGAGCCGCCCCATGGGAGCGCCACCGAGCAGGTGGAAATGGAGGTGGAAGACCGTCTGCCCCGCGTCGGGGCCGACGTTCGTGACGAGGCGCCAGCCGCCGTCGAGGCCTTCGGTCCGGGCGAGGTGCGCCGCCGACCGGGCCACGTCGGCGAGCAGCGGGCCGTGACGTGCCTCGATGTCCGCGACCGATGCGATGTGCTCCTTCGGGATCAGCAGCACGTGGGTCGGCGCCTGCGGCGCCAGGTCACGGAACGCCACGACGTCATCGGTCTCGCGGAGGATGTCGGCCGGAAGCTCGCGAGCCGCGATCCTGCAGAAGATGCACGAGGGGTCCGCCACGGCCGCAAGCCTACCCCGGCGCGCCGTCGGTTCCGACGCGTCAGAACTCGGGCCGCCGCAGCGGCGCGCGTCCGGGACCGCGATCCTCGCCGCGCAGTTCCGCGAGCCGGGCGAGAAGGTCGCGTTCGTCGCGCGAAAGGTCCCGAGGCGTCACGACGTGGAGCGTCACGAACAGGTCGCCCCGCCCGTGCCGGTTCAGGTTGGGAACGCCTTTGCCCTTCAGCCGGATCACGGTGCCGGACTCGGTTCCGGGTTCGACCACGATCCGCTGGACCGCGTCGAGGCCGTCGATGTCGAGCTCGGCGCCGAGGGTCGCCTGCGTGATCGAGACGTCCAGGACCGAGAACAGGTCCTGCCCGCGTCGCTCGAACGCCGCCGACGGCTCCACCTCGATGCGGACGAACAGATCGCCCGCGGATCCGCCCGCGAAGCCCGCGTGGCCGTTGCCGGCCACCCGGAGCTCCATGCCGTCGGCCACGCCCGCGGGGATGTCGACCGTCACCGTGGCCGGCATCCTGATCCGGCCCTGACCGAGGCAGCGTTCGCACTTGTCGGGGATCTCCTGGCCCGTGCCGTCGCACGCGTGACACGTCGTCGTCGTCATGAGGGTCCCGAAGACGCTCCGGCGCACGCTCTGCACCTCGCCCGCGCCGCCGCACGTCCTGCACGCGACGGGCGACGTCCCCGGGTGCGCGCCGCTGCCACCACAGAGGTCGCAGGTCACGAGTCGGTCGATCTCGAGGTCGCGCCGAGCGCCGAACGCCGCTTCGGCGAACGTGAGCCGGACGGGAACCGCGATGTCCTCGCCGCGGCGCGCTGGCGAGCGCGGCCCACGACGGCGGGCGGCGCCACCGCCGAAGCCGCCGAAGCCGCCCTGTCCGAAGAAGACGTCGAAGATGTCTTGCAGATCGCTGAACGGCTGGCCGGCCGGCCCCCCGGTCGCACCGTACGCGTCGTACCGAGCCCGCTTCTCGGGGTCGGACAAGATCTCGTACGCGCCCGTCAGCTCCTTGAAGCGCTCCTCCGCCGCCGGATCGCCGTTCACGTCGGGATGGTGCTCGCGCGCGAGGCGTCGGTACGCCCGCTTGATGTCCTCGTGGGACGCATCCCGAGAGACGCCGAGCACCTCGTACAGATCACGCACGGTGCTCATCGCTCCTGCTCGAGCTCGACCGCGAGCTCGGACAACCGCTTCGCGACCGCGCGGACCGACGTCATCGCCGAGAGGTAGTCCATGCGCGTCGGCCCCACGACGCCGATCGTGCCGACGGTGGTGTCCCCGGCACGGAACGGCGCGGTGACGATCGAGGCCTCCCATTCACCGGTGGTCGGGTGCTCCGCGCCGATCGTCACGCGAACCTGGTCGGCGGGTCCGGTGACGTCCTGGAGCACCCGCAGCATCTCCTGCTCGCGCTCGAGCGTCTCGAAGAGCCGCCGCAGGGTCTGCAGCCGCCAGGTCTGCGCGTCGTCGGCGAGGTTCGACACACCTCCCACGACGACGTGCGCGGCGCGGTCGCCCTGGGTCGCCGCGCGGAGGGTGTCCGCCGCCATGAGCACGAGGTCGTGGGCGTCGGGCGACACCTCGGCGGCGATCTTCAGCAGCGCGACCTGGGCGTCGAGGTACGTCATGCCCCGGACCGCACCGAGCCGCCGCTCGATCTCGGCGACGGCGCCGGCCTCGAGCGCCTCGGGCCGGTCGAAGACCTGCTTGTCGACGCGGCCGTGCTGCCCGATCGCGAGGATCATCAGCGTGGGTCCCATGTCGACGAGCTCGAGCCGGACGAGCGGTTCGTCGTTCGCCGACGGAGGCACGGCCAGGCCGGCGTACTGGGTGAGCCGGGACAGGAGCTGGACCGACCCCTTCAGGACCTCTTCGAGATCGAGGATCGCTTCGGCGAAGTGGCCGGCGATCGCCCGTCGTTGCGTGTCACGCAGCTTGCCGGACGGCGGCAGCGAGTCGACGTAGTGGCGGTACCCCTGGTCGGTCGGGATGCGCCCCGCCGACGTGTGCGGGTGCTTCAGGTAGCCGAGCTCTTCGAGCGCCGCCATCTCGTTGCGGATCGTCGCGCTCGACACCCCGAGGCCGGCGTGCTCGGCGATCGTCTCCGAACCCACCGGCTCGCCGCTGCGCACGTACTCCTCGACCACCGCGCGGAGGACCGCCGCCTTGCGGGGACCGAGCTCGGGACGCTGTTCCGCCATCGTTCTCGGATGGTACTAGCACTCTCGGATGCGGAGTGCTAACGACGCCGGACCCGCGCCTCGCGGAACCGATCAGCACGGGATCGGCGCCAGGGCGTCGAGGACCGCCTGGGTCGCCGCGTCGTCGTCCTCCGTCTCGGGTGTGTCGTACGCGCGCTGGAGCGCCGCCACCCGGCGGGCGAGGCGCGTCACGTCGCGCGCGAGGTCGGGATCGCCCGCGGCGTCGATCGCGGCGGCGTCGTCGCGCAGCGTCGAGGCGACCTCGCCGAGGGCATCGAACCGGAGGGACTGGATGTCGACGAGGTGGGAGCACAGCGCCTGGTTGACCGACGCCACGTCGGTCGGCGCCGGCGCGGTCGCGGTGGGCGCTGTTCCGCCGGCCGTGTCGTCGCCGTCGCGTGTCAACGCCCACGTCACGAGCGCGATCAGGATCACGCCCACGGCGCCGAGGATCATCATGCGGTTCGGCCCGAGCGGAAGCTCCGAGCCTGCGAACGCTGTCGTCCTTCCGGCATGCGGGCGGGCGTTCTCGGCGCCGCACGTCGGGCAGCGCCACGCGGGAGCGTCGGGCGCCGCGTGGAACCGGCTCCCGCACGACGAGCACGTGACGAAGTCCCACTCCGCGCCGCACTCGTCGCACGTGTAGCCGCTCGCGTCGGCGTCGATCGCTCGACGCGTGTGACAGGCGGGGCAGGTCACCTCCGGCACGGCCCTACCCTACCGAGCCGGACCGGAGGGTCGGGTCAGCTCTCGGGGCCGTACCGATCCGGGAACCGCTGGATCGTCGCCGTCGCGACCACGTCCGCCAGGACGGGCATGTGGCCGGCCGCACCGAACCACAGGTCCCACTGCTGCCGCGTGTCCGCGCGTCGTGCGTCGATCGCCTCGGTCACGCTGTCCGTATGGGCGAGGAGCTCGCCCTCGAACGTCTCCTGATCGAGGACCAGTCCGGTCTCCTCCTGGGCGATCTGACCGAGCGACGCGCGGAACAGCTCGAGCTCGTCGAGCGCCTGGGACCCTCCTTGGGCGTACGCGATCATGGCGTCGACCTCGGTCTGCCACGTGCGCTCGAACGCTCGCGCGGATGCCTCGCCGTGATCCTCGCCCCACCGCTCCGCCATCGCAGCGGTGTTCCCGTCGAGCGCGAGGCGCGCCGACGTGAACGACGACGAGGTGAAGCCGTTCCGGAGGCCGGCGTCGACGGCGTACCACGTGAGGTACACGTGTTCCTGCCAGAGCGCCTGCATCGTCGACCGGAGCTGGGCCGACGGTGTCTCGATCGAGTCGCGGTACCGCTCGGGCTCGTGCACGATGATCGCCCCGGCGAGCACGTCGGCGACCGGTGGGGAGTCACCGACGGTCTCCCGAAGCTCTCCCGACACGTCGCCGCCCGCGACCTGGGCGTCGACGACGTGGAGCTCGCCGTCGAACATCGGCTCCACCTGTGCCGCGGCCGTTTCCGCCGGAACCACGCCTCCGGTCAGCTCGTCGAGCATGAGCCCCAGGTCGATCCGGAAGGCGTCGAGCTCCTGTTCCATCTGCGTGCGCAAGGCGTCGTCGCCTTCGGCATAGCCGCGCGCGTACTCGTTCACGTATCCGGCCTGTGCCGTCCAGAGATCGGTGAACCGGCCGGCCGCCTCTTCGCCGAAGGCCGCCGCGACGATCTCGGCGAGCGCGGCGGTGGTGTCGTTGAGCGTCGCCTGCGTGCGGACGAACGCAGGCGAATCGCTTCCGTCGCGGAGCAACGCCGCGGTCCCCATGCCGAGGACGAAGACGTGGCCCTGGATGGCCGCGCCGACCGCGGCGCGGAGCTCCGCTGCGGGCGTCTCGGCGCCGGGCGCGATCGTCGGGGACGGGGTGTCGGTCGGACCCGCCGGGCTCCGGTTCGGCTCGTCCTCGGCGTCGACGTCGCACGCCGCGAGCAGGAGCAGCGTGGCGAGCGGCGCGGCGAGCAGCTTCCACGGGAACCTGTTCATGATCGCGTGCCTCCAAGGCGTCGGTTCGGGGCGCGGACCCCCGCCGGAGGTACCCCGCGTTGCAGCGCATGACACGTGGCCGTTGGTCCACGGCCGTTCGACCCAGGCCGGTCGGCGACGAGCCTCGGCCGGATGCGTGCGGGGAGCCCGAGCGCCGGCGAGACGTCGTCGGTCAGTCCGCGGTGAGACCGAGCACGAGCTCGTTCAACAGCAGCATCCCGCGCTCGGTCGGGACGAGGGTGCCGAGATCGTCGACGAGCAATCCCGCATCGACGAACCGCTCGTACGACGCCGGTTCGAACCACGCCGACGGAACGCCCTCGAGGATCCGGAGCTTGAGGAAGACCTCTTCGAGGTAGGCGTCACCGGGCTCCAGCGTCTCGCTCCCCGCGATCGGAAGCTCTCCGGCCGCCACCCGGGCGAGGTACGTCTCGGGCGGCCGCGCGTTCCACCATCGCGTCGTGTCCCGGTACGAGTGGGCGCCGGCGCCGAGGCCGACGTACGGGCGGCGTTGCCAGTACCCGAGGTTGTGCCGACACTCGAAGCCGGGTTTCGCCCAGTTCGACACCTCGTAGTGGTGGTAGCCGGCGTCGCGCAGCACCCCACAGGCGAGCTCGAACATCTCCGCCTGCGCGTCGGGATCGGGTGCCGGACGCGCGCCCGACGCGACCTGCCGTCCGAGCGGCGTCGCGGGCTCGATCGTGAGCGCGTAGGCGCTGACGTGATCGGGCGCCAGCGCCACGGCTTCCCGCAGCGACCGTTCCCACGACTCCACCGACTCGCCGTCGACGCCGTAGATCAGATCGAGGTTGAGGTTCCGCATGCCGGCTCGACGCGCGGCGGCGACCGCGGTGCGCACCGATGACGGCGAGTGCACGCGTTCGAGCCGCTCGAGCACCGCGAGGTCGAACGATTGCGCGCCGAGCGACACGCGGTGGTACCCGGCCGATACGAGCTGCTCGAACGCGCTCTCGTCGACCGTGTCGGGGTTCGCCTCGATCGTCACCTCGGCGTCGTCGTCGACGGCGAACCGATCGCGCAGGTGCGCCAGCAGCGCCTTCAGATCCGCGGGCTCCATCGTCGTGGGCGTTCCTCCGCCGACGAAGACGCTCGCGACACGCACGCCGTCCCACGACGGCGCCGCGAGCGACGCTTCGGTGAGCACCGCGCGCAGGTAGCGCGGCTTGAGCCCGTCGAGCCCGGCGTAGGCGTTGAAGTCGCAGTAGCCGCACCGCGTGAGGCAGAAGGGGATGTGGACGTAGATGCCGGCCGCCTCGGACGTGTCCGGCATCGAGCTCGCGACGGGTCCCGACGTGGGAGCGACGCTCATCGCTTGCGGCTCCCGCTGCCGTCGACTCGGAGCGCCGCGATGAACGCCTCTTGGGGAACGTCGACCCGTCCGATCCGTCGCAGGCGCTCCTTGCCCTTCTTCTGGGTCTCGAGGAGCTTGCGCTTGCGCGTGATGTCGCCGCCGTAGCACTTCGCGAGGACGTCCTTGCGCTTCGCCTTCACGGTCTCGCGCGCGATGATCCGCGACCCGATCGACGCCTGCACCGCGACGTCGAAGAGCTGCCGCGGGATCAGCTCCTTGAGCCGCTCCGTCATCTGCCGCCCGTACGCGTAGGCCTTGTCGCGGTGGATCACGCTCGAGAAGGCGTCGACGGGGTCGCCGTGCAGCAGCACGTCGACGCGCACGAGCTCGGACTCCTGGTAGCCCCACGGCTCGTAGTCGAGGCTCGCGTACCCGCGCGTACGTGACTTCAGCTGGTCGAAGAAGTCGAACACGATCTCGGCGAGCGGCAGGACGTAATGGACCTCGACGCGCTCGGGGGTGATGTACGTCATGTCGACCATCTCGCCGCGGCGTTCCTGGCACAGGTCGAGCACGGCCCCGAGGTGATCCGACGGGGTGATGACCGTCGCGAACACGACCGGCTCTTCGACCTTGTCGTAGTTGGCGCCGGCGGGCATCTCGGCGGGGTTGTGCACGATCGTCGTCTCGTCGTCCTTGAACACGTGGAACTCGACGTTCGGCGCGGTCGAGATGAGCTCGAGACCGAACTCGCGCTCCAGGCGCTCACGGACGATGTCCATGTGGAGCAGGCCGAGGAACCCCACCCGGAACCCGAACCCGAGCGCCTGCGAGACCTCCGGCTCGTACACGAGCGCCGAGTCCGACAGCTTCAGCTTGTCGAGCGCCTCGCGGAGCTCCGCGTAGTCACCGCCCTCGGCCGGGAACAGACCCGACCACACCATCGGCTTCGGCTCGCGGTAGCCGGGCAGCGGGTCGGTCGCGCCGAGCTTGCCCGCGAGCGTGATCGTGTCGCCGACCTTCGCCTGGTGCACGTCCTTGAGCCCCGTGACGAGGTACCCGACCTCGCCCGGACCGAGGGCGTCGACGGGCGTGGCCTCGGGCGCCATCACGCCGGTCTCTTCGGCGTCGGACACGACACGCGTCGCGAACATCTTGATCTTCGCGTACGAGGGAAGCGTCCCGTCCTTCACCCGGAGGTAGGTGATCACGCCTCGGTACGGGTCGAACGCGGAATCGAAGATCAGCGCCCGTACGGGGCGATCGGCGTCGCCGCCCGGCGCCGGGACGCGCTCGACGACCGCGCGGAGGAGCTCGTCGACGCCTTCGCCCGTCTTCGCGCTCACGGCGAGGATCTCGCCGGGATCGGCGTCGAGCAGCTTCGCGAGCTCGTCGCGGCGACGGTCCGGTTCGGCGGCCGGAAGGTCGATCTTGTTGAGGACCGGCACGATCGTGAGGCCGGCGTCACGCGCGAGGTGGTAGTTCGCGAGCGTCTGCGCCTCGAGGCCCTGCGCGGCGTCGACGAGCAGCACCGCGCCTTCGCACGCCGCGAGGGACCGAGACACCTCGTAGGTGAAGTCGACGTGCCCGGGGGTGTCGATCAGGTTGAGCTCGTAGCCCTCGTGGAGCAGGCGGACCGCCTGCGCCTTGATCGTGATGCCGCGCTCGCGCTCGAGGTCCATCTTGTCCAGGTACTGCGCGCGCATCGCGCGGTCCTCGACGGTGTGGGTGAGCTCGAGGAGGCGGTCGGCCAGCGTCGACTTGCCGTGGTCGATGTGCGCCACGATGCAGAAGTTCCGGATGTGGGAGGTGTCGGTGGCCACGTCGGAACCAATGGTACGGGCGCGGCCGCGCCGGACCCGTCCGCGAGAGGGTCTGACCCGATCGCGCCGGAGCAGGCGGGCGACGGGAACGCCCCTGGTAGACTCCGTCCTTCGTATGGCCAACATCAAGTCGCAGATCAAGCGCAACCGCCAGAACGCGAAGCGCCACGAGCGCAACAAGGCGGCGAAGAGCGCGCTCAAGACCTCCACGAAGAAGGTCCAGGTCGCCGTCGCCGAGGGCGACGGCGACACGGCGCAGCAGCGGTTCCGTGAGGTGGCCCGGTCGCTCGACAAGGCGGCCAGCAAGGGCATCGTGCACAAGCGCACGGCCGCTCGCCGCAAGAGCCGCCTCGCGAAGTCCGTGAACGCGGCCGGGTCCTAACCGCCGCCCGGTCCTAACCGCCGCCGAACCGTCACGCCCTCGTCCCGACGCGGTCGTTCCGCCGTGGGCTCAGCCCGCCGCGATCTCGGTGATCAGCGTCGGCATGATCACGTCGGCCGTACCACCGGACTTCAGCGCCCGGTCCACCTCCGTGATGCGCTCGTGCAGACGGACCAGGTCTTCGACGGTGTAGTGCCGTGCCTGCTGGAGGTACCGCCTGGCCTGCCAGTCGAACCGGAGTCCGGCGCGTTTCGCGACCTCGCCGGCGGGCAGCCGCTCGGGCAGCGACCGGACCCTGATCAGGTCGCGGACGCGGCTCGCGATCCCGCCGAGCACCATCAACGCCTCGTCGCCGCTCTCCTCGATCGCCCGCAGGGACCGGATCGCGCCCGGAAGGTCGCGCCCGAAGGCCTTGTCGCAGAGGTCCCACGTCTTCTGCTCCCCGAGCCCGCGGAACTGCTGGTGCACCTGCGCGGGGCCGACCCGCTGTCCGGCGAACGCCGACGCGAGCTGCTGGACGGCGGCGGCGAGCCGGGCGGTCTCGACGCCGATCGTGTCGACGAGCGCGCGGGCGGCGGGGGGGCTCAGGTCGAGGGCGTGACGGTGGGCGCGCTGCAGCACCCATCCCTCGAGGTCCTTGCGGGCGACGGCGACCTGGCTGACCGTTCCGATGGGCTCAACCAGCTTGAGGAGGGCCGCCGGCGGCTTGCCCCGCTCGGCGGTCGTGCAGCAGAGCACGAGCGGCGCGTCCGGATCGGGCGCGGCGAGGTACGTGGCCAGCTCGGCCATCGCGTCCTTCGGAAGGCTCCGGACATCACTCACCAGCAGCGCGCGGGGTTCGCCGAACAGCGACGGCGTCGCGAGGTCCTGCAGCTCGCCTCCCTGCCAGTCGGCGGCGTCGACCTCGGTCGCGCGCAGGTCGCCGAGGAGTTCGAGCGCGGCGTCGCGGAGCAGGAACGCATCGTCGCCCCACCGCAGCACGACCCGCGATCGCTCGGTCACGGGCCCGATGGTACCGACGCCGGCCGACGCCCAGCCGTCGTCGTCGGTACGCCGTCACCGCGTGCCGGTCGCGACCGGGCCGTCGGCGCCGAAGACGACCGTCACGGTGCCCCGTTGGTCGGTCCGCCACACCTCGGAACCGCTCGCCTCGATCGCGTCGAGGATCGACGGCACGGGGTGACCGTACGTGTTCTCGCCCACCGGGACGATCGCGACGTCGGCGCGCACCGCCTCGAAGAACTCCGGCAGGCTCGTCGCCGCGCCGTGATGCGGAACCTTCAACACGTCGGCCGTCAGGTCGACGCCGGCGTCGAGCAGGACCTCCTGCGCCGGTTCTTCGGGCTCCGTCGCGAAGAGGACGACGGCGTCACCCTGCGACACGCGCAGCACCAGCGCGTCGTTGTTCGTGTCGCTCTCGGTGTTCCGCCAGCACCGATCCGGTGACAGGACGTCGATGCGCACGTCGCCGACGACGAAGACGTCGCCCGCCGCGGGCGTCCGCACCGGGATGCCCTCGTCCGCGATCGCCCGATCGAGCTCGACCTGCAGCGCCGACGTCGTCGGACATCCGGGGTGCATCACGACGCCGACCTGGAACCGCGCGAGCACAGCCGGCACGCCGACGATGTGGTCGGCGTGCGGATGGCTCGCGACCACGACGTCGAGCCGCTTCACGCCGAGCGCGGCGAGCTCCGTCGCGACCTGTTCTTCGTCGGGACCGCCGTCGATCAGGATCGAGGCACCGGCCGGCGTCGTCACGAGCGCGGCGTCGCCCTGCCCCACGTCGAACACGCGGACGGTGAGCGACGACGGCGGTCCCTTGGAGACGGCGGTCGTCCAGACGAGGAGCGGAAGCGCCGCGACGGCGAGGACGACCGCGCGGCGCGGCGGCCGCCACCCGGTCCTGAGGGCGACCGTGAAGCCGACCACGATCGCACCGCCGATCAGGAGCACCGCGACGCCACCCCGCGACGTGATGTGGGCGATCGGCGCACGCCCCCCGACGTTCGCGACGAGCTGCAGGATCTTCATCGGCACCTGCGCGGCGAGCGCCACGAGCCGGCCGAGCGGCTCGGAGACGACGCCGACCGATGCCGCGACGAGCCCCAACAGCAACGACGGCGCCACGGTCGGAGCCGCGACCACGTTCGCGGGGATCGTCACGACCGGGATGTCGTGGAAGTGGAACAAGAGGATCGGCGTCACCCCCAGCTGCGCGGAGCACGTCGTCGCCGCCGCGAGCGCCACCGGTGCGGGCATCGCGCGCGTGAAGCGCTCCCCCAACGGGTTCGCGAGCGCGACCATGCCGGCCGTCGCCGCGACCGAGAGCTGGAACCCGACCTGGCGCACGAGCGATGGGTCGACGACCAGGAGCACGAACACCGCGCCGGAGAGCACGACCGCGGTGGACCGCGGCTTCGCGAGCAGGACGCCGAGCAGCGCGAGCGTCGCCATCGTGCCCGCCCGCATCACCGACGGCTCGGCGCCCGTCAGGATGACGACGAACGCGACGGTCGTGACGCCGATCGCCGCCTGACCGATCCGTCCGAGGCCGAGCACGCCGGCCAACGCGAGCGCCGGCGCGAGGATCATCGCCACGTTGCCCCCCGAGACGACGAGGAGGTGGGTCAGCCCGGTCGCCTTGAAGTCGCGCTCGGTGCCGGGATCGAGCTGGGAATCGTCCCCGAGTGCCAGCCCCAGCAGCAGCCCGGCCTCGCGCTCGGGGAACACCGACGCGATCGACCGCCCGATCACCTCGCGGACGACCTGCGTCGCCCGCACGAAGGGGTTCGGCGATGGTCCGAGCCGCTCGAGCTCGTCGACGCGCGCCGTCGCTGCGATGCCCTTCGCGTTGATCGCGTCACGGAACCCGGGGTCCTCCGGAACCTCGAGCCGCGCATCGATCCGCACGAGATCCCCTCGAACGATGCGCGGGGGAGCCTCGTCGCCGGCGATCCACAGCCGCTCGCGGACGGCGACCGCACCGTCGCGCCACGTCGCGCGGCGCACGTCGACGACCGCCCGCCACCCCAACGCCGTCGGCCGAGGCTCCTCGCGGATCGTCGCCTCGAGCGTGGCGCGCTGGCCGGACAGGTCCGACAGGAACGATCCGCTGAGGCGATGCTCGGCGAGGCCGGCCCAGGCGGTTCCGATGAACAGCACGCCGACGGCGACCAAGGCCGACGGCGGCACGGCGCCCGGATGCGCGCCTGCGCTCGGGGCGGCGATCGCGTCCACCGCTGCCGACGGCGTCCGCACGAGACCCGCGCCGGCGAGCGGATCGCGTCGCCGCGGCGAGGGCGCAGCCAGCCAGGCGGCCACGAACGCCGCGGCGGCGAGGGCGAGGCTGCCCCAGACGCCGAGGGTGGACCGGGCGATCGGCCAGGCGAGCAGCCCGGCCCAGAACGACGCGGTGACCGCCGGGAGCAGCCACCCGTTCACACGGTCACGAGCGAGCGGATCTCCTCGAGCGTCGCCGGTCCGATCCCGCTGACGTCTTCGAGCTGGTCGACGCTCGTGAAGGGCCCGTTCGCCGTCCGGTGCTCGATGATCTTCGCGGCGGTGACCTCGCCGATGCCGGGGAGCGACTCGAGGGCGGTCGCGTCGGCCGTGTTCACGTTGACGAGCGCACCGGCCGCGACCGGCGCGGCGGGCGCGCCGTGTGCGACCGGGACGCCAGGCACCGGCGCGCCCGCGACGACGTCCTTCGGCCCCGGAACCACGATCTGCTGCCCGTCGGCGAGGGGCGCGGCCAGGTTCAGGGCGGATAGGACGGCACCGCCACGAGCGCCGCCGGCACGTTCGATCGCGTCGATCACCCGGGAACCCGGCGGGAACTCGTAGACGCCGGGTCGACGGACGCGTCCGGTGACGTCGACGATCAACGGCGCACCGCTCGTCGCCGGCGCGACGGACGTCGGCGCGCCGGACAACGGCGTCGCGACCGCGGGAGCGGCACCGGTCGATGACGGCGCGCCCGATGCCACCTCGGCGATGGTGATCGGCTTCGGCAGTGATCGCAGGTACCAGACGGCGGCACCGGCGACGCAGACGGCGATCACGACGATGAGCCCCGCGAGCTCGGCGCGCGAGAGCGTGTCCATGCGTTCCCGGAGCGACATGGCCCGACGGTACGCGGCGCCATCGCGGAGCGCCGTGACGCGGCGCACGTTCCGACGGTGAACCGTCCGAGCGATGGCCCTCCCTCTCGCCCTCGGCGACGCGACGTGATGGGATACCGCCGTGGAGCCGAGGACGGGCGGGTTGGGCGTCGACGAGCTCTCCCTCGCCACGCGCAACCACGGCATGCCGCTCGAGGCGCTGCGGCTCGACCTGACGCCGGTCGGGATGCACTACGTGCTCACGCACTACGACGTTCCGTTCCTCGACCCGGCGACGTGGACGCTGGCGATCGAGGGAGCGGTCGACCGGCCGACGACGCTGACCTTCGACGAGATCGCGTCCCTGCCGACCGTGGAGGTTCCGGTCACCCTCGAGTGCGCGGGGAACGGTCGGGCGCTGCTCGATCCCCGGCCGGTCAGCCAGCCGTGGCTGCTCGAAGCGGTCGGGACCGCGGCATGGACGGGCGTCCCGGTGGCGTCGCTCCTCGAGCGCGTCGGCCTCCACGACGACGCCGTCGACCTCGTCTTCGTCGGCGCGGATCGAGGCGTCGAGGGTGACGAGGAACACGACTACGAGCGGGCGCTTCCCGTCGCGGAAGCTCGACGCGACGACGTGATCGTCGCCGTCCGGATGAACGGGCAGCCGATCCCGGCGGCGCATGGCTTCCCCGCACGCCTGGTCGTCCCCGGCTGGTACGGCATGGCGAGCGTCAAGTGGCTGACGACGATCCGCGCGGTCACGGAGCCGTTCACGGGCTACCAGAACGCGCAGGCGTACCGATGGCGCGACGATCGCGACGATCCGGGCGTGCCGATGGAGCGGATCCGCGTCCGGAGCCTCCTCGTGCCGCCCGGCATCCCAGAGTTCCAGCCGCGGACGCGTCGCGTCCGGGCCGGCGCCGTCGAGCTCGAGGGTCGCGCGTGGTCGGGCGCGGGTGAGGTGCTGCGCGTCGAGGTCAGCACCGACGGCGGCGCGACGTGGGACGACGCCACGCTCGACGCGCCGGTCGGACCGAGGGCATGGCGCCGGTTCGGGTACCGCTGGCAGGCCGAACCCGGCGCCACCGTGCTGCTCAGCCGGGCGACCGATGCGACCGGCGCGACCCAGCCGCTCGATCCGGCGTGGAACGTCGGCGGGTACGGGAACAACGCGGCGCATCGGGTCGACGTCGTCGTCGACCCGTCGTGAGCGGACGAGCCCGAGCGGTCAGCGCGCGGTGACGAGATTCACGAGCTTCGGCGCACGCACGATCTCCTTCGCGACCCTGCGATCGCCGACGGCGGCCGTGGCGCGCTCGCTCGCACGCGCGATGTCGAGCGCGGCCGCCTCGTCGATGTCAGCAGCGACCTCGACCTTGTCACGGACCTTGCCGTCGACCTGGATCACCATCGTCACGGTGTTCTCGGTCGTCAGCGACGGGTCGAAGGTCGGCCACGTCGACGTGTGCACCGACGCGCCCTCGCCGAGCACCTCGCGCCAGAGCTCCTCGGAGGTGAACGGCGCGAACGGCGCGAGCAGCTGCGTCAACGTCCTCCCCGCGACGGCCGCTCCCCCGCCGGCATCGAGCGTCGAGCGGATCTCGTTCGTGAGCACCATGAGCTTCGAGATCGCGACGTTGAAGCGGTAACGGTCGAGGTCGTCGGTGACGTCGCGCACGGTCTTGTGGGTCAGCCGGACGAGCGCGTCGGGTTCCGGCGCGTCGCCGCGCTCGCCCGCGTCCTGGACGGCCGTGAACACACGGCCGAGCCACGCGTGCACGCCCGGGCGACGGTCGGGTTCTCCCGCGATCAGCTTCCAGTCGATGTCGTCCTCGAACGGCCCGGCGAACAGCATCGTGAGTCGCATCGAATCGGCGCCCCAACGCTCGACGAGCGGCATCGGCTCGACGATGTTGCCCTTCGACTTCGACATCGCGGCGCCGTCGTAGATCACCTGCCCCTGGTTCATCAGCTTCGGGAACGGCTCGACGAACGGGACCATCCCCATGTCGTGGAGCACCTTCGTGAAGAACCGCGAGTAGAGCAGGTGCAGGATCGCGTGTTCGACCCCGCCCGTGTACTGGCCGACCGGCATCCAGCGCGCCACGTCCTCGGGACGGAAGGGCCCGTCCTCGAAGCCCGGTGAGCAGTAGCGGAAGAAGTACCAGCTCGAGTCGACGAACGTGTCCATCGTGTCGGTGTCGCGCACCGCCTCCCCGCCGCACGAGGGACACGCGACGTGCTTCCAGGTGGGATGCCTCGCGAGCGGCGACTCGCCGCCGAGCCGGAAGTCGGCGTCTTTCGGCAGCTCCACCGGGAGCTGATCGTCGGGAACGGCGACCTCGCCGCACCGCGGGCAATGCACGATCGGGATCGGCGCGCCCCAGTACCGCTGCCGCGACAGCAGCCAGTCACGCAGGCGGAAGTTCACGGCGGCGCGACCGCGGCCTTCGGCCTCGAGCCACGCGGTCACCTTCGCGATCGACGTGGGCGACGGTTCGCCGTCGAACGGGCCGCTGTTGACCATCACGCCGTCGTGCGGGAGCGCCTCGGTCATCGCGTCGGGGTCGACCGGACCGGTCGGCGGCTCGATCACGACGCGGACCGGCAGCCCGTGCTCGCGCGCGAACTCGAAGTCGCGCTGATCGTGCGCCGGCACGGCCATGATCGCCCCGGTGCCGTACTCCATCAGCACGTACGGTGCGACGAAGCACGGCACGCGCTCCCCGTTCACCGGGTTCACCGCGTGCACGCCGAGGGCGACGCCCTCCTTCGAGGCCGCGGCCTCGCGGTCGACGAGCGACGTCTGCCGTGCTCGCTCGACGAGCGGCCGGACGTCGTCCCAGGTGCCGCCGAGCTCGGCCAGCCGCTGCACCGCAGGGTGTTCGACCGCGAACACGAAGAACGTCACGCCCCACAGCGTGTCGGGACGCGTCGTGAAGATCGTGATCTCCTCGCCGGTCTCGTCGACCGTGAACGTCACCTCGGCGCCCTCGGAACGACCGATCCAGTTCCGCTGCATCGTGAGGACGCGCTCGGGCCAGTCCTCCAGCGTGTCGGCGTCGTCGAGCAGGCGCTGCGCGTAGTCGGTGATCCTGAAGAACCACTGGGTGAGATCGCGTCGCTCGACGATCGAGCCGCACCGTTCGCACGCGCCCTGGATCACCTGCTCGTTCGCGAGCACCGTCTGGTCGTTCGGGCACCAGTTGACGGGCGATTCCTTGCGGTAGGCGAGCCCTCGCTCGAAGAACCGGAGGAACAGCCATTGCGTCCAGCGGTAGTACTCGGGGTCGCACGTGTTCAACCGGCGCGTCCAGTCGAACGACATGCCCATGCGTCGGAACGACGCCGCCTGCTGCTCGATGTTCGCGTACGTCCACTCCATCGGACGGGCGCCGCGCTTGATCGCCGCGTTCTCGGCCGGCAGCCCGAACGCGTCCCATCCGATCGGATGCAGCACGTCGTCGCCGCGCATCCACCGGTACCGGGCGATCACGTCACCGCCGCTGAACGCCTCCATGTGCCCCATGTGGAGGTCGCCGGACGGGTACGGGAACATGTCGAGCGCGTAGAAGCGCGGACGCGGGTCGTCGGGGTCCTCGGAAGCCTGATACAGGCCCTCGTCCTCCCAGACCTTCACCCACTTCGGCTCGATCTCGGATGCGTCGTACCGTCTCGCCATGGCCGGGTGATGGTAGCGGAGGCACACGCGGGCTCGGCGAGGATCGCGCCGTGGACCGACCGGGAACGTCAGCTGGAGCGGGAACCGCGTCGTTGGCGCACCCACGCCACGAAGCTGTCAGCCGTCCCTGCGTCGCCGGCGAGGTCAAGGGCGACGTACTCGCCGGCGAGGCGCCGGACGTCGTCGTCGGAGAGGCCCTCGCCCGTCAGCCGGTCCCTGGTCTCGTTGAAGAGCAGGCGCGCGCTCTCCACCTCCGCGGCCTCGGGCTGGGGGTGCCCGGGGTCCGACGTCGTCGACGCCATCTTCGACCGGGGATCCCCCGGGTCGACGTCGGCTCCCGCCCCTCGCTCGTGCGTCATGGGCGCGTGTTCCCCGCCGTGTCGGTCCGCGAAACCGTGACGAACGAGTGACGAGCCGCGGGTCGGGTCGCCCGGTCCTCACGTCGGCTCGATAGGCTCCCCCGCCAGATGAGCCGATCGCCCGCGCTCCGCGTCCTGACCCTGCTCGCCTGCATGACGTTCGCCGCGGCCGCCTGCACCAGCGGCGAGCCCGAGCTGCCCACGCCGACCACCGCAGGCGCGGACGCGTCCGCGACGACCGAGCCGTCGGACCCCGCGCCGGCCGAGCCCGAGCCCGAGGGCATCGACAAGATCGACCACTTCATCTTCATCGTCCAGGAGAACCGCTCGTTCGATCACTACTTCGGCACGTACCCCGGTGCCGACGGCATCCCGACGAAGGCGAACGGCGACTTCGCGGTGTGCATCCCCGACACCTGGCAGAACGGCAGGTGCGTGCCGCCCTACATCACGAAGTCGTTCGACCAGAACGGAGGCCCGCACAACCGGCCGGCGTCGATCCAGAGCATCAACGGCGGGAAGATGGACGGCTTCATCGGCGTCCTGCCGTACCGACCGAACTTCTGCTGGGTGAACCGCGACCTTCCGCAGTGCCCCGACTTCCTCGGTCCCCAAGGGCAACCCGACGTCATGAGCGTGCACACGGAGCGCACGATCCCGAACTACTGGGCGTACGCCGACGAGTACGTGCTCCAAGACGCGATGTTCGCGCCGGTCGACTCGTGGACGTTGCCCTCGCACCTGTTCATGCTCTCGGCGTGGTCGGCGTACTGCCCCGACACCACCGACCCGATGAGCTGCCGCACCGACCTCGACCTCTCGGAGCCCGAGCGACGCTGGGACTACGGCGAGAAGCCGATCTACGCCTGGACCGACGTGACGTTCCTGCTCGACGAGTTCGGGATCGACTGGCGCTACTACATCGGGAACGACACCTGCTGGGACACGAAGCGCGGATGTCCCGACACGGGTCGCAAGGGCTTCGAGACGAGCTACAACCGGAACCCCCTGCCCGGGTTCACGAGCTTCTGGAACGGTGAGCGCCGCGACGACGTCCGCGACAACGTCCGGCCGGTGGACGAGTTCCTGCAGGCCGCCGAGAGCGGCGAGCTTCCGAACGTGGCGTGGCTCGCGCCGACCGGCAACACGAGCGAGCACCCGAGCGGAACGAGCACCGTCCGCACGGGGCAGGCCTACGTGACGCGGCTCGTGAACGCGGTCATGGAAGGACCGGCCTGGGACCGCACCGCGATCTTCCTCGCGTGGGACGACTGGGGCGGCTTCTACGACCACGTGCAACCGCCGCGCATCGACGAGATGGGCCTCGGACTCCGGGTGCCGTCGATCGTGATCAGCCCCTACGCGAAGGAGGGGTACGTCGATCACAACACCTACTCGTTCGACAGCTGGCTGAAGCTGATCGAGGACCGGTTCATGGACGGCCAGCGCCTCGACCCCGACACGATGAGCCGTCCCGACGCCCGCCCGGTGGTGCGCGAACGCGCGAAGATCTACGGCGACATCCTGGAGTCGTTCGACTTCGAGCAGGCACCACGGCCACCGCTGATCCTCGATCCGTGGCCCTGGAAGGACGACGAGCAGGACCCGAGCTTCTAGGGCCGCAGCCGGGCGTCACGCGAGGTCAGGGCGGCGAGAGCTCCCAGTCCCCGAGCGTGAGCAGCTGATCGGGGCCGTCGAGGTCGAGCGGCTGCGACGTTCCGCCGCCGTTCAGGACGAGGACCTCGTCGGCGCCGTCGCGGTCCCAATCGAACGTGGCCGCGACGTCGCCGCACCCGTCGCCGGGCGGCGGAACGTCGACCCGCGTCCATCGCCGGGCGTCGCCACCGTTCAGGAGCAGCACGTCGGGTCGGTCGGTCCGGTCCACGCAGCCGTCGACGGCGTACACGTCGGGGGTTCCGTCGCCGTCGACGTCGCCCACCGCGAGGCCGTGGCCGTGGCCGAGCGGCTGCGCGTGCGCGGTCTCGCCGATCCGTCCGTCCTCGCCCGCGAGCAGGATCCGCAGCGCCGTCGGCGAGACCATGACGAGGTCGAGGAGGTCGTCGCCGTTCAGGTCCTCGAGGTGCGCACCGAGCGCCTGCTCGGTCGGCACGCCGAGGTCGTCGTTCCCGCGGACGAAGCGGTCACCGCGGCGCAGGTACAAGAAGGTTTCGAACCGTCCGCAGAGCAGGAGGTCGTCGCGACCGTCGCCGTCGGCGTCGAGCACCTGCACGCAGTTCGCGCCCTGCTCGAGCGAGATCCCGAGATCGACCTCGCGGAACCGCTCCCCCGCCTCGTTCACGAACGTCCGGTTCTCGGTCGTGTGCTCGTCGCGTCGCGGGATGTCGTTCCCGACGAACAGGTCGAGGTAGTCGTCGCCGTTCAGATCGATCCACGCGGGGTACCGCCCGCGTCCCCAGACGTCCTCGACGCCGTACGCGGCCGCCTCGTCGCTCCACGTGCCCTCGGGCCCTTGGAGCCACAGCTCGTTCCACTTCTTCGCGACGCCCTGCTGCGCGCCCTTCGTGCAGAAGATGTCGGTGAGGCCGTCGAGGTTCACGTCGCCCAACACGCATCCGTGCCGGTCGGGGCGTTCGTGCACGGTGTCCACCAGACGCGTCGCGACGTGGACGCCCGTCGGCGTTCCGCCGTCGTGATCCGTGACGAACAGCTCCGACGGGCGCGAGCCGTGATGGACGATCAGGAAGTCGTCGAAGCCGTCGGCGTCCAGGTCGGCGATCGAGACCGCGTAGCTCGATTCGTGCTGCCGGAGCCCCAGCGACGGGCCCAGGTCGCGGACGGCGATCTCCTGCGACGTCGCGACGACCGGGGCGGCCACGGCGCTCACGACGCCCAGGACGATCGCGAGGGCCACCGTGCGCATCCCGGCAGGATACGGACGAGCTCGTCAGGACGGTAGGAGGGACCCGCGCTCGAGCAGCGACGGCACCTCGGCGGCCGGAACCGGTCGAGCGAACAGGTACCCCTGCGCGAGCGGACATCCGCTCTCGCGGAGGAACGCGAACTCCTCGGCCGTCTCGACGCCTTCGGCGAGCGCCGTCATCCCGAGGCCTTCGGCCAGCTGGATCATCGCGCGGACCATGCTCGCCAATCCGTCGTCGCGATCGATGTCGCGCCCGAACGACCGGTCGATCTTGAGGATGTCGACCGGGAGGTGCTTCAGCCGGGCGAGCGAGGAGTACCCCGTTCCGAAGTCGTCGAGCGCGATCGTGAGCCCCCACGCGTGCAGCTCCTGCAAGACCTTCTGCGTCCGATCCGGATCGGCCATCGCGGTCGATTCCGTCACCTCGACGGTGACGCGGCGCGGGTCGACGGTCTCCCGCGTGAGGGCGCTCGTCACCTTCTCGGCGAGGTGCGCCGACCAGAGCTGACGCGGCGACAGGTTGAACCCGACGCCGACGTCGTGACCGGCGCGCTTCCACTCGAGCTGCTGCCGCGCGAGCTCCGAGATCACCCAGTCGCCGATCGCCTCGATCAGCCCGAGCTCCTCTGCGAGCGGGATGAATTCACCCGGAGGCAGGATGCCGCCCTTCGGATCGTCCCACCGGATCAGCGCCTCGAGCCCCTCGATCGTGCCGTCCGCCAGGCGCACGATCGGCTGCCAGTGCAAGACCCAGTGCTCCTGCTGCACGGCCTCCCGGAGCCGCGTCGTGAGGGAGAGCCGGTGCATCGCGTCGTCACCGTCGGCCGAGAAGACGGTGTACCGGCCGGGCTCGTACCGCTTCGATCGGTACATCGCCTGATCGGCGTTCCGCAGGAGGGAGTCGGCGTCGGTCGCGTCGTGCGGGAACAGGCTGATCCCGAGCGATCCCGACGCGTAGAAGTGCGTCCCGTTCAGGTCGAAGGGCTCGTCGAGCGCCTCGAGAACGCGGACGGCGACGGATTCCGCGACGAGGAGCGCGCCGTCGGGTCCGTCGACCCGGCGGTCGAGGTCCGAGAGCAGCAGGAGGAACTCGTCGCCGCCCTGGCGGGCGACGAGATCCGTCTCGCGGGTGCATCCGCGCAACCGGTCCGCGAGCTGGGCGAGCAGCAGGTCGCCGGCGTGGTGCCCGAGCGAGTCGTTCACGAGCTTGAAGTTGTCGAGGTCGAGGTAGACGACGCCGACGGCGAGGTCGTGGCGACGCGCGCGGGCGATCGCGGCCTCGAGCAGCTCTTCGAACAACGCCCGGTTCGGAAGCCCGGTGAGCTTGTCGTGGTACGCCAGGAACGCGACCTGCTCCTCGGCCGCCTTGCGTTGCGTGATGTCGAAGATCACGCCCTGGATCAACCAGGGTTCGCCGTCGGCGTCGCGGATCGGATACGCCTGCTCGAGCACCCACCTCACCGAGCCGTCCTCGTGGAGCATCCGGTACTCGTGGTTCAGGACCGTGTGGGCGTTGTACGCCTCCTTGTACTCGTCGAACGCCCGCTCGATGTCCTCGGGATGCACGTGGCGCCGCCACGCGTAGGGATCGGTCGTCCACTCCTCGGGGGTGATCCCGAGCAGTTCCTGCACCTGGGGGCTGACGTAGATCGAATCCGAGTCCTCGTCGACGGGGTCGAGGTACACGACGGCCGGGATGTGCTCGACGAGGCTCCGGTACTTCGCCTCGGCCTCGTACGCGGCGTCGTGCGCGTCCTGCCGATCGGTGATGTCGCGGAGCGTCACGATCAACAGCGGCTCGGGCTCGTCGATGCGTCCGACGTGGACCTCGACCGGGACCTGCCCTCCGTCGGCTCGCCGGCAGATCGACTCGACCCGGGCGCCGGCGGCCGCGTCGGTGAGCTCCGTGGCGACGAGGAGCTCCACGGGCTTGCCCGCGAGCTCGAGACGCGTGAATCCGGTCAGGCGCTCCACGGCCCCGTTCGCGAACACGATCCGACCGTCGACCTCGGCGACGACGAGGCACTCGGGCGTCGCTTCGAGCACCGACATCGCCTCGAGCGACGACGACAGGCGGGCGACGGCGGCCTCGTAGGCCGCCGGGGTGGCTCCGTCGGTTCCGGTCCTCATGTCGATCCGCCGCTCCTGTCCGTGCTGGAGGGCATCGACACGCCGCAGGGCCGGCCTGAGCCCGCCGACCGGCGGCCGTGCGGCCGCTGCGACGGGTTCAGGCTCGGTCGATCGAGGGAAAGCCCGGGCGGCCGTGCCGCGATGCGACCCAAGGAGCTGAGCCATCCGCGTCCTCGTGACCGCCGACACACACGTCCCCGACTTCGCCCGGGCCCTGCCCGACGCCCTGCTCCGCGCCGCTGCGGACGTCGATCTCGTCGTCCACGCGGGAGACGTGACGGCCCCGGCCGTCCTCGAGGAGCTGCGCGTCGACGCCGAGGTCGTGGTCGCCGCCGGCAACAACGACGGACCGGCGATCCGATCGTGGGGCGCACGCGACGAGCTCGTGCTCGACCTCGACGGCGTGCCGACCGCGGTGGTCCACGACGCGGGTCCGCGGAAGGGTCGGGCTCGCCGGATGCGCCGCCGCTTCCCGGACGCCAGGCTCGTCGTCTACGGCCACTCGCACATCCCGCTCGACGAGGACGACGGCGATCTGCGGCTGCTGAACCCGGGGAGCCCGACGTGGAAACGGCGGGAACCGGCGCCGACGTTCGCGATCCTCACGATCGCCGACGGCCGCGTCGATGCCGAGCTCGTCGCCGTGGAGGCCGCGGCGCGATGACCCCGCACCGCCGATCGACAGCGGAAGAGGTGGCCCGCGAGCGCCTGTTCCTCGAACGGCTGAGGACCGGCCAGCGCGAGGCGATCGAGGCCGTGCGCGATGGCCGCGACGTGCTGGCCGTGATGCCGACGGGCTACGGGAAGTCCGCGATCTATCAGGTCGCGGCGGTGCTCCGGCCCGGGCCGACGGTCGTGGTCTCGCCGCTGATCGCGCTGCAGAGCGATCAGGCCGGCGCGCTCGCCGACGCCGAAGCGGGCGAGGCCGCCGTCCTGAACTCGACGCTCGGCGCCGGTGCGCGGAACGACGTCCTCGAGCGGCTCGCCGACGGCCGCCTCGAGTACGTGCTGCTCGCCCCGGAGCAGTTCCGCGTCGGCGAGACGGTCGACGCGCTCCGGGCGGCGGCACCGTCGCTCTTCGTCGTGGACGAGGCGCATTGCATAAGCGCCTGGGGTCACGACTTCCGACCTGACTACCTGCAGCTCGGCACGGCCGCCGAGGCCCTCGGGCGACCGCCGATCCTCGCGCTCACGGCGACGGCGGGACCGCTCGTGCGCGACGAGATCGCGGCGAGGCTCGGGCTCCGTGATCCCGACGTGGTGGTCCGCGGGTTCCTCCGGGAGAACCTCCACCTCACGGTCGAGACGTTCCACGAGGCCGCCGCGCGCGACGAGGCGCTCCGGTCCCGCGTCGTCGGGGCAAACAAGCCCGGCATCGTGTACGTCGCGACGCGGCGCGAGGCCGAGACGCTGGCCGACGAGCTGCGTACCGCGGGCGTCGGAGCCGCTCCGTACCACGCCGGGATGCGGGCGCGCGAGCGGGACGACACCCACGTGGGATTCCTCGACGGCGGGATCGACGTCGTCGTCGCGACGAGCGCGTTCGGGCTCGGCATCGACAAGCCCGACATCCGGTTCGTCCACCACCGTTCGATGCCCGATTCCCTCGACGCCTACTACCAGGAGGTCGGGCGCGCAGGGCGCGACGGCCGGGCAGCCGACGCCGTCCTGTTCCACCTCCCCGGCGACGTCGGTCGGCGCCGGTTCCTCGCGGGCGCGCTGCGACCCGACGAGGACGACCTCGGCTCGATCGTCGGGGCGCTGGCACCGCGTCGGTCGATCGACGTCGAGGATCTCGCTCGCGCGGCGGGGCTGCCACCCGGACGGCTCGCGGTGATGCTTCCGCTGCTCGAGGACGTCGGCGCGCTTGAGATCGACGTCGGATCGGCGGTCCGTCGAGGGGCGACGTTGGCCGACGAGGCGGTGGCGCGCGCGATCGCGCTCGCCGACGAGCGGCGCGCCGTTCGCTCGTCGCGCATCGAGATGATGCGCACCTACGCCGAGTCGGAACGCTGCCGCTGGACGGCCATCCTCACGTACCTCGGCGAACCGTTCGCGCCTCCGTGCGGCCGGTGCGACGTGTGCGACGCGGGGCTCGTCGAGGACGCCGGCGACGGCGCGCCGTTCACCGCCGGAGACGGGGTCGTCCACGCGACGTGGGGCGTCGGTCGGGTGATGCGAGCCGACGGCGATCAGGTCGTCGTGCAGTTCGCCACGGTCGGGTACCGCACGCTCTCGACCGCGCTCGTCGTCGAGGAAGGACTCCTCGGGCCCGCGGAGGCCGGGTGAACCGCGAGCGCCTCTGACGGGCCGAACGACCGTGCGCGTCGGTTCAGGCGGATCCGTCCTCCTCGACGCCGACGCCCTTCCCGTACGTCAGGTGGCCGCCGAGGTATCCGCCCGCGAGCATGGCGGCGCTGCCGACCATCGACAGCGTGCGGCCGAGGCGACGGTTCCCGGCCTTCCGCGCCATGAACGAGGCCGTCATCAGCGTGAGCGCGACGGAGTTCGCCATCGCGTGCACCGTCGCGACGCGGGTCGTCGGCTTCGTGACGCGCGCGTACTCCGCGACGCCGGCCGCAGCGGTGGGCACCGCCGCGGCGATCCCGAACCCGATCAGCGTGTCGGCCGCGGCGTCGGTCCGCTCGCCGCCGACGAGATCGAGGAGCATGGCGGAGCTCCAGAACCCGATCGGATAGTCGGTCAGGACGGGATGCAGCGGATGGCCGAGCCACGGGATCCCTTGGAGCACGTTCGAGAGCCCCTCGTGCGAATCGAGCTCGCCGGCGAGGCGGCCGAGCGGCTTCGCGACCTTGTCGAGCGCGTCGCGCTGCTCGATCGTGTGCGGCAGTTCGTGCATCAGTGACGTCATGGGAACCTCCGTCGCTCAGGCGTGATCGGTCGTCGGTGTCCGTCGTTCGCCGGGGCCTTCCCCGCTCGGTCCACGTGCAACCACCCTCAGACGGTGAGCTCCTGGCGGCTCGTCAGCGCGCGCGCGAACGGATCGCCGGCATCCTCGAGGCGCGCGAGGACGTCGTCGACGCCGAACGCGAGCGCGTCTGCGGGAGCCGCTCCCGTCGCCACGGCCTCGACCTCGTCCCACGTCACGGGCGTCGAGACGGTCGCGGTCGGGGTGCCGCGCAGCGAGTACGGAGCGACCGTCGATCGGAACGGGTCGTTCTGAAGCCAGTCGACCAGCACCTTGCCCGGCCGAACGTCGCGGGCCTGGCGATCGACGACGAGATCCGGATGCTCGCGCGCGAGGAACGCCGCGACCGTGCGCGCGTACGCCTTCGACGCGGCGAAGGCGGCGCCTCCGTTC
>DATHTO010000168.1:0-22668 GCA_035463115.1 Actinomycetota bacterium | reverse complement strand
CTGAGAACCGCCGCGACGCCGGTACGCTGCGCCCGTGAGCGACTCGCCTGCGACGTGGAAGGCCGTGCACCTGGACGAGCTGCCGCGTGTGGCGAACGGAGGCCTCTGGCGTCCGGTCCGGCGCGAGCTCGGCGTGACCGGCTTCGGCGTCAACGCGTACTCCGCCGAGTCCGTCGGCGACGAGCTGATCGAGCCCCACGACGAGACGAGCCCGAGCTCGGGCCGGCACGAGGAGCTGTATCTCGTGCTCGAGGGGAGCGCCCGCTTCCGCGTCGGCGACGACGAGGTCGACGCTCCGACCGGGACCTTCGTCTTCGTCCCGCCGGGCGTGCACCGCGAGGCGACCGCCGCCACCGCCCCGGCTACGGTCGTCGTCGTGGGCGGACGGCCCGGCGCGGCGCTCCCCGTCTCGGCCTTCGAGTACTGGTACGCCGCCGAGCCGGCCTACCAGGCCGGGGACTACGACGAGGCCGTCCGGATCGCGAGCGAGGGGCTCGAGACGTATCCCGACCACCCGCACCTGAACTACCAGCTCGCGTGCTACGAGGCGCTGGCCGGTCGCCCGGACGCCGCGCTCGCGCGCCTCGCGATCGCCTGCCGCGACGAGCGCGTCCGCGGGTGGGCGGCGGAGGACGAGGACTTCGCGAGCCTGCGCGGCGACCGGCGCTACGAGCGCCTCGTGGGCGCCTCCTAGCCGGGTGCGAGCAGCAGCGTGTCGAGCCCGCGGACGAGGCCGGCCAGCTCGCGCACGCGGCGCACCGCGAGCAGCGTCCCCTCGACGTAGGGCTCCGGCGACCCACCCGCGTCGTGGCGGATCGTCAGGCGCTCGTCTGGAGCGCCGAAGACGACCTCGGTCGAGACGACGAAGCTCGGCAGACGCACCGAATGCACCTGCGTGCCACCGACCGCCGCGCCGCGCGCCTCCCGGGGGCCGTGCAGCTCGTCGACCGGAACGCCGGTCGCCGGCCGGTGGACCTCGCCGAGCCGTTCGGCCAGCTCGCGCGCGGTTCCGCTCGGCACGTCCGGCTTGGCGGCGCTCGCGTAGTCGATCACCTCCCAGTGCGGCAGGTGGCGCGCGGCGAGGAGCGCGGCGGCCTGGCACATTGCGGCGGTGACGGAGAAGTTCCCCGAGGCGACGACGCCGACCGAGCGCTCGCGCGCGAGCCGGTCGATCTCCGCGAAGTCCTCGGCGCCGAGCCCGGAGCTGCCGACCACGACCCCCACGCCGGCCTCGACCGCCGCGAGGACGTTCCCCTTCACCGCGGTGGCCGACGTGTAGTCGACGAGCACGTCGACGCCCTCGAGCGCCTCCGCGACCGTCGCGTGCACCGGCACCGAGAGCGGCTCGCCGCCGAGCACCTCTCCGAGGTCGCGTCCCGCCGTCGACCGCGCGACGGCGGAGACGAGGCGCAGGTCGTCCGCGGCGAGCACGGCGGGCACGAGGGCGCGCCCGGTCCAGCCGGTCGCGCCCGCGATGCAGACGGAGATCACGCCGGCCAGCCTAGAGGAGGCGCGGGGGCGGCCGGCCGGCCGCCCCCGCGCCTGTGTCGAGCTACGGGACGAAGGTGCCCTCGGGCCCGGCCGGAGCCGGGATCTGGAAGTTGCCGGGAACCTTCCGGCCCGGAACGCCGTTCACGGACTCCGTCGAGTACGCGAACGTCAGGATCGCGAACGCGATCGCGTCCGCGTTGACGTCGAGCGCGTGGTCGGAGTTGTTCGCGAACGTGTCGCACGCCTCGTGGTAGCACGGGTCGAACTGCGCGCCCACGGTGCCGCCCCAGATCGCCGCCTGCTCGGCGGTCTTCGGGACCTCCGCGCCGGTGAAGAGCCCGCCGGCGGGGATGCCGTTCAGGATGAACGCCTGATAGTCGCTGCGTCCGCTGAACTGCGTGTCGTCGTACGGCTCGCCGCGGAGGGTGTAGAACGACTCGAAGATGTCCTCGATCGCGACCGAGCCCTCCGGGATGGGAACGCCCGCCGGCGGCTGGAAGGACGACCGGTCGCCGTCGTACACCATGAAGATGTAGTTGGGCGAGCCGACCATGTCGAAGTTCAGGTAGAGCGCGATCCTGTCCTTCTCTTCCTGGCTGAGGCCGTTCACGTAGTTCGTCGATCCGACGAGGCCGCTCTCCTCCGCGCCCCAGAACGCGAAGCGGAGCGTGTTCTGCGGGGTCAGCTTGGCGAGCTGCTCGGCAGCCTCGAGGATCGCCGCGGTGCCCGAGCCGTTGTCGTTGATCCCCGGCCCCGCGAGCACCGAGTCGAGGTGCGCCCCGGCCATGACCACGTTGTCGTCGTTCACGCCGGTCTTCTCGGCGATCACGTTCGACGTCGGCAGGATCTGCCGCAGGGTGTTCGCGAACACCCGCATCACCAGGCCGGACGTGCTCGCGAGCTGCACGCCGAGCGCGTACGTCGTCCCGAGCACCGGGATGCCGCTCGTGTTGTTCGCGGTCAGCGTCACCGCCGGGATCCCCTGCCGGCTCGGGTCGTTCGTGTCGCCCTGGTTGAAGATCACGATCCCGACCGCGCCCGCGGCCGCGGCATTCTCGGCCTTGAGCTCGAACGTGCACGTGCCCCGCTGGAGCAGGGCGATGTGCCCGGCCGGGAACCCGACCCAGTCGGCCGCTTCGCAGCCGCTCGTCGAGGTGTTGCCGAGGCCGAGCTGGAGGTCGACGGCGGTGACCGGGGCAGTCACGTCGCCCGGGTCGCTCTGCGTGATCACGCCGAAGTCGACCCCTTCGACGTACGTGACCGGGGTCGGAGCGATCTGCTGGAGGGTCGACGGGCCGACGACCTCGAACGCGAGGTAGTCGAACGTCTGGATCTCCACGTCGTACCCGGCTGCCTCGCGCCGCTCGGCCACGTAGGCGGCGGAAGCGTCGTAGCCCGGCGTGCCCGAGAAGCGGTTCCCGCCGTTCTCGTCCGCGATCGCCTGGAGCGCCGCCTGGTGCTCACGCACCTCGTCGAGCCGGATGCACTCGAGCAGCTTGGTGTACGTGTTGTTCGTGCGCGTGTCGCACGCCTTCTGTTGCGGCGCCGCCATCGCCTCCCCGGCGGGCACGAGTGCCGCCGCCGTGAGGGCCATGACCGCCATGCGCCGGACGCCTCTGCGCCCGAGCGTTCGTGCTAGTCCCGACATCTGTCCTCCCCTCACTTGCGTTTCGGCCAAGCGGCGTCTCCCGGCCGCCCGACCTCAGGAACGGGACGATCCTCCTCGCGCCGCGAACCGGGAACCACGGCTCGCCGGATCGGCGAGCCCGCCGCAAACTGGTTGAATGGATCGCCTCCGGCCGCTGCCGAGGCTCATGTGAGATATCCGGTTTCCGACACGCTCGCCGACATCCCGACGGCAGCCGTTCCGTACGCCGACGCCCGCTGGCAGGCGATTCGCAACCACTTCGGGCTCACGGCATTCGGCATCAACGCCTACACGGGGCTGCGTGCCGGCGACCGCATCATCGGGGAGCACGACCACGCGAGCCCCGAGGACGAGCAGCACCAGGAGCTGTACTTCGTCCACTCCGGCCGAGCGAGGTTCGAGGTCGACGGCACGGTCATCGACGCCCCGGCGGGGACGTTCGTGAGCGCGCGAGACGTCGCCACGAGGCGGTCGGCGATCGCCGAAGAGGACAACACCGTCGTGCTCGTCGTCGGAGCGGAACCCGGCGCGGCGTTCGAGATCACTCGGGCGGAGCGCGAGGAGCTCACCGACGCGGGGCTGCCGGTGCGCCCGGCATGACGCCTGCTACGCGCACCGCCTACGCACGCTGGCCGCCTTTCTCGAGTCCCTCGGTCGCTTCAGCTCATCGCGAACGTCGAGGACATAAGGCGGCTGCGGCCGGCGTCCTTCCGTTCGATGTCCACCGTGACTGGGGCAGAGCTACCGGTCGGAGGCCCAGGTGGTAAGGCATCATGGCAGCGGAACATGTGTTGGAGCAGGAGGCGCTAGTGATGCGGGTGGAAGAAAGCATCGACATCAAGAGACCGCTGCGGGAAGTCTTCGACTACGTCTCCGATGTGGGCAACTACCCGGCGTGGATGGCGCACGTCTTAGAAGTCCTGCAGGACACACCCGGGGCGCCGCAGGAGACCGATAGGTTCATCGTCGCCATCAAGTCTGTCGGCCGCCGCTTCGAAACACCCTACGAGAGGACCACGTATGAAGCTGGCCGAGGGTATACGGATCAGGCCGTAGGCGGGCCCGTCCCTAACCAGGAGTGGCACGCTACCTTCCAGGAGGTGCTTGGTGGAACGCGCCTCACACGGGCCGTGGACGCTCACCCGGATGGTCTGCTCAAGCTGTTGGAACCGGTCCAGAAGCGGGCAGCCGAGCGCCAGCTCCGAAAAGACCTACAGACCCTGAAGAATCTGTTAGAGGCGCAATAGAAACGAACGCCATCCGGTCCGGGAAGCGCGTTGCGCGGACTACGCGCGCTCGATCAGCTCGACACGGTAGCCGTCCGGATCGCGGACGAAGCAGAGGCGGGATCCGCCCTCGCGGACGGTGTACGGCGGGCGCTCGGGCTCGATGCCCTCGCCGGCCAGGCGCTCGAGCGTGCCGTCGAGGTCGTCCACGGTGACGGCGATGTGGCCGTAGCCGGTGCCGACGTCGTAGCCGCCCTCCGGCACCTCGAAGTTGTGCGTGAGCTCGAGCCGGTCGCCGTCGCCGGGGAGGCCCATGAAGATGTTCACCGCCTCGTCGCGGATCGGCAGGCGGCGGCGCTCCTCGAACCCGAGCGCCTCGTAGAAGGCAACCGACCGGTCGGGATCCGTGATCCGGTAGCAGGTGTGGATCAGTTCCACGCGACCAGGATAGGCGTAAGGTAAGAAGACGTGAGGCGGCATTCGGTCGTGTTCGCGCTCGCGTCGACGACGCTCGTCCTCGCCTTCGCGCACGGCGACGCCGCGAACGGCGCGAGCGCCGGCAACGAATGCGCGGCGCCGTGCACCGTCGACGTGCGACTCGCGGGAACGGGATCCGGCTTCGTGAGCGGCACGATCCCCGCTCCCGACGGGTGCGTCGAGTGCTGGCCGCCGATCGCGTGTCCGCCGCGCTGCCTCGTCGGCGCGGAGTTCGGGGTCGACGTGACGCTCGTGGCCACGCCCGCGCCGGGCTCGGTGTTCACGGGCTGGGGCGGCGCGTGCGACTGGGCCGTTGGGACGGACTGCCACGTCTGGATGAACACGAACCCGAAGATCTTCTTCGCGTACTTCGACCGCGAGGGCGATCCGCCCACGCCGATCGAGGATCCGCCTCCGAGCGTCCCGCCGCCGCCTCCGCCCCCGCCGGCGCCCGCGCCACCGCCACCGCCACCCGCGCCGCCCCCACCGCCGTCCGGACCGCCGGGGCTCGGCTGCACGCTCGTCGGCACGCCCGGCGACGACGAGCTCGTCGGAACGCCGGGCGACGACGTGATCTGCGGGCTCGAGGGCGACGACCACATTCACGCGGGCGGCGGTACGGACGTGGTCTACGGCGGCCCGGGCGCCGACGAGATCGAGCTCGGCGCCGGCGGCCACACGGCGTACGGCGGCCCGGGCGCGGACCTGATCGTCGGCGGCTCCGGGCCCGACCGGCTCCACGGCGACGGAGGCGCAGACCTCGTGCAGGGCGGCGCCGGCCGCGACCGCGTCGCGGGGGGCTCCGGCCGGGACGTCCTGGGCGGCGGGCCCGGACGCGACGTCCTGGTCGCCCGCGACAGGACCCGGGACAGCGTGCGCGGCGGACCGGGGCTTGACAAGGCGTGGCTCGACCGCCTCGACCGCGTGCGCTCGGTCGAGACGCTGAAGCGGCGTCGCTAGCGCCGAGCGGGACGGGCGCGGGCCGGCGGCCATGCACCGGCCCGCGCCCCGAACGGGGTCACTCGTGCGGCGGGAGGAACAGGTCGGTCTCGTAGCTGTGCACGACCGCGGTCACGTGCAGCCCGGCGTGCGCGATGGGAGCTCCGACCGGGTTCAGCGTCAGGAGCGTCGGTGCGCTCCAGACGACGTCGCCGCTCAGCGCCCGCCCGACCTTCTCCGAGCGGAAGTCGCTGTAGCCGACGTGGTAGGCGGCCGTCATCGCGAGCGACGCGACGAGCGCCGCCAGCCCGATCGCGACCTTGCCCGCCCAGCGCTCCCGAAGCCGCGTCCCGGCGAAGGCCGCGAACACGACGAGGATCGGGAAGGCCGAGAGCAGGAGCCCGTCGGCGAGCCCGTAGACGACCCCGCGCCAGAGGACGGCGCCGGCGAGCTCGAGCCCGCCGGGCCGCGCGCTCGCCTCCTCCGCCCTGAGCGCGATGAACGCCATCGCGACGGCGCCCGCAACGCCGAGGACGAGCGCGAGCCGCCACCGCCGGCGGAGCATCTCGCCGAGACGCTGGCCCGTCGCCCGCGCCCACGCGGTGAAGAGCGCCGCGACCGTGACCGCGTAGATCCCGTAGTAGAGATCGCGCGGCAGTCCCAGCGTGTCCGCGAAGACGAAGGAGACGAGGAAGCCGACGGCGAGACCGCCGGCGAGCCAGGCGACGTGCCTGGCGGGAGCCGACAGGTGCACGGCGGGCAACCCGCCGTGTCGCTCGAACACATGCGTGCTCATGCGGGTCACCTCCTTTCCGCCTCCATCCTCGGAGGCGCCGGGCCGGCGCGCATCGGGGGCGCCGCGGATCGCCGTCAGGGGATGTGCGGAGAGGGAGCGTGAGGGGCCCCGGTCGCCCGGGGCCCCTCAGCCGCTGGTCCTACTTGAACTGGAAGAGGGCCTTGTAGGTCGTGTTGTCGACGAGCCTGATCGTCAGCTCGCGGCACGAGCCCGCCCATTCCTTCTTCGTCTTCCAGACGTACTGGTAGTGGTTGTCCGAGTACCTGAGACCGGCGTTCGCCGTCGTCGTCTCGTCCTCGGTGAGCACCTGCGCCTGCATCTCTTCCTCGGCGAGCGTGCACGGGGTCTCGTCCGGGTGGTGGCCCTCGGCGACCGCGATCGGCGCCTTCGGGTAGCCCGCCTGGAAGATCTCGAGACCGCGGTCCCCGCCCAGGTCGAACTTCACCGGGATCACGGCCCCCGCCTTGGCGACGTGCAGATGGTGGTCGCCGATCGGGGCGAAGAAGCCCGTGAACGGCCAGTGGACGTTGTACGTGACCGTCCGCGACGTCGTGTTCCCGTTCGTGTCGCTCGCCTCCACGGTGAACGTCTTGAACCCGATCGTGCTCGTGTCGATCGCCGCGCCGTTCGCGACCGTGCCCTCGCACGTGGCGAGGTCCGGGTCCGAGCAGCTGTAGTCGGCGAGGACCTCCGAGCCGAGCAGGTACTGCCCGCCGTCCACCGGCGTCGTGAGCGTGATCTCCGGCGCCGAGACGTCGAGGTCGAAGCTCACCTCCTGCGTCTGCGGATTCAGGTGCGGGAACGAGAGCGTGTTGTTCACGAGCACGTCGTCGAGCTTCCACGTGATGAGCCCGCGCCGGATGTCCGACTCGTAGATCCGGCCGTTGTACCAGTAGGTCGACCAGTCGCCGCCGAGCGTGATGCTCGAGCCGGTCCCGAGGCGGGCGGGGTCGGCGAAGCCGATCACGCGCGCCTGGCTCGGGTTCGTGAAGTCGACCGTGTAGATGCCGGACTGGTAGTTGCCGGACGTGAACACGTAGCCGCGCTTCGTCGGGACGACGTTGAAGTTGTGCCAGGTGCAGTTCTCCTGCGCCGTCTGCGGGCGCGGGTGGAGGAGCGTGCCGAGCTGCGTGCCGGTCTCGACGTCGAAGAAGTAGATCGACCGGTTCACGACGCTGCTCGACGACTGGCACTGCGCCTGCGACCCGCCGCCCGGCTCGTGGCCGAAGACGACCACCTTGCCGTCGAACGTGAACGAGCCCGAGTGCCCGATCGAGACGCCGGACACCGACCGCGAGTACATGAGCGTCGGGTTGGCGATCCCGCCCGCGGCGTCGGGGTCGAGGCTCGGGTCGAAGCGGAACATCGAGAACCCGTTGCCGCCGGCGCAGATCGCGCGGTTGACGTTGCCGAGGATGACGGCGTTGTCGTGGCACTGCCGGCTCGCCGCGGCGCGGCGGACGTACACCGCGTCGTTCGGGTTCAGCAGGTTGATGCGGACGACGTCCATGCCCGTGCACGAGCCGCTCGAGCCGCCCACGTAGAGGTAGAGGGTGGCGCGGGCCGGGTCCGGCACGGCGGTCGCGGTGTGCGAGCCGCAGCCGGACGGAGAGCCGGGCGCGTTCCCGCTCGAGGCCATCCGGAGGTGGCGGACGAGCTGCGGGTTGGAGGGATTCGAGACGTCGAAGATGTTGATCCCCTCGAAGCCCGTGCCCGTCGAGACGCCGCCGCAGCTCGCGCTCTGCGGCGCGTCCCACGAGCGGATGAGCAGGTTCTGGTAGAGGATCACGTCGCCCTGCCCCGCGGTGCCGCACGCGGTGTAGTTGATGAGCTGCACCGGGTCGGCCGGGTTCGAGATGTCGAGCAGCCGGAATCCTGCGTAATGGCCCTGCGCGGCCAGGTTGCCCCAGAACGCGAGGTCAGAGTTGTAGAGGCTCCCCGACGTGACGTAGCGCGCCGAGAACCCGAGCGGCGTCATGTTGTCCGACCACACGAACGCGCCGCCGAGCGAGTCGCCGAGCACCGCGTTCTCGACCGGCTCGCCGAGCTCGAGGTACTCCGTCTCGCCGGCGTCCTGCTCGAGGTTGCACTCCTCCTCGTGCCCATGGTCCTCGCCGTCGTCGTGCTGCTGGTCCTCTTCGATCACCCCGCTACACGACGGATGCGCCACGGCCGCCGCGGGCGCGAACGTCACGAGCGCGACCGCGCCTGCCAGGGCCGCGGTCAAGTACGCGACCCCGATGGCTGTCCTAGGCTTCTTCATGCTCCTCCCTCCCGGTTGCTGGACCCCGGGGGACACCCTCCGAAAGGCGGCACGGCTCGCGCGCAGGACCGGGCTCGCCGGCCCCCGCTCTCCCGTTCGCATTCCGCAGTCCCTCTCCTGGGGGTCTGCAGACCAAATCAGTTGGCAGATCGGAATTCAAGGCCCGAACCCGCATCGGCGTGGAAATGTCTCCACAGGCGACGGCCGTTCGCGCTGCCTCGCAATGCGTACCGGCGTGATGCCGCGGCGGGCGAAGTAGACTCCCGCGCGGGAGGGAGATCAGGCTGACGCGAGGACCAGGAACGCAGCTGCGCCGCCGCACGCCGTTCGCGCTCGCCGCGCTGTGCGGCGTCGCGCTCGCCGCCGGCTGCGGCGGCTCCGGCTCGGACTTCCGGGAGCAGGCCGAGGCGATCTGCACCGACTACGACGAGCG
Source organism: Actinomycetota bacterium (assembly GCA_035463115.1). Lineage (GTDB taxonomy): Bacteria > Actinomycetota > UBA4738 > UBA4738 > HRBIN12 > BPGL01. Next base: position 13,395 of record DATHTO010000168.1, on the reverse strand, counting down.
GATCGGGGAGATTCCGGCGCCGCAGACGAACGCCGACCTCGCCGACACCGCGGGCGAGATCGCCGACCTGACCGAGGCGCAGCTCGCCGAGCTGCGCGAGCTCGACCCGCCGGACGACGTCGCCGACCGATTCGACGAATGGCTCGAGCTCGGCGAGGAGGCGGTCGAGAACGCGCGCGAGATCCAGGAGGCCGCCGAGGCGGACGATCTGGAGCGGATCAACGAGCTCGCCGGCGCCGCGGAGCGGAACGAGCTCGACGCCGACCGGATCGCGCGCGACCTCGACCTGCGCGCCTGCATGATCGAGCAGGACGCGCCGGGCGAGCAGGACGGCGACGACGCCCCGACCGTCACGGTCGGCACCGGCTCCGGCCCGTAGCCCGAGACGACGAGGGGAGCGCCGCCTCGCGGCGGCGCTCCCCTCGAAATAGCCGTTCGGCTCGTCGACTAGTTCTTGAGCTCGAACGTCGCCCGCTGCTCCGTGTTGTCCACGAAACGGAGCACGAGCTCGCGGCACTGGCCCTTCCACTGCGGCCGCGTCTTCCAGACGTACTTGTACTCGCCGTCGGCGAAGGTGAAGGCCTCCGCCTGCTGCGTGCTCTCGAGCGTCGAGTCGTCCGCTCCGCACACCTTCGACTTCGGGTAGCCCTCCGCGAAGACGTCGAGGCCCCGGTCGCCGCCCAGCGAGAACCTCACCGGGTAGGCGGAGCCGGCCTGCACCTCGTTGCGGACGCCGAACGGCGGGCCGGGCCCGTCGAACGGCCAATGGACGTTGTACGTGACCGACGTCGTCGTCGTGTTGCCGGCCGCGTCCTCGGCCTCGACCGTGAACGTCTTGTAGCCGATCGAGCTCGTGTCGAGAAGGTCGCCGTTGTCCTGAGTGCCTTCGCAGCGCACGATCCCGGCGTCGTCGTCGTCGCACGAGAACTCGACCTCGTGCTCGGAGTCGAGGAGGTACTGGCCCTCGTCCACCGGCGTCACGAAGTCGATCGTGGGCGGCGTCGTGTCGATCGAGAAGCGCGTCGAGCCGGTCGACTCGTTGCCCTTCATGTCGACCGCGAGCCACCGCACGGTCGTCGTCTCGGTGATCAGGAACCGCTGGCCCGGCTGGCGCGGCCGCTCGGCCTGCCACAGGGGGGAGTCGGTCGTGGGCTGGGAACCGTCGAAGGTGTAGTAGATCTTCGAGGGCTCGTTCACCCACTTGAACGTCGTCTCGACCGGCGTCTGCGACGCACGGGCGCCCGTCATGTCCACCTCGGGCGCTTCGGTGTCGCGGGCGTACGCGAGGGCGGCCTCGAAGAGGCCGTAGTTGCCGTTCGCGAACTCCATCGCCTCGTGCCGGCCCTCGTTGGCGAAGTTCGGCTGGAAGCCGACCGCCGACTGGCTCGTGCCGGTCGTCGTCGAGGAGAACCGGTCGGAGCCGGCCTCGAACGAGTACGCGATGATCCCGTTCTCGTACCACTGCTGGTCGGCGCTGTTGCCGCCGGCCGAGTAGAGGACGTCGGCGATCGGGCCCGTCCGCTGCGGCAGGACGACGGTCCCGCGGTACTGCCTGATCCGCTCGAGAACCGTGTCGGCCGCCTGGAAGAAGTAGCCCTCCTCGCCGATGTTCGGCGCCGGCAGCGTCACGCGGCCGGCCGAGCGGTACGCGCCCGGCGCCCACATGAAGTAGCCGCCGTACGTGTGGATGTTGTTCGCGAACTTGATGTTCGTGAACGTGTTCGCGACCCAGATCTCATTCTGGTTCTCGGGCTCCGAGTGCGGGAACGGGCCGCGGTTCGTCTCCCCGTTGCACGAGGTCGAGCTGCCCGCGTAGCCCTGGGAGCCGTTGCCCCAGAAGTTGTTCCGGTTGAGGTCGACGCCGCGCTGCGAGAGGACGTTGCCGCTCGTCGGAGCGTACGTCGAGCTCGTCGGCGAGCAGGTGTTGGCCATGTTCGTCCGCTTGCTCGCAACGCCGCCGCTGCCTCCCTGGAGGTTCATCATCGAGAGGTGCGAGCCGTCCGGGTTCACGGACGGGAAGATGAAGATGTCGAGGTTGTCGACGAACTCCGTCGTCTCGGCGTGCGTGCCGTAGTTGCGGAGCAGCCGCTCGGCGGTCTCGACGCACGTGATCGGCGTCACCCACTCGCGGGCGTGCTGCTGGCAGTAGAGGTAGATGCCGACGCGCTCGCCCCGCTCGTCGGGCTGACCGGCGGCGGGCCGGGTGCTGATCCGCAGCATCTTCGACGTGAACTGGCCCATCCGGAAGTGCGCGGGCGGGTTCATGAAGTCGCTGAGCGCGACGAGGTTCCGCGCCTGCGTGATCCCCGCGCCGGCCTGGGACGTCGGGTAGGTCGTCGCGTTGACGAGCTCCGCCGCGTCCGCGTTCGCGTTGATCGCCGCCGCGACCTGGGCGGCGGTGCTGTTCAGCGCCCCGGTCGAGCTCGTGCCGAGGTCGACGATGATGTCGCTCCCGCCGAGCGGGTTGCCGGCGTTCACGGTCACCGTCAGCGGCGAGTCGGGGGCGCCCGGGTTGCGGAACTGCGCCCGCGTCCGCTCGCCCTCCGGCGACGGGGCCTTCGAGTAGAGCACCACCGCGCCGCTCGCGCCGGGCGTGCCGCTCGGCGCGCTGCCGATGTTCGGGGTCGCGCTCGTCGTCGTGCCGGCCATGATCGCGGTCGGCCAGCCGAGCCCGTGCGACTTGTTCGGCAGCTCGATCAGCTCGGCGATGTTCGGGAACTCCGCCGCGAGGCTCTCGAAGCGCTCGGTCACCTGCGAGGGATCCATGTAGGAGTTGAAGAAGCCCTGGAGGTACGTCTCCGGGAGCGGCGGGAGCGTGTTGCCCGGCCAGACCCGGACGGGCTCCTCCGCGACCGCGCCGGTCGACGTTGCCACCCGCACGTACGCGGGGACGGGCGTCGACGAGCCCGCTGCACCGACCCGGATGAGCGTCCGGTGGTACATGTACTGGCTCGCGTCGTTGAAGATCGACATGCTCGTCGCCGACCCGTACGAGCCCTCCTCGGTGCGCCAGGACGCGGCGAGCGTCGGCGAGGAGCCCGTGCTCGTGCCGGCGCGCCGGGCCTCGATCGAGATGAACCGGCCCGCGTAGTTCGTGAAGTAGTCCGCCCGCGAGATGTGCACGGGCCGCTCGGGCTGGATCTCCGGTGCGGCCATGAGCGACACCGTGAAGAGGCCGACGTCCGCGCCCTCGTCCGGGTGCGACGCGACGCCCTCGCCCTCGGCGAAGTCGAGCGCGGCCTGCTCGGCCGCCATCGCGGCCTCGCGCTCGACCATCCGGTCGAGCCAGTTCTGGTAGTCCTCGACGACCTCGCCGAAGACGTAGCCCTGCGCCTCGAGCTCGTCGATCTCGCCGGGCGTCAGGTACGCGTTCAGCGTGATCGTTCCGTCGTCGTTCTCGCGCAGGTACTCGGCGAGGTCGACGCCGGCGTCGTTCAGCTCGTCGACCTGGAACCGGTCCTCGACGACGATCTCGATCAGCACCTCGTGCTGGTCGAGCGGCTCGTCGTCGCCGTGCGCCGCCGCCCCGCCTGTGAGCGCCAGCGCGATGAGCGCGACGAGCGCGGGCAAGAGCAGGAGCCGCGAACGGCCGTGATCTTTCCTCCTTCGCATTCCTCTCCTCCTGGTGTGAATCGGTGACGGGACGCGGAGCGCCCCCGCCGCCGGAGAGCCGGCCTGCCCGAGTGGGTCAGGCCCAACCCGCGCGCGCGTCGTTCGTCCGCAGCGGCGATGCCGTCACGGACGAACGACCGACGACCGCATGGAGTCCCGGGCCGCATGGGCTCGGCCTCTCGGTACGCACTGCAAGCTCCTCTCCTGGTGGGCCAGGGAGATCGAACCATGTTCGCAATGCGTTTTCAAGAGTGAATGCATCCGGCCGGTGTATCTCCTGACAACGCGGAGGGGCCCCGGTCCGGGGCCCCTCCGTGCCGTTCAGGCGTTTGCGCGTTCCGCTACTTCTTGAACTGGAACGTCGCGCGCTGCTCGGTGTTGTCGACGAAGCGGAGGACGAGCTCGCGGCACGAGTCCCTCCAGCCCTTCTCCGTCTTCCAGCTGTAGGTGTACTGGCCGTCGGCGTACGCGAAGGGCTCCGACGCGGTCGTGCTCTGCAGCGTCGAGTCGTCCGCTCCGCACACCTTCGACTTCGGGAAGCCGGCCGCGAACACGTTGAGGCCGCGGTTCCCGCCGAGGGAGAACTTCACGGGGAAGCTCATCCCGGCCTGCCACTGGTTGACGACCCCGAACGGCGGCCGCGAGCCGCTGAACGGCCAGTGGACGTTGTACGTCACGGTCTTCGATTCGGCGTTGCCGGCGTTGTCGGACGCGTTCACCGAGAACGTCTTGAAGCCGATCGTGCTCGTGTCGATCGAGCTCCCGCTCGCCACCGTGCCGACGCAGGACGCGACGCCGGACAGGTTGTCCGCGCACTCGAAGTCCGCCGCGACGGTGGAGCCGAGCACGTACTGCCCGTTGTCCGCCGGCGTCGTGAGCGTGATCGTCGGCTTCGTCGCGTCGACGTCGAACGTGACCGACTTCGTCGCCTCGACGTTGCCGGCGAGGTCGGTCGAGAAGAACTCGACCGTGTGGCTCCCGTCGCCGGTCACCTGGAAGGCGCCGGCGTACGTCTGCCACGCGCCGCCGTCCACGCGGTACGAGGTCGACTCGATCCCGGCGCCGCCGCCCGCGTAGTCGTCGTCGGCGAGCAGCGTGACGGTCGGGTTCTTGTAGTAGCCGCCGATCGGCGCGGGCGAGAGGGTCGCCGTGGTCGTCGGGGCGTTCGTCTCGACGGCGAAGCGGGCCTCGCCGCGCGAGCTGTTCCCGGCGACGTCGATCGCGAGCCACTTCACGGTCGTCGTGCCGTCGACGGTGTAGACCTTGCCCGGGCCGCGCATCCGCTGCCGCTCCCACTGCTCGGAGGCGGTCGTCGGCGTCGACCCGTCGGTCGTGAAGTAGACGACGGAGGGCTCGTTCACCCACTTGAAGGTGAAGTCGATCGGCGTCTGGGACGCGGCCGGGCCGGCCGGCGTCGTCGTCACCTCGGGCGCCTCCTGGTCGTACTCGTACTCGAGCGCGGACTCGAGGAGGCCGAAGTTCCCGGCCGCGAACTCCTGGGCCTCGAACCGGCCCTCGGTCGCGAACGCCGGGAAGAAGCCGACCGCGGACTGGGTCGTCCCGCTCGTCGTGGACGAGAACCGGTCGGAGCCCGCCTCGAACGAGTAGCCGATGATGCCCTTGCGGTACCACATGTCGTCCGCCGCGTTCCCGGCCGCCGAGTAGAGCACGTCGGCGATCGGGCCGGTCCGCTGCGGGAGCACCGCGGTCCCGCGGACGCTCTTGATCCGGCCGAGCACGGTGTCGGCGGCGGCGAAGAAGTACGCCTCGATCCCGTGGTTCGGCGCCGGCGCGCTCACGCGGCCGCTGCCCCGGTAGGAGCCGGGCGCCCACATGAAGTAGCCGCCGTACGTGTGGATGTTGTTCGCGAACTTGATGTTCGGGAACGTGTCCACGACCCAGTTCAGGTTCTTCGACTCGGGCTCCGAGTACTCGGACGGGCCCGCGAACGTGTCGCTTGTGCAGCTCGTGGACGCGCCGAAGTAGCCGTCGAAGAGCGAGTACTCACCGCTGTTGCGGTTCAGGTCGACGCCCCACGCGTTCCGGTTCGCCGGCATGCCGCTCGTCGTGTTGAGCCCGCAGTAGCGGACGAGGTTGCGCCGCTGCGAGTTGAAGTCGTAGAGCGAGTAGTGCGACCCGTCCGGGTTCGAGGACGGGAGGATGAAGATGTCGAGGTTGTCGACGAGCTCCCTCGTCCGCGCGTCCGTGGCGTAGTTCCGGAGCAGCTGCTCCGCCGTCTGCACGCACGTGATCGGGGTCACCCACTCGCGCGCGTGCTGCTGGCAGAAGAGGAAGACACCCGTCTTCGAGCCGTCGCGCTGCTTGCCGATCCGGAGCACCTTCATCGTGAAGGGCCCGCGCTGCACGTGCGCCGCGTTGGACGACGTGCTGAGGAAGTCCGACAGCGTCGCGAGCGCCCGCGCCGGCACGACGCTGCCGCCGGCGCTGCCGGCGTACGTGTGGGCGTCGACGAGCGTGCTCGCCACCGGATGCGCGTTGATCGCGTTGCGCACCTGCGCCGCCGTGCTCGTGAGCGCGCCGGTCGAGCTCGTGGCGAGGTCGACGACGATGTCGCTTCCGCCGAGCGGGTTCGGCCCGAGGACGTTCACGGTGAGCGGCGAGTTGGCCGCGCCGGGGTTCCGGAACTGGGCGCGGATCTGGTTGCCGCCCTCGAAGCCCTTGGCCTTCGACTCGAGGTACACGGCCGCGGCGGTCGTGCCGGGCGTCCCGTTGCACGCGGTCGTCCCGAACATGACGCACATCGCCGGCCGGTTGTAGCCCTGCGTCTGGTGCGGCAGGTCGACCAGCTCGGCGATGCCGCCCGGCCCGCCGAACTCGGCCGCGAGCGACTCGAACCGCTCGTCGATCTGCGTCGGGTCCATGTACGCCGTGAAGTACTGCGTGGCGAAGTTGACGCTCGTCGGGGCGAGCGGGTTGCCCGTCCAGACGCGCACCGGCGCCTCGACCGGGGCCACGCCCGGCGTGCTCGTGGCCACGCGGACCATCGCCGGCGGCGTCGGCGCCGCGCCGGGGCCGTACGGCGGCGAGGCCGGCCCGATGCGGACGAGGACGCGGTTGTACATGTAGACGTCCGGGGTCGGATCGGTGTCGATGAAGCGCGGGATCGTCGTCGCGCCCCCGTAGCTCCCGGTCGCGGTCCGCCAGGAGAACGAGACCGTCGGGCCCGTGGAGCCGGTGCCGTTCACGAGGTTGTCGAACACCTCGACGGACAGGAACCAGCCCGCGTAGTTCTGGAAGTAGTCGACGCGGTTGACCGTCAGCTCGTGCGGCGTGGCCTCGACGACCGACGCGAACGCGATCGAGCGGAGACCCGCCTCCTGGAGGACCTCCTCGTCGCCGGCCGGGTCGCCCGACTCGGCCGACTCGTGCGACGTCTCCTCGGCCGCGAGGGCGGCGTCGCGCTCGGCCATGCGAGCGAGGTACGTGTTGTAGTCCTGCACCGTGACGCCGATCTCGTAGCCCTGCGCCTCGAGCTCGGCCTCCTCGGCCTCGGTCACGACGGCGTTCACCGTGACGCGCCCGTCGTCCTCCTCGCGGACGTACTCCACGAGGTCGACGTCCGCCGCGATGAGGGCGTCGATGGCCGCCCTGTTCTCGAGCGTGATCTCGACGATTTTCGTCTGAGCGTCGAGCTCCCAGTCGTCGCCGCCGGCCGCGGCGCCGCCTGTCAGGGCGAGCGCGAGCAGCACGAGCAGCACGGGAATGAACGCGAGCCGCACGCGACCCGCGCGGAAACCTGTCCGCATCTGAACCTCTCCTCTCCTGGATTGACCCCGCGCGCAAGAATTCACTAGTTTCGGTCCCGACTCAACCGGGCGGCCGTGGAAAACGCTCCACGCCTCTACGCATTGCGAAGCGGCACGGGCCGCAGGCGACGGAGGGCCCCGGTCGCCCGGGGCCCTCCGTGTCGTTCGCGGTGTCGCGGTCGTCCGCTACCTGAAGCGGAAGAGCGCGCTGTGCTCGGTGTTGTCGCTCAGGACGAGGACGAGCGAGCGGCACGTGCCCGCCCAGCTCCTCACCGTCTTCCAGTCGACCTGGAACTGGCCGTTCGCCGGGTCGACGGTCACCGCGGAGAACCGCTCGTTCGGATCGCCGATGCCCGTCCAGGCCGCCTCGCCCGTCGCGCAGTTCGCCGACTCGGAGTAGATGTCGACAACGTCGGACGGACTGAACTGCCCGGTGACCTTGAACTTCACCGGCACGGTCGCGCCCGCCACACGCTGCGGCGAGCCGACGCCGATCGGGACGGCGAACCCGCTGAACTCGTACTGCTCGCCGATCGAGAAGCGGGCGACACCGCGGGACGTGTTGCCCTTGATGTCCTTCGCGAGCCAGCGGACGGTGGTGTTCTCGTCGAGGACGAACACCTCGCCCGGCGATCTCGGCCGGATCGCCTCCCACGTCGGGGACGCCTCCGTCGGCAGCGAGCCGTCGACCGTGTAGTGGATCACCGACGGCTCGTTCACCCACTCGAACGTCGTGCGGATCGGATCGCCGCTCGAGATCCGCTCGCCCGTCATCTTGACGAGCGGCGGCTCCTCGTCGCGGTCGTACTCGAGCGCCGCCTCGAGGAGGCCGTAGTGGCCGTTGGCGAACTCCATGCCCTCGTACTGACCCTCGACGGCGAAGCTCGGCATGAAGCCGACCCCGACCGTCGAGCCCGTCGACGTCCCCGGCGTGACGAGTTGCGTGCTCGTGACGTGCGGGAGGTCGAGCGGAGCGTCGAGGATGATGTTCGGGTTCGGGCTCGCCGGGTTCGGCGAGATGATCTCGGCGATCGTCCGGACCTCGAGGTTCTTCCCCACGTCGATCCGGATCTCGTTGCCGACCGTCATGCCGGCGGTCGTCGTCGCCCTGATCCCGGTCGCGCCGGCGGTCGAGGCGACCTGGAGCAGCGGAAGGGCCATGCGATCCGCGCCCACCTCGAACGAGTAGGCGATGATCCCCTTCCGGTACCAGTAGTCGTCCGCGGAGTTGCCGGCGGCCGAGTAGAGGACGTCCGCGACCGGCCCGGTGCGCTGCGCCGGGATGACCGTGCCGCGGTACTCCTTGATCCGCCTGAGCGTGATGTCGGCGGCCTTCCAGAAGTAGCCCTCGATCCCGATGTTCGGCGCCGGCGCGGTGATCCGTCCGGCCCCGATGTACGACGCCGGGCTCCACATGAAGTAGCCGCCCGAGCTGTGCGTGTTCATCGAGAACTTGATGTTGTCGAACGTGTCCACGACCCAGTGCGAGTTCTTCGTCTCGGCCTCGGAGACCTCCGAGAGGCCCGCGAACGTGTCGCTCGTGCAGCTCGTCGACGCGCCGAAGTAGCCGTCGAAGAGCGTGTACTGGGAGTTGTTGCGGTTCAGGTCGACGCCCCAGCTGTTGCGGCCCGACGGCATCGAGCTCGTCGACGTCGGAGCGCAGTAGTTCGGGATGTTGCGGCGCCTGCTCGCATGGTCGCCGTGGATGGAGACGTGCGACCCGTCCGGGTTGATGGACGGGACGATGAAGATGTCGAGGTTGTCGACGAACTCCGTCGTCTCGGGGTCGTGCGAGTAGTTGACGACGAGCCGCTTCGCGAGCTCGTAGCACGTGAGCGGGGTGACCCACTCGCGCGCGTGCTCCTGGCAGTAGATGTAGATGCCGGTGCGGTCGCCGGGGTTCGGCTCCTTGCTGATCCGCAGCACCTTCACCTGGAACGGCCCGCGCGGCACGCTCATCGGCGCGTTCAGGAAGTCGGACAGGTTCACGAGCGCCCGCACGGCGACGATGCCCGCGCCGGCGTTGCCGGCCCAGGTCTGCGCCGTGACGTACTCGCGCGCCTCCGCGCTCGCGTTGATCGCGGCGACGACCTGTGCCGCCGTCGAGGTGAGTGCGCCCGTCGGGCCGGTGGCGAGGTCGACGATGATGTCGGCCTGCCCCGCGGGGTTCGGGACGACGTTCACGGTGAGCGGCGAGTCCGCCACGCCCGGGTTGCGGAACTGGGCCCGGATGTCGTTGCCGCCCAGGTGCCCGTACTTCGTCGCCGTCAGCACGACGGACGACGTCGCGGCGCCGGCGTTCCCGATCGCGGTCGTCCCGGACATCGTGGCCATCGAGAGCCGCTGGTAGCCCGGCGTCAGGTGCGGAAGCGGGATGAGCTCCGTGATGTTCGGGTAGTCCTCCGCGATCTGCTCGAACTCCCGGTCGATCTCGGTCGGGTCCATGTAGTGGTCGAAGAAGTGGCTCTGGAAGCCCGGCGGGAACGGCTTCCCGGTCGCGGGGCCGGTGATGTAGTCCTTCACCGGGCCCACGGCGACGTCGCCGTTCGAGGCCGCGACGCGGATGAACGCCGGCACCGGCTCCGTGGAGCCGACCGCGCCGACGCGTACGAGCGTGCGGTGCGTCAGGTAGACGTCCGGCGTCGGATCGGTGTCGTTGTTCTTCGACATGCTCTGCGCAGGCCCGAAGTCGCCGTCCGCGGTGCGCCACGAGACGGCCATCGTCGGGCCGGTGTTGAACGTGCTGCCGGTGTGGTACGCCTCGATCGAGATGAAGCGGCCGGCGTAGTTCGAGAAGTAGTCGGCCCGCTGGATGATGATCGCGGGCGCGGGCTCGATATCGAACGAGGCGAACGCGACCGACCGGAGGCCGGCGGACTGCAGCTCGCCCTCGACGACCTCGGGGCCCTCCTCGGCGATCAGCTTCGCGGTGTCGGCGGCGTCGATCGCCGCCTGCCGCTCGGCCGCGCGCTCGAGGTAGGTGTGGTAGTCCTGGATCGTCGCGCCGATCGAGTAGCCCTCCTCCTCGAGCTCGGCGAGCTCGGCACGCGTGACGAAGACCTGCGTCGTCAGCGAGCCGTCGTCCTCCTGGCGGACGTACTCCGCCACGTCGAAGCCCTCGCCGACGAGCTCGTCGAGCGCCGCGCGGGTCGGCAGGTTCACCTCGACGAGCGCCTCCTGCTCGAGCCCGTACGCGTCGGTGAGAACGGCGCCGCCGTCCTCACCGTCGTCGTGGGCGACGGCACCGCCGGTGAGTGTGAGTGTCAGCGCGAGCAGGATCACGAGCGTCGGCACGAACACGAGCCGACGCGGGCTCACGCCCGGACGTCTACGCATGGGTCTCTCCTCTCCTGGGATGGGGACCGAGCGATCTGACACCCTCGCGACGCTTGATGCAAGCGGCCGAGCGGGCCGCGCCGCTCCTCGCCGGTGCCGCGCCGGAACGGCGGGGCGCTGCGAATCGCGTACCTGCGCGGTTTTCCGTGCCCGCGCATGCTCCGGCCCGGCGCCCGGATCGTTGAGGAATCTCAACGCATTCCGGCGACCGGCCTGGCACGAGAGAGGGCCCCGGTCGCCCGGGGCCCTCTCCGTCCTTCGCTGCGACCTTCCGGCTACCTGAAGCGGAAGAGCGCGGTGTGCTCGGTGTTGTCGCTGAGGACGAGGACGAGCGCGCGGCACGTCCCCTTCCACGCCTTCGCGGTCTTCCAGTCGACCTGGTACTGGCCGTTGCGGTCGACCGTGACGGCGGAGAACGACTCGGCCGGCGAGCCGACGCCCGTCCAGGCGGCCTCGCCGGTCTCGCAGTTCGCGGACTCCGAGTAGATGTCCACGACGTCTGCCGGGCTGGACTTCCCGTCGATAGCGAACTTGACCGGGACGGTGGCGCCCGCGGTGCGCTCGTTCACGCCGGGGAGGACCGGGGCCCGGAAGCCGCCGAACGTGTACTGCTCGCCGATCGAGAACCGCGCGACGCCGCGGGAAGTGTTCCCCGCGAGGTCGAGGGCGAGCCAGCGGACGGTGGTGTTCTCGGAGAACTCGAACACCTCGCCAGGCCGGCGGAGGCCCTGCCGATCCCACTTCGGCGAGTCGAACGTCGGCATCGAGCCGTCCACCGTGTAGTGGATGACGCTCGGCTCGTTCACGTACTCGAACGTCGTCCGGATCGGGTCACCGCTCGAGATGCGGTCGCCCGTCATGCGCACGAGCGGGGCTTCCTTGTCCCGCGCGTACTCGAGCGCCGCCTCGAGGAGGCCGAAGTTCCCGTTCGCGAACTCGTTCGCCTCGTGGCGGCCCTCCGTGCCGTACGGCGGGAAGAAGCCGACGCCCTGCGCCGCCGTTCCGCCGTTCACCTGCTCACCGATCGCGTGCGCGAACTCGAGCGGCTGCTGGAGGATCACGTTCGGCGCCGGGCTGGCCGCGGTCGAGATCGACTGGATGCGCCGAATCTCGGGGTTCGTGCCGTTCCAGCCGACCGTGATGTAGTCGTTCGCGGCCATGCCCGCCGTCGAGCTGACGCGGACGCCGCTCGCGCCCGCGGCGGAGGCGACGGTCAGCGTCGGCGCGACGAAGACGTCGGAGCCGGCCTCGAACGAGTAGCCGATGATGCCCTTGCGGTAGTAGTTGTCGTCCGCCGAGTTCCCGGCCGCCGAGTAGAGCACGTCGGCGATCGGGCCGGTGCGCTGCGGCAGGACGACGTTGCCGCGGTACTCGGCGATGCGCCCGAGCACCGTCTCCGACGCGGCGAAGAAGTACTTCTCGATGCCGATGTTCGGCGCCGGAAGCGTGGTGCGGTCCAGCTCGTAGGCGCCGGGCGCCCACATGAAGTACCCGCCCGAGGTGTGGATGTTGTTCGAGAACTTGATGTTGTCGAACGTGTCGACGATCCACGCCTCGTTCTTCGCCTCGGGGTCGGAGGCCTCACCCGGGCCGGCGTAGACCTCGCTGTTGCACGAATGCGAGGCGCCCACGTAGCCGTCCCAGATCGTGCCGACGGTCTGGTTGCGGTTCAGGTCGGTGCCCCAGACGTTGCGGGAGCCGGCGTCCGTCTGGGTGTAGACCGCACCGGTCGCGCTGCCCGGGTTGATCCGCGGCGTCCAGAACTCGGCCGCGAACGGGTTGTCGCCTGCCTGCGCCCCGTTCACGCACCAGTTCGTCATGTTCTTCCGCTGACTCTGGAAGTTGTAGAACGAGTAGTGCGCGCCGTCGGGGTTCACGGACGGGAGGATGAAGACGTCGAGGTTGTCGACGAGATCCTTCGTCAGCGGGTCCGTGGAGTAGTTGCGAAGGAGCCGCTCGGCGGTCTCCAGGCACGTGATCGGAGTGACCCATTCACGCGCGTGCTGCTGGCAGAACAGGTAGATCCCGACCTTCGAGCCGTCGCGGACCTTGCCGATCCGCATGACCTTCGGCTGGAACGGCCCCCGCTGGACGTGCTCGTTCCCGTGCGGGATCCCGCTCGCCGGGATCGAGACCGACGTCGACAGGAAGTCGGACAGGCCGATCCGGAGCGTCGCCGGAGCGAAGCCCGTGCCGGCGTTCCCCTGGAACGTGAGCGCCTTGACGAGCGCGCTCGCGCCCGGGTGGGCGTTGATCGCCGCGACCACGTTCGCGGCCGTGCTCGTGAGCCCGCCCGACGCGTTCGTCGCGAGGCTCACCGTGATCGCGTTGCCGCTCACCGAGATGGCCAGGGGCGAGTTGGCCGCGCCGGGGTTCACGAACTGGGCGGTGATGTCGTTCCCGCCCTCATGACCCCAGGCCCTCGAGACGAGGACCACGCGGCTCGCGTTGTTCGCCGCGACGGCGCCGAACACGGTGCCGGTCGCAGGAAGGCCGGCCTTGACGGCGTTGCCGTCGGCCTGGCCGACCATCACGGTCGGGATCGTCGTGCCCGGAAGCGCCGTCCCGCCGGGGGCGGTCGGAGCGCCGGGGACGTTGTTCACGATCACCACCGCGACGGCGCCGGCGGCCTGCGCGTTCGCCGTCTTCTCGGCGAAGGTGCAGTTGCCGCGGTCGACGA
>DATHTO010000167.1:0-18093 GCA_035463115.1 Actinomycetota bacterium | reverse complement strand
GATGCCGCTCCCGATCGACCTGATCGTGCCGATCGCGACGTTCGGCTCGACCGACGGCATCCGCGTGGTCGACACCGAGCCGCTCGGCGCCACCGACGCGGTGCACGTCGTGATGTCGTTCGAACGCGCCGGTCCCCTGTTCCCGTTCCTCGAGCTCGGCGGCACGTGGCGTCCGTTCCACCGTCGCGACCGTGTCGACGTCTGGCTCGACGCCTCCTCGTGGTTCCCGCTCCGAACGACGATCACGCCGAGCGAGGTCCCGCAACGACGGGACTGGGAGATGCGGTTCGGCCTGCCGCTCGAACCGGCCGACGCGCCGATCCTCGAGATGGACGCCGTCAGGATCCGCGCCGAGGCGCCCGATCCGTCGCGCTTCGCGATCCCCGACGTCGCCGAGCCGCACGTCGGCGCGAGGAGCCTCGCCGAACGTCTCGGGTACGTGCCGCTCACGCCGGCCGAGACCGCGGGTCTGCGCCTCGTCTCGGCGTCGATCCCGGGTGACGGGACCGACGCGACGCCGCGCTCGGTCCTCGTCTACGCGCTGGGTCTGGATTACCTGAGGCTCGCGGAACACCCCTCCTGGCCGGGGCCCGGCGCGTTCGGCGTTCCCGCCGACGCCGAGGAGATCCCGCTCGCGGGAGGCGTCGCTCGGTTCGCCCCGCCGATGGATGGGTACGGGAACCGGCTCGCGATCCACGGCGAGCACACCGACGTCTACCTCGAGTCGAACCTCCCGCGCGACGCGTTGCTCGCCGTCGCGGCGTCGCTCCCGATCCGCGGCCTTCCGCTGCCGCCGGCGCAGCGGTGAGGCGGCTGCGCGCCGCCGGCGCGGCCGTCGCCGGAACGCTCGTCGGAGCGGTCGTGGCGCTCGCGGCCCAGTCGTCCGGCGCTCCGACGACGACCGATCCCGTTCCCGATCCCCCGCCAGCCGTGGCAGCGAGACCGACGACGTTCCTCGCGTGGGTTCCGCGCGGCCTCCCTGCGGGGTTCGGACGCGCCGTCGCGACGATCGAGGCGCTCGACGCGTCGACGGTCGTGGCCGAGGACATCGTGTGGCTCCGGGCCTCGTGGACCGCGGCGGGCGAGCGCGTCGACGATCCCCGACCGGGGTTCGCGATCCCGCTCGACGCGGCCGCGATCGATCCGGCCGGCTTCGCCGCGTTCGTTCCGCCCACCGACCGTCCGGCGATCGCCGCCGTCGCCGACGGTCAGGCGGTGCTGTCCACGACGGGCGCGGCGCTCCGGGACCTCGACGCGGGATCGACGCTGGAGTTCGACGGTGGCATGCGTGTGCGCGTCGCGGCGATCGTGCCCGACGACCTCGTCGGCGCGGCGGAGCTGGTGGTCTCGCGCCGCCTCGGTCGCCGGATCGGGATCGAGCACGAGCGGTACGCGCTCGTGCGCCCGCTGGCGGGCGACGCGTCGGCCGGCGAGGTGAAGGCCGAGCTCCGGCCGCTGCTGCCGGAGGACCTCGGCGTGAATCGCAAGATCCAGATCCGAGCCCCCGGCGACACGCCGTTCTTCCGCGCGGGCGACGCGGTGCTTCCGCTCGCCGTCGTGAAGGCGTTGTTCGGCGAGTTCGCCGCGCGGCCGCGCTCCGGCGCGCCCGGCGAGCTGATCGTGGACCCTCACTGGCTCCGCACGAACATCGTGCGGGTGCGGATCCCCGGTCTCGACCGACCCACGTCGTGCCACCGGCTCGTGGTTCCGCAGTTCGAACGGGCGATGCGGGCCCTCGTCGCGCGTGGCGCGGGCGACGCCGTGCGCACGTACCACGGGTGCTTCGTCCCCCGCTACATCGGGCGTGACCCGTCGAACATGCTCTCGTACCACAGCTGGGGCATCGCCTTCGACGTGAACCTCGCCGGCAACGTCCGCGGTCTCGCGCCCCGGCAGCCGCCGGTGCTCGTGCGGACGCTCGAGCGGCACGGCTTCACGTGGGGCGGCCGATGGCTCGTCCCCGACGGAAGCCACTTCGAGTTCCACCGGTTCCCGTGAGGGCCGGTCGATCCGCGATCAGCGGCCGATCCGCTCCTTCACGAGCCGGACGTCGTCGCGGATCGTCGCCTGCGTCTTCTCCGGCGCGACCGGCGTCGCACGCATCGCGGCGCGGCCGACCAGGAACAGCACCAGCGCGAGCAGCACGAACACCGCGGCGACGATCAGGTGCGCCGCCCAGTCCGGAACCACGCGCTCGAGGGCGGCGGAGCCCGCGGCGGCCGCGAAGCCGAGGGCGAACAGCCCGAACACGCCCGCCGCCGCCATCATGCCGATGCCCTTGCCGCGCGCCGCGACCGCTTCGGCCAGCTCGATCTTCGCGAGCTCGATCTCCTTGCGCATCAGCGCGGTCGCGCCGTCGACGACGCTGCGGATGATGTCGCCGAGCGACCGCTTCTGCTCCGCCCACGGCGGCGGTCCCGCCGGACCCGTCGAGCGGCTGCCGTTCGGCACGCCCGCGCGCATCGTCGCGTCACCGTCCGGGGTTGCGCCTGCCGCGGATCCGGCCGCTCCCCGTCCTTCGTTCTCGAAGTGCACGCTCACGATCTCATCCTCCCGTCGTGTCTCCTGCTTCGCGAACCGCCGGAGCGTCCGCCGGTCCGCCTCGGTCATGTCGTCCGCATCCAGCGCCCGCGGCCACAGGCGGTTGCGACGGACGACGTTCACCTCGGCGCCGACGATCGTCAGCTGCGATCCGAGGTGCAGCCACGCGAGCAGGCCGATCACGACGGCGAAGAAGCCGTACGTGTTCGACGCGCCCTCCAACCGGTTGCCGATGATCCATCCGCCGAGCGCGAGCAGCGCGGTCCATCCGATGCCCGCCACGAGCCCGCCGGGCAGCACGTCGCTCCACGAGACGTGGGCCGTCGTGAGCACGCGGTACAGCACGAGGAACAGCGCGATGTTCAACAGGACCGAGCCGACCCACGCGAGGACCCCGAGCACGGTCAGGCCGACGCCGCCGGCGACGCTCGCGAGGACCGCGGCCCCGAGGATGAACACGCCGAAGGCCGCGAGCATCACGAACGCGCGCGCGATGGCCTTCGGCGTCGACGGGCGCCGCACGTACGGGACGTCCCAGACCGTCTCCATCGCGTACTGCGCCGACCGGATGCCGCCCAGCCCGGCCCAGATCGACGTCACGATGCCGATCGCGAGCGCGAGCCCCGACGCCTCGATCCGTCCCACGTTCTCGCGGATGTCCTCGCCCACGATCGGGAACTGGGCGAGCGCGGAATCGAGCAACCGCTGCTGGAGCTGTGGATCGTCGCGGAGCACCAGCGCCGCCCCCGTCACGAGCACGAGGAGCAGCGGGAACAGCGAGAAGAACCCGTAGTAGGCCATCGTCGCCGCGAGGTTGCCGGCGCTGTCCTCGCCGAAGTGCTTGACCACCGCGTAGGGGAACGCGACCGCCGGATGGCGGCGTTGGAAGCGATCGGCACGCCGAACGAAGCCCCGGGCGTCCATGGCTGGGCGCTACCCGAGCCGCCGACGCAGCAAACGGCGCTACCTGCGCAGTTCCTCGCGGTACCGCTCGGCGAACAGGTGCACGTACCGCTCCTGCGGCGGGTACACGCTCCGGTCGAACCCCTTCGAGGTGGCGCCGCGTTGCGCGAGGGCGCAGATCTCCCAGTCCTGGCGCGCGACGAGGTCGAGGAACTCGATCATCTCGCTCGGGTCGAAGCTGTCGGACGCGATCGTCTCGGGCCGGTAGAGGTAGTCCGAGACGACCGTGGTGTGGTCGACGGCCCGCGGATAGAGCGTGAAGCTCGTCACACCGGTCGCCCGCATGTTGATCATCAGGTTCGGGAAGATGCCGGCGCCGTAGTACGTCCTCGCGTCGATCGGATCCAACCCGGGCAGGTGCGGGAGCGACGTCGTTCCGGAGAGCGTGAACGCCTCCCAGCCGTCGGCGAGCGTCGCCAGCACGGTCGGATCGTCGTCGTCGGCGACGAGTCCCCGGCGGAACAGCGGCACCATCTGCGAGAGCTCCGGATGCACGCCCGGGCAGTGCAGGCACTCGTTGTAGTTCTCCCACACGATCTTCCAGTTCGCCTCGACCTCGTACGTGACCCGGTGCCCGAGGCGCAGCTGCCCGATCCGGAACCGCCCGTACGAGAGCGGCTCGTCGGGCTCGCGCGCGAGGTTCCCGAGCAGATCGGGCCGTTCGCCCGCGCTCGCGTGCGAGACGAACAGGTACCCCTCCCACTCCTCGACCCCGATCCCGCGGAGGCCGTACGCATCGCGGTCGAGCCCGTCGTCGGCCCGCACGTTCGGCGTTCCGAGCAATCGTCCGTCGAGCCCGTACACCCACGCGTGGTACGGACAGGTGAACGCCTTGCGGACCTGGCCTCGCTCCTCCTCGACGAGGACGCTCCCGCGGTGCCGGCACACGTTGTAGAACGCGTGGACCCGACCGTCGAGGTCGCGCGTGAGCAGCAGCGAGTCGCCCGGGACGTCGCGCTGCACGAAGCTCCCCGGCTCCGGCAGCTCCTCGGACCGCCCCACGCAGAACCACTGCCGATCGAAGATGCGTTCGCGCTCGAGCTCGAAGATCTCGGGATCGGTGTACTGCGCAGCCGTCAGTCCGGGATAGGTGGGGCGCCCGGTGGTCGGGCGCTGCGCTTCGCCGAGCATGTGACCTCCTGTGGGTCCGACGGTCGGAGGGGACCACGAGCGCGTGCGGCGGTCAACGCAGCACCATGAAGCCTGCGGCTTCGCACGCGTCGAGCATCCCACGGATGTCGTCGTAGGCACCGGCGTCGACGGCGACGAGCCGATCCACCAGGCCCACGGCGAGTCGTTCGCGGACGGCGGGGTCCTCCGCCAACGTGAGGAGCACGCCGCGGATCTCCTCACGCAGCTCGTGATCGACGTGTCGCGAGATCGCGATCGGCTGGATCGTCGACGGCCCGAGCGCCTCGATCACCTCGAGCCGCTCGGCGAGCGACGGATCGTCGCGCAACGCGATCGCGAGGACCTGCGAATCGATCGCCGAGGCGTCGACGTCGCCGTCGGCCACCATCTCGATCGCCCGCTGATGGAAGCCCGCCTCGACCACCTCGCCGAAGAACCCGTCGATCTCGCCCATCTCGACGAGCCGGAACCGCGTGATCCCGTACCCCGAGTGGGACAGCGGCTCGTTGTACGCCCACGAGCACCCGCGGAGGTCGGCGAAGCGACGGGCTGCCGCGCCGCGGGCGACGATCACGTCCGAGAAGTAGATCGGGCGGCCGCCGTACCGGTCACCCACCAGGACGGGCGCCGCGACCGGCTCGGCGAGGTCGAGCCCCTCGCGCTCGAACGTGACGTAGGGAAGGCTGCACACGAAGCAGACGTCGTTCTCGTCGCGACGGCAGCTCTCGTACGAGGTCTCGACGACGAGGTCGGTCGCGATGCCCAGCCGCCGCCCGACCTCCGCGGTGATCGTCTCGTAGACCGGCAGGACCGACGGCGCCAGGTACGTGCCGAACCGCAGCGTCCGCATCCCCGCAGCGTACGGCGTCGTTTCCGACGACAGCCGCGAGGGTAGACCGGATCGGTCATGGAGCCCGGCCGACAGGGCATCTTCTTCGTCGGAACGGCGACGACCCTCATCCGGTGCGCGCGGTTCACGATCCTCACCGACCCGAACTTCCTGCACCGGGGCGGGCATGCGCGTCTGGGCTGGGGACTGCGGGCCGAGCGGCTCACGGACCCGGCGATCGAGATCGACGACCTGCCGGCGCTCGACTTCGTGCTGCTCTCGCACCATCACGGGGATCACTTCGACGACGTCGCGGCGGAACGCCTCGACCGTGACCTTCCGATCGTCACGACGCCGCACGGCGCCGAGAAGCTCACGGACCAGGGGTTCCGCGCCGTGACGGCGCTCGACACGTGGCAGTCGACGATGATGGAGCGGTCGGGCAGCGTCTTGCGGGTCACGGCGATGCCGGGCGTCCACGGACCCGGGCTCGCGCGCCACCTCGTCCCGCCGGTGATGGGCAGCATGCTCGAGTTCCAGGACGGGGATGCTCGTGCCTTCACGATGTACGTCACCGGTGACACACTGATGCACGACGGCATCGTGGACATCGCGCGCCGCTCCCCCGACATCGACCTCGCGTTGCTCCACCTCGGCGGGACGAAGGTCGCCGGGCTGTTGCTCACGATGGATGCGGCGCAGGGCGTCGAGCTGTTGCGGACCGTCCGGCCGCGGGTCGCGATCCCGATCCACTACGACGATTACGCGGTGTTCCGCTCGCCCCTGTCGGAGTTCCTCGAGGCGGTGCGGGCGGCCGACCTGCGCGAGACCGTCGTGCGGCCGCTCGCACGGGGTCAGCTGTACCGGTTCGAGCTTCCCGGGTTCGACCAGCGTCGCGTCGGCTGACGCGACTCTCGCGTCGGTCCCGTGCTCTCCGTGTGACGACCCGTGCGGAGCGGTCCCCGGTCGCGCCCGCCTGTGACGGCGGGCGACGGCTAGCCCGACGACAGCGTCGCGTCGAGCGTGATCTCGACGTTGTTCGCGAGCGCCTGCGACACCGGGCACTTCTCCCTCGCGTCCTCGGCGAGCGCGCGGAACGTCTCCTCGTCGATCCCCGGCACGTCGGCATCGACGACGAGCTTCGACGTCGTGACCCCGGTGCCCGGAACGAACGTCACGGTGGAGCTGACGCGCAGGCGATCGGGCGGGGTCTCGTTCTTGCCCAGCCGCGAGGAGAACGACATGGAGAAGCACGACGCGTGCGCCGCCGCGAGCAGCTCCTCGGGGCTCGTGAGCTCGGCCTGATCGCCGGTCCGCGCCGCCCACGTCACGGGGAGCGCCGAGATCGCGCCGCTTCCCACATCGTCGATCGTGCCGCGGCCCGTCGTGAGGTCGCCGTGCCACGTCACCGTCGCGTGCTTGTCCACCGCCATGGGGTCGTTCCTCCTCGTGGATCGTGTGTTCGCGGGCTGAGCGATCAGCCTGCCGGCGCGATGCGTCCAAGGAACGCTACCGGAGACGCGTGCGTGCGAGGGGGGGTGACGGACCGCGTCGCGCCTCCGACGTGCAGCCGCGGGTCACACGGCGCGGAGCGCCGCGGCCGGCCTCGGCGTCATCTCACCGGGCAGGTCGACCACGAACAGGGCGCCGCCGCCGTCGGCGTCGTCGACGTAGGCCTGACCGCCGTGAAGCTCGGCGAACCGCCGGACGAGCGACAGCCCGATGCCGACGCCGCCGTGGTTGTGGTCCCCCTGCTCGAACGCCTCGAAGACCAGCTCCTTGATCGCGTCCGGCACGCCGGGACCTTCGTCGGCGACCTCGAGCCGGACGCCGTCGGTCCGCCGTCGGACCGTGACGTGGATCGGCGTTCCGGGCGGCGTGTGGCGGCCGGCGTTCGCCACGAGGTTCTCGATCACGCGCTCGACCTTCGGCGCGTCGATCGAGACGAGGACGTCGTCGGCGTCGATCCGGACGGGATGACCGGCGAGCGCGTCGCATCCCCGCACGACGTCCCGCGCGAGCGCGCCCACGTCGGTCGGGGTGCGCTCGGGCCGCAGCTGCCCCCGCTTCAACCGGTCGAGGTCGAGCAGATCGTCGACGAGCCGGTTCGCCTTCGTGCCGGCCTCTTCGATCACCCCGTAGAGATCGTTGACCTCGGCCGGGGTCAGCTCCAGCTCGCCGCGCCGACGGATCGTCTGGACGGCGCCGAGGATGCCCGACAGCGGCCCCTTGAGATCGTGCGACACCGCATGCAGCAGCGTGTCCTTCACCTCGTTCATCTCACGGAGGTCGTCGGACTCCTCGGCCTGGTGCGCGATCCGCAGGCGCTGCGTCCGGATCAGTTGCTTCAACGTGGAGAGCATCCAGACGACGAAGACCAGGACGACGAGCCACATGACGGCGTTCCACGACGGAACGAGTCCGTTCGAGGCGTCGGCGTCGGTGATCCCGGCGACCTGGGTGGCGATGGCCGCGAGACCGGCGATCGCGAGACCCGCGCCGCGACCCACGTTCCAGGTGACGAGCAGCACGGGCGTCAGGTACAGCGGCGGTAGGAACGCCCCCGGGCCCGTCAGCCGATCGACCACGCCCGTCCCGATCACGAACGCGAGCCCGACCGTGAGGACGAACCACGGAGGCTTGCCGTCGAAGAAGACCTCGATCGGCAGGCCGCCGGAACCGGGGCGGCGCCGGGCAGTCGTGGTATCCACGAACCGAAACGTCGGCCTCGGGAGCTCGTACCTTGAGCGGGGTAGCCAGGGGTGACCCGGGCAGCTCAGCCGGCGGCGAGCACCTCCCGCAACCCCCGGAACGCACGCCCGCGGTGGCTGATCCGGTCCTTCTCCTCGTCGGTCAGTTCGGCCATCGTGACGTCCCAGCCGACCGGCTCGAAGATCGGGTCGTAGCCGAAGCCGCCCCCGCCCGCCGCCTTCGACCGGAGCACCCCCTCGCAGACGCCTTCGACGTGCGCCTCGCGCCCGTCGGGATACGCGATCGCCGCGATGCATCGATAGCGGGCGGCGCGGCCACCCCCCGGCACGCCCTTCACCGCGGCGAGCAGCGCGCGAAGGTTGTCGTCGTCGCTCGCTCCCTCACCGGCGAACCGCGCGCTCCGCGGTCCGGGCTTGCCGCCGAGGGCGTCGGCCTCGATGCCGCTGTCATCCGCGATCGCCGGCACGTCGAGCGCCCCGGCGACGGCCCGTGCCTTCAGGAGCGCGTTCTCGAGGTACGTCGTTCCGGTCTCCTCGACGTCGGGGAACGGGGCGGGATCGTGCGACTCGACCGTCACCCATTCGACCGGCCAGTCGGCGCAGATCCGCCCGAGCTCGCGGAGCTTGTGCGGGTTCCGCGACGCGATCGCCAGGCGGGCCGGGAACGCCATCAGCCGAGCGCGAGCGCGTCGCGTTGGTCCCCGCCGAGCGCGGCGATCCCGTCCCGGGCGAGATCGAGCAGTCGGTCGAGGTCCTCACGCGAGAACGGCGAGCCCTCGGCCGTTCCCTGGACCTCGACGAACGCACCGCTGCCCGTCATCACCACGTTGAAGTCGACCTCGGCGCTCGCGTCCTCTTCGTACGACAGGTCGAGGCGCGGCTCGCCGTTCACGAGCCCGACCGAGACCGCGGCGACCGAGTCGGTGAGGAGGTCGGGGGGCACGAGGCCGTCGCGCGCGAGGCCGCGGAGCGCGATCGCGAGCGCGATGTAGCCGCCGGTGATCGACGCCGTCCTCGTGCCCGCGTCGGCCTGCAGCACGTCGCAATCCACCGTGATCGTGCGCTCGCCGAGACGGTCGAGATCCGTGACGCTCCGGAGCGCCCGGCCGATCAACCGCTGGATCTCCTGCGTGCGCCCCGCCGGTCGGCCGCGCGTGATCTCGCGCGGCGTCCGTTCCGCGGTCGACGCGGGGAGCATCGAGTACTCGCCGGTCACCCACCCTCGCCCGGTGCCGCGCAGCCAGCGCGGGGCCTCGTCGGCGACGCTCGCGGCGCACAGGACGCGCGTGCGCCCCATCGAGAACAGGACCGAACCGGCCGCCCACTCCTGGAACCCGAGCTCGTAGGCGACGGGGCGGAGCTCGTCGTGCGAACGGCCGTCGGGACGCGTCATCTGCCGGTGGGACGGGTCACGCGCCGACCTCGAGCACCATCCCGGTGATCGCGAGATCGACGACGCCGTCGAACGTCTCGGCGGCCTCGCGGAGCGAGACGACGGGATCGAGGTCCGGCGTGAGATGCGTGAGCACGAGGCGCCGTGTGCCGGCCTTCTGGGCGATCTCCCCCGCCTGGCGTGCCGAGAGGTGGAACGGCATGAGGTTGGACGAGTCCTGATACGTCGCCTCGGCGAGGAACACGTCGGCGTCGCGCGCGAGCTCCACGACCTCGTCGCACGGGCCGGTGTCGCCGGTGTACCCGAGCACGACCCCGCCGGCCTCGATGCGGTAGCCCAGCGCCTTCACGCCGATGTGCGTCATCTCGAAAGGAGTGATGCCGAAGGGTCCGAGCTCGAACGGCACGTTCTCTTCCGCGACGCGGAAGTCGTACGCCTCGGCCATCACGTTGCGTCCGTTCTCCGAGACGAGCAGCGCGGCGAGGTCCGTGAAGCCGTCGGGCGAGTAGAACGGCAGTCCTGGCGATCCCATCTTGCCGTAGTGCCGGGCGTAGAAGGCGGGGATCATGTCGACGAAATGATCCGGGTGCCCGTGCGTGATCAGCATGCCGCCGATGTCACCGAGCGCGACGTGCTCCTGCAGCCGGGCGAAGGTCCCGGTGCCAGCATCGACCCACAGGTGGAAGTCGTCGTGGCTGACGAGGTAGCCGCACGTCTGGCCACCGGGTCCCGGCCAGGTCCCCTGGGACCCGAGGATCGTCACCTCCACGCGCCACCTCCGACCGGCTCGGCACGGACGACGTCGACCGCCTCGAGCTCCGGACCGAGGAACACGTCGGCGACGGGACCGAACGCGTCGGGGTCGCCGGTGCACAGGAACCGGTGCGCGGGTGGTCCGGTGTCGGTCCGCAAGAGCCCCTCCTCGACGAGCGTCCTGTACGCGTCCTTCGCCGTCTCCTCGGCCGACGACACCAGCACGACGTCGGAGCCGAGCTCGAGCTGGAGGAGGCCGGCGAGGAGCGGATAGTGGGTGCACCCCAGGATCAACGTGTCGATGCCGGCATCCACGAGGGGCTCAAGATACCTGTGCGCGGCCTCGCGCAGCGGCAGGCTCGTCGTGTCGCCGCGCTCGACATGCTCGACGAACGCCGGGCACGCCGCCGAGACGAGCGTGACGTCGGCGCCCGTGGCGGCGACCGCCCGGTCGTAGGCGCCGCTCGCGACGGTCGCCTCGGTCCCGATCAGCCCGATCGTGCCGCTCTCGGTCGCGCGGATCGCGGCCCGGACGCCCGGGTCGATCACGCCGACCACGGGCAGACCGGCCGCCGAGGTGATGTCGTCGATCGCGCTCACCTCGACGGAGTTGCACGCCACCACGAGCATCTTGACGTCGCGCCGGACGAGCCAGTCGGCGACCTCGAGCGCGTACCGCCGGATCTCGGCAGGCTGCTTCGGCCCGTACGGGAACCGGGCCGTGTCGCCGACGTACAGCAGCGGCTCGTGCGGGAGCAGGTCGATGATCGCGCGGGCGACCGTGAGGCCGCCGACGCCGGAATCGAACACCCCGATCGGCCGGTCGCCGCTCACGCGGTCACCACCACAGCGACTCCTCGACGCCCTTCTCGGCCGTCGAGAGGTCCTCCGCCCAGGCCTCGAGCGACAGGTACTTCCACCCGCCGTCGGCGAGCAGACAGACGACGTCGGCTGTTCCCTCGCCGGGCTCGATCTCGTTGGCGATCCGCTGCGCGACGTGGATCACCGCGCCGCTCGAGATGCCCGCGAAGATGCCCTCCTTCGCGGTGAGATCGCGCGTCGCGCGCAGCGAGTCCGACGAGTTCACGAGGAACTTCCGATCGACCTCGTCCGCGTCGAAGATCGGCGGCACGAATCCCTCGTCGAGCGAACGCAGGCCGTACACGAGATCGCCGAGCTCCGGCTCGGCGGCCACGACGCGGATGCGGGGGTCGTATCGGTGCAGGGCGCGGCCGTTGCCCGTGAGCGTGCCGCCGGTGCCCATCCCCGCGACGAAGTGCGTGATCGTCGGCAGGTCCCGGATGATCTCCCGCGCCGTGCCTTCTTCGTGCGCCTTCGGATTGGCGGGGTTCCCGTACTGGAAGGGCATGTAGTACGTGTCGTCCTTCGCGAGCGCGCGGGCGACCTCGATCGAGCCGTTCGTCCCCTTCGCGCCGTCGCTGAACACGATCTCGGCGCCGAACAGCCGGAGCAGTCCGACCCGCTCCTGGCTCGCGTTGTCGGGGATCACGACGGTCAAGCGGTAGCCCTTGCGGCGGGCGACCATCGCGAGCGCGATCCCGGTGTTGCCCGAGGTCGGCTCGAGGATCGTCTTGTCGGGGGTCAGCGCACCCGAGCGCTCGGCCTCCTCGACCATCGCGAGGGCGATCCGGTCCTTCGTCGAGCCCGTGGGGTTGTTGCCCTCGAGCTTGGCCCACAGCCGCACCCCCGGCTTCGGCGACAGCCGTTGCATGCCGACGAGGGGCGTGTCGCCGATCGCGTCGAGGATCGAGTCGTAGCGGGGCATGCGGTGATTATCCCAGCGTAGGAAGTACGACAGACGGACCCGCCCGGCCGAGGTTGACGCGGTCGGATCGACCGGTGCACCGTCGGTGGGTGACCGAGTCCCGCGCGCCCGGTGATCCGAGCGACCACATGCGAGCGCTCCTGGCGGTGCTGCTGCCGTTCGCCCGCGATGCCATCGCCGAGCACGGCGACGTCTATCCCTTCGGCGCCACGATGCTCCCCGACGGGGAGCTGCAGGCCGCGCAGACGTGGGAAGGCACCGGCGTCCCGGCGGCCGACGACGTGCTCGATGCGGTCCGTGCCGGCCTGCGGACGCGAGCCGACCGCGGCGAGCTGCTCGCGACGGGCGTCGTGGCGGGCGTCGCGATCGAGGGCGGGGACTTCGAGCTCGGCATCCGCGTGGAGCTCGAACACCGCGACGCCGAACCCGTAACGTGGGTCGTGCCGTACCGCTCCGACGAGGAGAGCTACGACGAGGGCTCGCCGTTCACCGTCGCGAGCGAACGACACACCTGGCCGGGATGACGGCGCCGGAACCGTCGGCGGGACTCAGGAACCGCCGGCGACGGCCGGCAGCACCGACACCGTGTCGCCCTCGTTGAGCTCGGTCTCGAGCGATCCCAGGTACCGCACGTCCTCGTCGTTCACGTAGACGTTGATGAACCGGTGGAGGCCGCCGTCGTCGGCGAGCACGTTCTTCGTGATGCCTGGGTACGTCGCCTCGAGGTTCGTCAGGAGCTCGCGGAGCGTCGCGCCTTCGGCGTCGACCTTCGCCTCGCCTCCGGCGTGCTTGCGCAGGATCGTCGGGAGTTTCACGGTCACGGCCATCGTCGTTCGGTGCTCCTGTCTCGGTGGTTATCCGGGTCGGGCGGGCACGCCGCAGAACGCCTCGTAGTCGATCAGCTCGGTGATCGTCGGCTCTTTCCCGCAGACGGGGCAGTCGGCGTCCCACCGGATCTTCACTTCCTGGAAGCTCATGTGGAGGGCGTCGTAGAGCAGGAGACGCTGCTCGAGCGTCTCGCCCTCGCCGGTGAGGATCTTGATCGCCTCGGTCGCCTGGATCGCGCCGATCACGCCCGGCAGCACGCCGAACACGCCGCCTTCGGCGCAGCTCGGCACCGTGCCCGGAGGCGGTGGCGCGGGGAAGAGGCACCGGTAGCACGGCGTCTCCTGGCCGGGCATGAAGACCGTCGCCTGGCCCTCGAACTGGTAGATCGAGCCGTAGACGAGCGGCTTGCCGAGGAACTGCGTCGCGTCGTTCACGAGGTACCGGACCGGGAAGTTGTCGGTGCCGTCGATCACGACGTCGTACGGCTGCATGACGTCCATCACGTTGTCGCTGAACAGCAGCGTGTCGTGGCCGACGACGTCGATCGACGGGTTGATCGCGCGCAGGTGCTCGACCGCGCTCTCGACCTTCGGGCGGCCGATGTCGTCGTTCGTGTGCAGGATCTGCCGCTGGAGGTTCGACAGGTCGACGCGGTCGAAGTCGATGATGCCGAGCCGGCCGATCCCCGCTGCCGCGAGGTA
The DNA here is from genome assembly GCA_035463115.1 of Actinomycetota bacterium. GTDB lineage: Bacteria > Actinomycetota > UBA4738 > UBA4738 > HRBIN12 > BPGL01. The sequence goes on along the minus strand of DATHTO010000167.1, from coordinate 4,457 downwards.
CATCGCGATCGGCGAGCCGAGGCCGCCCGCGCCGATCACGAGCACGCTCGAGTCGAGGAGCTTCCGCTGCCCGGCGCCGCCGATGTTCGGCAGGATGATGTGCCGTGAGTAGCGCTGGACCTGCTCCTCGGTGAAGGGGGCGGGCCTCGGGCGATCCGGGCTCTGCGAGGTCATGCGATCACCAGTTCCTCTTCGTCGACCTCGCCGTCGTGGATGAAGAACGACCGGATCACGGGGCGCTCGCGGTCCTCGAGCGAGACGAGCACGTAGCGGGATTCCGGATAGAAGGCGAGGCGGATGTCGGTCTCGGACGGGTAGGCCTCGGAATGCGTGTGTGAGTGGAAGATCGCCCACAGCTCCCAGCCGCGCTCCTCCATCTCCTCGAACACGTGCAGCTGCTCCGTGCCGTCGAGGCGGTACGTCACCGGGCTCGCGTCGGCGTTGCGCATCGGGAAGACCTTGACCGGACGACCGTCGCCGTCCGCGGCGATCAGGCCGCAACACTCGTTCGGGAACTCGCGGAGGCCGTGCTCGATCATCTCCTTGGCGAACACCTCGTCGAGCTCGGCCATCGGTCTCCTCGTCGGACGCGTCACCGGCGACGACCCGTGCGGAGCGGAGGGAGGCGCCGGCGGGCGGGAGCGAACCGCCTGTTGCAGGTGCAAATGCTACCAGCGGGGTCGGATATTCCCGGCCCGCTGGTCCCGGCTGCGCGGCGCGGACTCCGCCATCATGGCGCGATGCACGATCGCCCGAGGATGGCCGTCGTCGGCCATACGGAATGGGTTCGCTTCGCGCTGGTCGACCACGTCCCCGCGCGGGGCGGCATCGCCCACGCGGTGGCGGCCTGGGAGGGCCCGGGCGGGGGCGGCGGGGTCGCCGCCGCCCAGCTCGCGGCGCTCGCCGGCTCGTCGACGTTCTTCACCGCCGTCGGCCGCGACGACGTGGGCGATCGATCGGTCGACGAACTCGCGGCGCGCGGGATCGACGTGCGCGCCGCCCGCCGCGATGCTCCGACCCGCACCGCGCTGACGATGGTCGACGGCGGCGGCGAGCGCACGATCGTCACGCTCGGCGACCGGCTCGATCCGCGCGGCGACGATCCGCTCCCCTGGAGCTCGCTCGCGGCGTGCGACGGCGTGTACGTCACGGCCGGGGACGACGAGGCGCTCCGACAGGCGCGCGCCGCCCGGGTCGTCGTCGTGACGAGCCGGATCAGCGAGCAGCTGGTCTCGAGCGGCATCAAGGCCGACGCGGTCGTCGGAAGCGCGCGGGATCCCGCCGAGCGGATCGACATGGGTGCCTTGCCGGTTGCACCCGACGTCCTCGTGCTCACCGAAGGAGCGCAGGGAGGGAGCTTCCGGACGGCCGACGGGCGCGCCGGGCGCTTCGATCCCGCGCCGTTGCCCGGGCCGATCGCCGACGCGTACGGCGCCGGCGACAGCTTCCAAGCCGGGCTCACGTACGGGCTCGCGGCGCGCATGTCGATCGACGAGGCGCTCGAGCTCGCGGCGCGGTGCGGCGCGCACGCCGTGACGGGGCGCGGCCCCACCGGCGGCCAGCTGACGTTCGACTAGTCGTTCGACCCGTCGCCCGCGGGGGGCGCGAGCCTGCCTCGGACCACGATCCGGCCGGGGTCGCCGTCGACGACGCGACCGATCTCGGCGAAGTCGACCCCTTCGCTCCGGAGGTTCGCGCGGAGGATGCCGGGGCGTTCGGTCGCGAGCAGGAGGCCGCCGCTCGTCTGCGCGTCGGCGAGCACGAGCTGCTCCGGCATGGTCAGCGCGCCGACGTCCGTGACCGGCGCGATCCAGGCGTGGTTCCGTTTCGTACCGCCCGCGACGACGTCGCGCCGGGCGAGCTCGAGGACGCCGTCGAGCAGCGGCACCCGGTCCGCGTCGATCTCGGCGGCGCAGCCGCTCGCGTCGAGCATCCGCCGCAGGTGACCGAGGAGCCCGAACCCGGTGACGTCGGTGCCCGCCGTCACGCTCGAGTCGACGGCGGCCGAGGACGCCGACGCGTTCAGCGTCGTCATCGTCGTCACGGCCGACGCCGCCTGCACGTCGGTCGCCTCCCCACGCTTGATCGCCGTCGCGATCATGCCGGTGCCGATCGGCTTCGTGAGGAACAGCGACATGCCGGGGCGCGCGGCGTCGTTCCGGATCATGTCGCGCGGCTTGACGAACCCGACGGCGACCATGCCGTAGATCGGTTCCGTCGACGTGATCGTGTGCCCGCCGGCGACGACCACACCCGCGTCCGCGGCGACGTCGCGGCCGCCTCGCAACGCGTCGCCGAGCAGCTCGACCGGAAGGTCGTCGACGGGCCAGGCGGCCACGTTCAACGCGATCTTCGGCGACCCGCCCATCGCGTAGACGTCGGAGAGCGCGTTCGCCGCGGCGACCCGGCCCCAGTCGTAGGCGTCGTCGACGATCGGCGTGAACACGTCGACGGTCGCCACCAGGGCGTCCCCTCCGGGCATCGCGTAGACGGCCGCGTCGTCGCCGGTGTCGCTCCCGACGAGCAGGTCGCCGCTGGGCACCGGGAGCGCGAGGTCGCCCAGCACGGAGCCGAGGACCTCGGGGCCGAGCTTGCACCCACACCCGGCCCCGTGACTGAACGACGTGAGGCGTCGCCGCGTCTGCACCTCGCGAGCTTACGAGGGTGCGTCGATGCGCGGCGGGCGAGCGCCGCTACAGCTGTCCGATGTTGACGATCCACGACGTCGTCCGTTCGCCGTCGAGCGTCACGCCGAGCGTCGCGGGTCGGTTGCCGAGCGTCGGCCGGAACACGAGGACGCCCTGCGTGCGCTCCCCCGTCGGAAGGACGAGCGGCTGCATCAGGTTCCGGTTCGCGTAGCCGTAGCGTCCGGGATCGGGATGCAGGTCGCGTGCCTGCGGCGACGCGACGGGCAGGAACGTGTTCCCGAACTCGTCGCGCAGCGAGGCGTCGACGCCGAACACGCCGCTCCAGTCGACCTCGCCCGCGTTCTCGATCTCGATCCAGATCGCGAGCGAGCGCGTGCCGTCGACGTACTCGAGCGTCATCGAGGTGCTCACCGGACGCACGTGGAGCCGCACGTCGCCGGGCGCCGTGACGAGGAGCGTCTCACGGAGCCAGCCATCGGCGCGCTCGCCGACCGGCTCCGGCATCGGCGACCACGTCACGAGCGGATCGGGGCCGATCACCCCGGGCGTCGGCGACGCTGCTCCCGTCGCCGTCGGGGATCGCGAGGGCGAAGGAGCCGGGGTCGCGTCGTCGGGCTCGCATCCGCTCAGGACGATCGCGGCCGCGACGACCAGCGGAACGACGCGCCTCACGCGATGTCGGTTCCCATCGCGTGGAAGCCGCCGTCGACGTGGATCAGCTCCCCCGTGATCCCCGCCGACAGGTCCGACAGCAGGAACGCCACGGCGTTGCCGACCGGCGTCGGATCGGTCACGTCCCATCCGAGCGGCGCGCGGCGTCCCCACGATTCGGTGATCAGCTCGAAGCCGGGGATCCCCTTGCCGGCGATCGTGCGGAGCGGTCCGGCCGACACCGTGTTCACCCGGATCGCCTTCGGTCCGAGGTCACGCGCGAGGTACCGGGTGACGGACTCGAGGCCGGCCTTCGCGACGCCCATCCAGTCGTAGATCGGCCAGGCCACGGTGGCGTCGAAGTCGAGGGAGACGATCGAGCCTCCGTCCTCCTCCATCAACGGCAGGAACCCGGCCGCGAGCGCCTTCAACGAGAACGCGCTCGTCTTCACGGCCGTCGCGACGCTGTCCCACTCGGTGTTGAGGAAGTTGCCGCCGAGCGCGTCCTGCGGCGCGAACGCGATCGCGTGCAGGAAGCCGTCGAGCTTCCCCCAGCGCGTCGCGAGCTCGGCTCGCACCGCGTCGATGTGCGAGGGCTCGTTCACGTCGAGCTCGAGGACGTCCGGCGGATCGGGCAAGCGGTTCGCCGTCTTCTCCGTGAGGCTCAGCGTCCGCCCGAAGTTGGTGAGGACGATCTCGGCGCCGTGCTCCTGCGCCGCGCGGGCCGCCGCGAACGCGATCGACTGCGGCGTCAGCACCCCCGTGATCACGAACCGCTTGCCGTCGAGGATCACGTCAGCCTCCGCCTCCGGTCGCGGGATCGACGTCGTCGCTCGACGCGTCGACGAACCGCCACGCCAGCCCGCCGCGGTCGTCCTTCTGCCGGACCTCCATCGTCGCCACGGCGCCGTCGGCGCTCGTCACGTCGCACCGGAAGACGCCGCCGGTCTCGACCTTCACCTCGGCGGGACAGTCGACCGTGAGGTCCTCTTCGCTCCCCAGCGTGTCCTCCGCCTGGCGTGCCAGGGTCTCCTCGAGCGACGTCTCGTCCAGCACCTGATCGCACGCCGCGCTCGCGATCGCGAGCAGCGCAACGAGAAGGATGGATCGCACAGGCATGACGTCGCGGCGGAGCGTAGCATCCGCCCCGAGATGGAC
>DATHTO010000166.1:0-7779 GCA_035463115.1 Actinomycetota bacterium | reverse complement strand
GCGGCCAGGTCGACGAGGTGACGCGGACGCTCGACGTCTTCCTCGGGTACGCAACCTTCCGCGACAAGCTCGGCGGGAATCCCCGGCGAGGCATCCTCTTCGAGGGTCCCCCCGGGACCGGCAAGACGTTCCTCGCGAAGGCGATGGCGAAGCAGGCCGGCGTGCCGTTCCTTTTCATCCCGGCGCCCGCGTTCCAGTCGATGTGGCAGGGGATGTCTGCGTTCCGGATCCGGTCGTTCTTCAAGCGGCTCCGCAAGATCGCGCGCAAGGAAGGGGGCGCGATCGGGTTCATCGAGGAGATCGACGCGGTGGCGATGAACCGAGGCGGCGTCTCGTCGGCCTCGGCCTCCGGTGCCGAGCTCTCGACGCCGGACGCCACGGGTCTCGGCCGCGTCCGTTCGCCGTTCATGGGCAGCGGCGACTCGAGCAGCATGGTGAACGAGCTGCTGATCCAGATGCAGTCGTTCGACCAGCCGCCGCTGCGCAAGCGGCTCCGCGCGCGGCTCATCATGTGGATCAACGGGTTCCTTCCGCCCGACCGGCAGTTCTCGCCGGCTCGGTCGGAGTACCACAACATCCTGCTGATCGCGGCGACGAACCGCGGCGACTCGCTCGATCCCGCACTGCTCCGGCCCGGACGATTCGATCGTCGGCTCTACTTCGACGTGCCGACGAAGCAGGAGCGGCGCGACCTGATCGACTTCTTCCTGGGACGCAAGGCGCACCACGAGATCCTCGACGATGACGCCGTCCGTGATCGCGTCGCGTCGGAGACCTTCGGATACACGCCCGTGATGATCGAGCACCTGATGGACGAGGCCTTGCTGGTCGCGCTGCGCGAGGGGCGCCGGCAGATGACGTTCGACGACCTCATGGAGGCGAAGTTCACGGAGGAGATCGGCACGAAGCAGCCGGTCGTCTATACGGCCGACGAACGGGACGCGATCGCCGTCCACGAGGGAGGTCACGCGACCGTCGCGTACTTCCTCGGCAAAGGACGACGCCTCGAGGTGCTCTCGATCATCAAGCGCCGGGGGTCGCTCGGCCTGCTCGCGCATTCGGACGAGGAGGAGCGGTTCACGCGCACCCGCAGCGAGATCGAGGCGAGCATCGCGATCGCGCTCGGTGGCCTGGCGGCCGAGGAACACATCTTCGGCGAGACCGGCACCGGGCCGGGCGCGGATCTCGCGACGGCGACGGAGCTCGCCGCGCGGATGGTCGGCTCCTTCGGCATGGCCGGCTCGCTCGTGAGCTTCGAGGCGGTGCAGGACGGGCCCTTCAGCCGGTCGAACCTCGTCGCGAAGGTCCTGGGCAACGACCCTGCGCGTCGGCGCGTCGAGGACATCCTCGAGGCACAGCGCGAGCGTGCCCGTGCCGTGCTCGCCGAGAACGCCGACGTGCACGAGGCGCTCCGTCAGGCGCTCGTCGAACGGGACGAGCTCGTCCGTGACGAGATCCTCGACGTCGTCGAACGCGCGATCGCGGCGCGAGGCGCGGCGGCGCGGCGGGGCGACGTCGGCTGATCGCAGCGGCGTGGCTCCTCGGCGCGGACGCCGCCGTAGACTGACGCGATGACGTCCGCCCGTTCCGTGATCGTCGCAGGCGCTCGGACGCCGATCGGCCGGTTCAACGGGTCGCTCGCGGGGTTCCGCGCCGTCGGCCTCGGCGCCGTGGCGATCCGGGCGGCGCTCGACCGCGCCGGCGTCGCCCCCGAGCAGATCGATTACACGATCATGGGGCACGTCCTGCAGGCCGGCCAAGGCCAGATCACCGCGCGGCAGGCCGCGATCGCGGCGGGCATCCCGAAGGAGCAGCCTGCGATCACGGTCAACAAGGTGTGCCTGTCGGGGATGTCGGCGATCGCGATGGCCGACCAGATGATCCGTGCCGGCGAGATCGACGTCGCGATCGCGGGCGGCATGGAATCGATGACGAACGCCCCGTTCGTCGTGCCGGAAGCACGCGAGGGCTCGCGGCTCGGCGACTCGCCGATGCTCGACTCGATGATCCACGACGGGCTGTGGTGCGCTTTCGACGACCGCCACATGGGCGAGGGGACCGACGCGATCAACGCCGAGCTCGGCGTCACGCGCGAGGAACAGGACGCGTGGGCCGAGCGATCCCACCGGCGGGCCCACGACGCATGGGAAGACGGCCGGCTCGCCGACGAGGTCGTCGAGGTCGACGTGCCGCAGCGCAAAGGCGAGCCGGTCGCGTTCGCGCGCGACGAGGGCATCCGGCCCGACACGAGCGCCGAGGCGCTCGCCCGTCTCCGCCCCGCCTTCACGAGCGACGGTTCCGTGACCGCGGGCAACGCGTCGCAGATCTCCGACGGCGCGGCCGCGGTCGTCGTCGCGAGCGTCGAGGCCGCCGACCGGCTCGGTCTGCACCCGCTCGCCGAGATCGTCGCGTACGGCATGTCGGCGGACCGGTACCCGTCCCTCCACACCGTCCCGGCGCTCGCGATGGAGAAGGCGTTGAAGAAGGCCGGGCTCGCGGCGGCCGATCTCGGGGTCGTCGAGATCAACGAGGCGTTCGCGGGCGTCGCGGTGCACGCGACACGGATGCTCGGGATCGACGCCGACCTCGTGAACGTGAACGGTGGCGCGGTCGCGCTCGGACATCCGATCGGCGCGAGCGGCGCCCGTCTCGTCCTCACGCTCGCCCACGAGATGCGGCGCCGCCGGGTGGACGTCGGCGGCGCCGCGATCTGTGGCGGCGGAGGCCAGGGCGACGCCCTGCTGCTCCGCCTCCCGGGCTCGTCGTCCCCGCGGGTCGACTAGCCCCTCCGGCCGGCGCGTCGGGACCGACCGGACTTCACCTTCTCTTCCGAGCCCTCCGCTTCGGCGAGGCGGTGCAGCTCCTGCACGAGGATCTTCTCGGCGCTGTCGTCCCAGACGTCGGCCTGCGGCGCGTCGACGAGGACCTTCACGTCGTCGCTCACGGGGGAGCCGTCGGGCAGGAACACGCGGAACGCCGACCCACCGTCGGGGCGACCCTCGACCTTCGCCCATCCGCCGTGCGCCTCGGCGAACCGCTTGACCACGGGGGAGAGCGATGCGTCCGACGACGTCTCGCCGTCCTCCACCGACAGCAGCGCGCCACCGTCGGACGACACGGCCCGGACCACGATCTCCTTGCCGCCGGTCGTCCGGTCGGCGGAGTTCCGGAGCAGGCCGGCCAGGATCTGCTCCACGCGGTGCGCGTCGACGCCGATCGTGAGCGGTTCCGTGACGACACGGATGTCGCGTTCGCCGTCGGCGCCCGATTCCTCGACGACCCGGTGGACGAGCGCCTCGAGGTCCGCGCGCTTGATCTGCAGCGCGATGTCTCCGTGCGCGAGACGCTCGGCCTCGGCGAGGTCCGCCACCGTGTGGTCGAGCCGCCGGGCGTACGTCGTCAGCTGCTTGATCAGCTGCGCCTGCTCCTTCGCGTCCTTCTTGTGCTTGAGGATCTGCGTGATCCCCATGATCCGCGCGAGGTTCTTCTTCGCGTCGAGCGACAGCTCCTTCGTGAACGGCGTCGACGACCGCCGGTCTTCGATCGCCCGCGGCGCGACCGCGATCGCATCGACGCTCGCGTCGCCGTGCTCGGGATCGCGCATCTCCTTCAGCGCCTCGGACATCCGGTGCGTGCGGAGCTCGGTCTCGGTCACTTCGATCCGCTCGTTCGCCGATGTCAGCTCCGACTCGAGGTCGCGCACGCGATCCTCCGCCGCCATGAGCTTCTCCGTCTGACCCGCCAGGCGCTCCTGCGTGACGCGCAGCAGGTCGTCGATCTCGGCACGGCCCTGGTCGTCCGCGAGCTCGAGCTGGCGGCGCGCCTCGATCTCCTGGAGCCGACGGTTCAGGTCGGCGTTCTCGGCTCCGGCGGCATCCAGCTCGCGTCCGAGCTGCGCGCTCTGCGCGGTGAGGGCGGCTCGCTCGCGTTCGGCGCGCTCCGCTCGATCGGCGGCCTCGGCGGCAGCGGCGCGCTCGGCGGTGAGCTCCGCTCGCAGCTGGGCGACCGCTTCGTGCGCGCGCCCGATCTCGGCTTGGAGCTCCTCGGCGGTGTGGCCCGCTTCTTCCGCGAGGCCGGTCGCCGCCTCGGCGGCACGCCGCCGCTCGTCGAGCTCGCCCTGGAGCGCGGCGACCTCCGAGCGGCGCGTCCGGATCTCGTCGGTCGCCTCGACCAGCCGTTGCTCGCGGCTGGTCGCCTCGGCGCGCGCGGCGTCGATCTCGGCGCGCATGGCCTCGACCTCTCGGGCCGACTCCCGCGCCTGCGCTTCGGCCTCGGCGATCCGGCCGGCGAGCGCCGCTTCGCGCTTGCCGAGCTGGTTCTTGTACGAGGCCTCGATGTCCTCGAGCTGCCGCTGGAACTCCTCGCGCGTGACGCGGACCTTCTCTTCGAGCTCGGCTTCGCGCTCGACGAGCTCCGCGCGGTGCGAGGCCTCGATGCTGTCGGCGGCCGCCTTCGCCACGCGGAGCTCGTCCTCGAGCATCGCCGCGCGCTGCTCCTCGGTGCGCAGCGCGCGGAGCTCCGCCCGCGCGTCCTCGAGCTCGCGCTGCGCCGAGCGGAGCTGCGCCGCCGTCGTCGACAGGTCGTCCTTCGTCCGCGCGAGCTCGGCGTGCGTCGCCGAGCGATCGCCCCCGGGGGCTGAGCCGGCGGCCCGGGCCGCGGCGAGCTCGCGTTGGAGCGCCTCCACCTGTGCCTGGGCGCCGTCGAGCTCGGCGCGCACGCGCATCGCTTCCTGTTGCGCGTCGCGGAGCGCCGCCTGCTGCGCCGCGATCTCCTCCGGCGCCGCCACGGGATCCCGCCCGCCGGCGTGCAACGCCTGCGCGAGCTGTTCCCGCTCGGTCTGCACGAGCGCGAGCTGCTGCTGCAGGGTCGCGACCTGACCCTCGGCGCGGAGCGCGCGCTCCTCGAGGGCAGGGTCGGCGGCGTGCGGCTCGCGGGCGAGCGTCTGGTACTGCTGCAGCTCCTCGAGCGTCTTCCGGTACTGCTCCTGGAGGAGCCCGACGCGATCCTCGGCATCCCGAGCGCGCTCCTCGGCGCGGCGGCGAGCTTCGCCTTCTTCCCGGAGCCCCGGCTGCAGCACCGGCACGGACGGCGTCGGCTGCGGCGTCGGGACGCGCGGTTGGTTCGCGGCCGCCGCGGCGGCCGCGGTCGACGCTGCCGCGGCGATGCGGTTCACGCCCCAGGCGACGAGCGCGAGGAGGATCAGCACGAGCCCGAGGAACAGGGCGGTCGTGCGCCACGGCGCGACCGCGGACGTCAACGGAGCGTCGTCACGGACGAGCTCGACGGCCGACGGTCGTCCGACGCCCGACGGGAACCGGAACGACATCAACGTCGAGAACTGCCCGTCGACGGCCCGGTTCTGGACGATGCCCTTCAGCGCCTCCTGGATCCGCCCTTGTTCGCCGACGAGCTGGGTGCCGATCCGGCTGAGCTCGGTCGCGTACAGGATCGTGCCGTCGGCGTTGTACAGCGTGACCTTCGTGAAGTCGCTCGGATCGAGCACGATCGACGTGAGGTGCTGCGACAGCTGCGCGGCTCGTTCGGCCGAGACCGGCGCCTCGAGGTCCGTCGGATCGAACGCCAGGGTGAGCGACCGCTGCACGATCGTCTCGGCTTGAACGACGATCTGCTTCTGCGCGTCGTTGCGTGCCCGCACGCTCATCATCAGCGAGCCCGCGACGCCCAACGCGAGCAGCCCGGCGAGCACCCAGAGCAACAGTCGTGCCGTCTGTCCGTACCTCGTCCCCGACGCACTCATCGCGACCCCTCGTCCACCTCACGCCCTCCCGTAGGAGGGCCGCCACGCCGTCGTCCGCTGCGCCACCCGTCCGGTCCGGTCTACGGTCGGCGACGTAGCCACCCCTGGCCGGTCGCCACCTGACGCATCCCGGTGGTTATCGGCAGGCCACGCCGTGAGGGTTAGCCCCAGCTGGGGGATATCCGACGGCCAACCTCCGACCGTCCGGCCTCCCCAGGACGTCCGACGGCGTGCGCCGCGACGCTCACCCGCGCCGGGGCGGACGGCACGAGACGCACCCGGACCGGTGTGTCGTCCGGCACCGGTATCCTTCGGCGCGTGTCGATCGTCGGCGAGGCGCCCCCCTCCCAGCCGTCCCCTCGCGACGAGCTCGTCGGCGCCGATCGCGTCGCCGAAGGGCGTCTCGACGACGCCGCCGACTACGTGGTGCGGCTCCTCCGCGACCCGGGTGACGAGATCCGCGTCGTGGGCGGTCAGCTCGAGCTCGGCGACGACCTGGTCGTTCCGGGGCATCCCGACGCGTTCGAGCTCGCGCTCGTCGAGCCGCGGCATCCGGGGTGCGTCTGGGCGATCGACGGCGGATCGTGCATCGTCGCCGACGGCCGCGCGTTCCAGGTCGCTGCCTTCCGCGCGGCGCGCATCCGCTTCGACGACGGCGCCACCGAGCTCGTCGAGTCACCGGCGCTCGACGTCCGCGCCGTGTCGGGCTCGACGCTCGCCGCGGCCGCGCGCGAACAGCTGCGCGAGCTGCTCGGCAGCGATCCCGAGGCGATCCCTGAGCTTCCGCGGCCGGTCGACGCGTTCCGCGAGTGGGGGGAATGGCGGGCGGTGCTCGCGACGATCGCGGAGGCGTCAGCCGGCGACCTCGTGCTCGTCGACGGCTCGCTCCACGGCGGCCCGCTCGTGCCGCCGGCGGTGGTACGGCGCGCGCACGATCTTGCGCACGAGCGCGGGGTGTCGCTCGCCGGCGTCGTCAAGGCGTCGACGCTGTTCTGGGGTCGGCACGCGCCGCTCGTCACCTTGCTGAAGCGCCGCGGCGACCGCGAGGTCGGCCCGACGCGCTGGGCCGCGCGGATCTCGACCGACCCGGTCTTCGGCCGGCTGTACGTCGGCGACATCTTCGTCGCGCACCTCGCGCCGACGGCGCCCCATGCGTTCCGCGTCGACGTGGCGCACGGGCCCGCGGCCGCCGCTGACGTGCTCGGTCGGCTCGCGGGGCTCGCCAGCGATCCGGCGTTCGTCGGGTACCCGGACCCGCTCGCGCGGGCCCACCAGGCGGCGCGGGTGACCGGCTACGCCGTGGCCGACGTGCGGCGGGCGTTCCGCGAGGCGCTCGGCCGCCACGGGTTGTCCGACGACGACGTCGAGGTCCTGTTCCAAGACTTCCACGAGGTGCTCAACCGGAGCTGACGATGAGCGACGACCCGCAGATGCCCGAACGGGGCCACTACAAGGGCCGGATCTTCGGCAAGAGCGTGCTCGAGGCCACGTTCCGGTCGTTCTACGGAACGGACCTGTTCCTCGGCGAGCTCCTCGCCGCCGAGGACCCCGAGCGCGCGCGGCGGTTCCTGTTCCGCGTGATCCAGGTGACGTACGGGTCCGACTCCTCCGATCCGGGCTGGGCCGAGCGCACGGCCGGCGCGTTCATGAGCGGCGACGCCGCGGACTCCCCCTACCAGCTCCACGACCCCGAACAGCGCCTGTACAAGATCGCGACGTGCCAGCCGCTCGGCTACATCGACGCGGGCGGGGCGTTCCGCAAGCCGAAGTCGTTGCCGGCGCAGTTCGCGCGCGTGACGGCCCCCACGCTCGAGGACTTCGCGTTCCTCCGTGAGCGCATGGGCGACCTGCAGGTGGGGCGCCTGCGTTCCGGCGAGGACGTGATCGAGCTCGAGGTCGGCATCCGCGGCGACACGCTCGCGTCGCACGTCGGCGTCTTCGCGACGACCGGCATGGGCAAGTCGAACCTGATGAAGGTCCTCGCCGGCGAGGTGCTCGCGTCGCGCGGGCGGTACGCCACG
>DATHTO010000165.1:0-18126 GCA_035463115.1 Actinomycetota bacterium | reverse complement strand
TCGGTGCTCCGGTGAAGATGCAGCGTGCCCCTCTCAGCCCGGGAGTATTTTCAGAAGCAGCAGCGTCGGCTTGGGTACGTTCGAGCGGGTTCAGGCAGCCCTGCTCTCGACGCATCCGGACGTGACCGTGCGCGTGACCACGAGCCTGACTGGATGCACCACCTCGAAGTCTTCGACGCCGATGATGTGGACGACGGCGTGATCGGCTGGCTCTCGGTGGCGGCCGACGGCCGGTCCGCAGGGCCCGGACGGCCCGCCGGTCGAGCGCTGAGGCGCCCGACCGAGCGATCGCTCCAGACGACCGGAACCGGCACCGCTCGCGCGGCGCCGGTTCCGCAGCGACCCGATGCAGGGGTGATCAGGTCGCGGTGCCGACCGGAGGCCCGTCGACCCGCGTGCTCGCGGGCGGTGTCTCCGGAAGTGCCACCAGGTGCTCGGTCCGGATCGGGATCCGCTCCCTCGAACGCTGCCACCGCATGTACAGGTAGACCAGCGTGCCTGCCATCAGCAGCAGGTAGCCCTGGCCGATCGCGACGTACCCCGTCGCGTACATCGCCCAGATCGAGTAGCCGAATCCGAGCACGGCCACCGTGGCGGCCCATGCCATCCGGACGCCCGCGAACCGGTTCGGCTCACGGATCATGAGCACGACCTGCGCCGCCGCCGCCATCGCGTACGGCACGACGGTCACGAGCGTGGCGAGCAAGATCACGAACGTGAACTGGTCGACGAGCGACTTCGTGTAGTTCATGAACGTCAGCGCCGTCACCAGCACGGCCGCGATCACGAGCCCGAACACGGGGGTCCGGGACGTGCCGCTCACCTTGCCGAACACCTTCGGGAAGATCCCGTCCTCGGCCGCTGCGAGCGAGACCCTGGATGTCAACAGGATCCAGCCGTTCAGCGCGCCGAACGCCGAGATCGCGCCGACCCACGCGACGATCGTTCCCCACCCGATGCCGAGGACGTCACCCGAGAACGCCCGGGTGGCCGCCTCCGCGAAGGGTGCGTTCGACGTCTGGAGGACGCCGAGGGGAACGATCCCCATCACGGCGATCGTCGCCACGATGTAGACGATCGTGGTGAGACCCGTGCCGAGCATCGTCGCCCGCGGGATCGTGCGGTCGGGGTCCTTCACTTCCTCCGCCGGCACGGTGGCCGACTCGAGACCGATGAAGGCCCACAGGGTGAGTCCGATCGCCGCCGTGATGCCCTCGACGAACGTCAGGGCGCCGCGCCCCACGTTGGGAGCATCCAGCGTGAACGGCGAGAAGTGGTCTCCGGTCAGGAAGAAGAGACCGATCACGCCGATCAGTGCGAGCGGAACGAGCTTCAGGATCGTGGTCGCCGCCTGGACCCATCCGCCTTGCTTGACGCCCAAGGCGTTGACGAACGTCAGGAGCCAGACCGCGCCGATCGCGAACAGCGCCATGCCGAGCTGCGTCGTTCCGAGGTCCGGCCAGATCACGGTGACGTAGCCCACGAACGCGGTCGCGATCGCGGCGTTCCCGACCCACGCGGCGATCCAGTAGCCCCACGCCGTCTGGAAGCCCACGAACTCGCCGAACGCTTCACGCGCGTAGGCGTACGGGCCACCGGTGCGCGGGTAGCGACGCCCCAACGTGGCGAACACCACAGCGAGGAGCATCGCGCCGACGCCGGTGACGACCCACGCGAGCAAGCTCGACGAGCCGTAGACCAGGACGACCGCGGCCAAGGACGCCGGCAGCAGGAACACGCCGGATCCGATCATGTTGCCGACCACCATCGCGGTGGTCATGCCGAGCCCGAGTTCACGCTTCAGCTCGGGACGGCCGTGCGGCGGGGTTTCGACGGCTGCCATCGTTCCCTCCTTCGTTGAAGGGGAGGGCATCTCGTCCTCCGTCCACGAGCAACGTAGCTCCGCCGGGGGGACACCTCGCGTGCCGCTCGACCTGCAGCCGAAAGGACCTGTTGGGCGGGACGGCTCGGTATGCGCTATGAACACATAGCGCAGCAGCTATGCTTCCCGATATGCGTGGAGGGATCCTCGTGCGGGAGGCGCGCGAGCGTGCGGGACTCACGCAGGCGGCCCTCGCCGGCCGGGTGGGGACGACGCAGTCGGCGATCGCCCGGGTCGAGAACGGGGCGGAACCGACGCTGCCGCGTCTCGCGGACCTGCTCGCCGCATGCGGCGTCACGTTGCAGATCCGCCTGGCGCGGTTCGACGGCGATCCCGACGACGACGGCCGCTCCGTGTGGACGCCGACGCCACCGGTCCGGGCTCTGACCGGCGGCGGAGTGCCGTTCATCCTCGCCGGTCGCGCCGCCGCCGCTCTCCACGGCATACGCGTCGACGTCACGGTTCCGGTCGCGGTCGTCGACATGGCGACGGTCGCCGTCGAGCGGCTGTCCGCGACGCTCGGGGCGTTGCACGCCCGGCGTCGCGTCCACGGCGATCCCGCGGCCGGCACGCTGCCGATGGATCGATCGTCGGTGGGCCTGCGCGCACGTCGCCGGTGGGAGCTCGCGACGTCGGTCGGTGCGATCGACGTCGACTTCGAGCCGCCCGGCACCCGTGGATACGCCGACCTGGTTCGCGGCGCGGTGGAGGTCGACGGCGTGCTCGTCGCGAGCACCGCCGACGCCGCGCGCCACCTCGACGCCGAGGGCGACGATCTGTCCGTCATCGCGGCGCTCCGTCGGATCGCCGCAGATCGCATCGTCGAGGGGACCGACCGGCCCGGACGTTGAGGCTCACCCGACCTCTCGGACGCGTTCGCGCCGGCGGGACGATGGCTGCACCGGAGGGAAGGAGCGTTCGATGCAGCCCGACGTTGCTGTGCGCGACCGCGTGAGGGTCGAGTCCGTGCCGGACGAGTTGATCGCGTCGATCACGGACACCGCGACGGTCGGAACGGTCGGAAGCGTCGTGCAGGCAGCGTTCGCGACGCTCGGCGAGGCGATCGGCGCCGCACGTGCGTTCGGCGACGGTCCACCGGGACTGATCGTCTCGGAGCTGCGCGACGCCGACATGACGCTCGAGATCTTCATGCCGGTCTCGCACGCCTTCGTCGCGCCGGCGGGTGTGACCGTCCGCACGCTCGAGGGCGGACCCGTCGCGACGGTGCTCCACGAAGGCCCGTACGACGAGGTCGGACGTGCGTATCGGATCCTCACCGCATGGATGGCCGATCAACGACGGGTCTCGACCCGTCCACCGCGCGAGCGGTACCTGAACGACCCGCACACCGGTGCGGTTCCTCGGACGCGGATCGAGTTCCCGATCGCCTGAGCGCGCCCGGATCGGGGAACCGCGCGGCTCCCGTCGGGTCCGACGCCGGCGGCTCAGCCCGCGCCGGGCCCGGGCATCGGCCCGCCGTCGCCCGGGCGATCGCGCAGGAACCGCTCGATCTCGGCCGCGAGCTCGTCTCCGGACGGGAGCTCCTCGTCGCCGCCGCCTTCGAGGCGCTCCAGGAGCTGGCGCACGTCGTCATCGGCCTCGACGGCGACGTCGAGGCGTTCCCGCTGCGTCGCGGCGTCTTCGGCGAACGATCCCATGGGCACGTCCACGTGGAGGTGGCGCGAGAGCCGTTCGAGGAGCGCGACCGTTCCGGCCGCGTACGGACCGCCCACGTAGTGCGGCACCTGCGCGTAGTACCCGACGGTCGGCACGCCCGCGCCGGCGACCGTGAGCTCGACGGCCGACAGGCACGCGCTCGGCACGCGGAGGAGTCCGGGCGGACCCTTGATCTCGCCGTCCTTCAACAGGTCGTCGTCGGATGCCGTCGACATGACCGGAACGGCGCGCGTGTGCGGCACGGCCGCGGGGATCGCGCCGAGGCTGACCCACTCGACGACACCGAGCCGCAGCGAGAGCTCGAGCAGGTCGTCGCCGAGCTCCCGCCATCGGAAGTCGGGTTCGGCGCCGTGCAGCACGAGGACGTCGCGATCGCCGGCACGGATCCGGTGGAGCTCGAGCGACGGCCACTCCAACCGTTGGAGCGTGCCGTCGATGATGTCGAGGACCGGCCGGCGCGACCGGAAGTCGAACAGGATGTCGGCGTCGAACGTCGCGATCAGCTCGCCGCCGCGCGCCAGGTGCTCCGCGGCGGCGCTCGACGCACCCGCCGCGTCGACCCATCCGTCGAACGCAGCGACGACGACGGGCGCGACGAGCTCGACGTCGTCGAGGGGTTCGAGCCGGAAGACGCTCACCGCGCGAGCATAGCCAGCCCCTCGCGAAGCGCGTCCTCGGGCGTCGGGCGACCAGCGGGCCTCCGCCGGAGGGCGGTGGCCGTTCGACGACCTTGGTCCCCGTTCGGCCGTTCCGGTTCGGGGCCGCGGGCGGTACCGTGGGGACCGTCATGGCTGATCTGCCGACCAACGTGGTCGCGGTCCGGTTGCGGCTCCTCGACGTGTGGGGCGGCGACGACGTGGTCCGTGAACTCTCGCTCGCGGAGCTCGAGACGTCCGAGCGCGGCGTGGCCGTCGGCCCGGCGTTCTATCCGTGGCGCCGGGTCGTGTCGTACGAGTGGGAGGTCTTCGAGGCAGGTCCGGACGAGGGCTTCGCACGCCCTCGCCAGCTGCTCGTCCGCGTGCTGGCGCACGGGCCCGATGGTCCCGAGGAGCACCGCGTGGCCGCGGATCGGTTCGAGGTCGGCCCGTGGACGATCTCGATGGTCCTGCCCGACCGGGTCGACACCGAGACGCAGCGGACGGTGCTCCGGCGCGTGACCATGCCCTGGCACCGCGTGCTCGAGTACGAGCGCATGCTCGCCGAAGCCGCGACGGCCTCGGCGGTTCCGGATCGTCCGGACCTCCTCGAGGCGCCGGAGCTCGCCGACCATGCGATCGACGCGAGCGAGGACGATCGCGTCGTCATCGACGTCGCGGCGATCGAGCGCGCCGAAGCCGACGCGACCGCGAACGATCCGAACGACGACGGAACGACGGACGAGCCGCAGCGCGGCACGGAGCGCGAGCCCGTCCCGATCGGAACCGACGCGGGCGGGGACGAGTCGAGACCGCGCACCACGAACCCGCGACGGAAGCGTCCCCGCGCGTCCTGAGCCGTTCCGCCGGCGCTCCGTGACCGGCCGGTAGGTTGGAGGCATGACCTCGACGCCGCCCGCCATCGAGGTCCGCGGTCTGACGAAGCGGTACGGATCGGTGACGGCCGTCGACGACCTCTCGTTCTCGGTCGCGGCCGGGCGCGTCACCGGATTCCTCGGGCCGAACGGCGCCGGGAAGACCACGACGATGCGGATCCTGCTGGGGCTCGCGCGGGCCGATGGCGGTGAAGCTCGCGTCCTCGGGCGCCTGTATCGAGGTCTCGACGCGCCGGTTCGGTCGGTCGGCGCTGCCCTCGAGATCACCGGCTTCCATCCGGGCCGTACCGCCCGCAGCCACCTCCGCGTCGCCGCGACGCAGGCCGGGCTCGCCGATCCGTCCGCGATCGCGACGACGGCGCTCACGCGGGTCGGCCTCGACGAGGCCGCCGACCGGCGGGTCGGCGGGTTCTCCGCCGGCATGCGCCAGCGGCTCGCCCTCGCGTCGGCGCTGATCGGAGATCCGTCGGTGCTCGTCCTCGACGAGCCGAGCAACGGGCTCGATCCCGCCGGCGTCGCGTGGCTGCGACGCTTCCTGCGGCACTTCGCCTCGCAGGGCGGCGCGGTGCTCGTGTCGAGCCACCTCCTCGCCGAGGTCGCGCAGACCGTCGACGAGCTCGTCGTGATCGACCGCGGCCGGTTCGTCACGTCGGGACCGGTCGACGACATCGTCGGAGCGCTCGGCGCAGCGGTGGTCGTCCGGTCGCCGGAGCGCGAACGGTTCCGCGTGCTGCTCGAAGAGCACGGCGCACAGGTCGGCGTCGCGTCGGACGGGTCGCTGTCGGTGACCGGAACGTCGATCGAGTCGGTGGGGGAGCTCGCGGCGGCCCACGCGGTCGTGCTGCACGAGCTCCGACGGAGCGGCGCGACGCTCGAAGAAGCGTTCCTCCACCTGACCGGCGGGCGGGACGACGCACCCACGAGCCCGGCCCGCCCGGGTGACGCGTCGTGATCCGGCTCGTCCGCGCCGAGCTCCTGAAGATCACGACGGCTCGCCTCGCGTTGGCGATGTTCGTCCTCGGGATGCTGCTCGGACTGGCGGGGACCGGCTTCACGCTCGCGTTCGCCGGTCGCGGGATCGACGGGCAGGTCGTGGTCGACGCGATCGACACGGTCGGCGACGCGCGGGAACTCGTCTACGGCGCCGCGCAGATCGCCCTGTTCGCCTTGCTGCTCGGCGCCACGAGCACGACCACGGAACACCGCTACGGCACCATCGGTGGCACGTTCTTGATCACGCCGGTCCGGTGGCGCGTGGTCGTCGCCAAGATCCTCGCCGCCGCGACGGTCGGGGCGGTCTTCGGCCTCGTGGCGGCGCTCGCGTCGCTCGCGTTGTCGTGGAGCTGGCTCGCCATCGACGGTGGCGGTCTGCAGGTCGATGCGAGCGTCTGGGCGGCGGTGCCGCGCGTCGGCGCTGCGGCTGCGATCTCGGCGGCGCTCGGCGGTGCGGTCGGAGCGTCGCTGACGAGCCAGGTGTGGGCGGTCGTCACGGTGATCGCGTGGCGTGTCGTCGTGGAGCCACTCGCCGGCGCCTTGCTTCCGGCGGCGCGGCCCTTCCTTCCGTTCTCGGGGGTCGAGTCGGCGATCGCGCCGGCGCAGCCGTCCCTGGATCTGCTCGAGCCGTGGACCGCCGTGGGCCTGGCGCTCGTCTACGTGATCGTCGCGACGATCGTCGGCGTCGTCGTCACGGAGCGGCGCGACGTCGACGGGCGCTGAGCGACCGGGTCCCGTCGGTTTCACGACCGCGACGGCGTGGGTATCCCGCGCCCATGCGGGACGAACGTCCCGGAGGTGACGACATGAGCGACCTGCCACGTATCCGATCGTTGCGCGAGGCCATGGAACGACGCGAAGGGGCGTCCGTTCCGGCACCACCCGCCCCGACGCCGACCCCGCAGCCGGGCCCGGCCCCCGAGCCGGTGCCCGACCCGGAACCCGTCGTACCCCAGCCCGGCCCGGACGAGGTCCCGCCGGATCCCGGGCAGCCGACGCCCGAAGAGGTCCCGCCGCCGCTGACGGCCGCCTGACCCCCCGATCCGTAAACCAGGGTCTTGAGGGCGTGGCCGAACCCGTGGAGCTGTTCCGCGCGTCCCGGCGCAACGTCGGCTCCGACCTTCGGCGGTAGCCCACGTCCCCCGGCTGGGGGCATACTCGCCGGGAGACCGTCCGGGGAGGGACATCCGTGAAGACGCAGATCAGCTTCGTCGGCGGCGGCGACGCCTCGTTCGACGACGACGCCGAGGTGAAGATGACCCCGCTCGGGGTCGAGGTGCGCCAGCGCGAAGGCGAGGACGTCGTCCGCGTGCTCTTCCCGTGGGCCCGGATCGACAAGGTGACGCAGCGCGGACCCGAGGTCGCCGCGATCTACTCCTACTAGTCGGCGGATGCCGCGATGCCCGCGTGCGTCCGCGGCGCTCGCGCGTCCAGCACCGGCGACGGTCAGTACCGGGGCGCCGTCGGCGCCGGGAGCGCGTCGAGCTCCCTGAGCGTTGCATCGTCGAGCTGCAGTGCGGCCGCCGCCACGTTGTCCTCCAGATAGGCGCGGCGCTTCGTTCCAGGGATGGGCACGACGTGCGGTCCCTGCGCGAGGCACCACGCGATCGCCACCTGTGCCGGCGTCGCGCCGAGGCGTTCCGCGATCGCGCGGACGGCGTCGACGATCGCGAGGTTGGAGCGGATCGCGTCGTCGGTGAAGCGAGGATTCGTGGCGCGGAAGTCGCCGTCCCGGAACGCCGCCGCGGTGATCGCGCCCGTCAGGAACCCGCGCCCGAGGGGCGCGAACGGAACGAACCCCGCCCCGTGCTCGGCGCACCACGGAACGACCTCCGCGAGCGCGTCGCGCGTCCAGAGCGAAAGCTCTGACTGCACCGCTGCGACCGGGTGAACCGCATGCGCTCGCGCGAGCTCGGCCACGGAGACCTCCGACATGCCGAGGGAACGGACCTTCCCCGCCGTGACGAGCTCCGCCATCGCTCCCCACGACTCCTCGAGCGGCACGTTCGGGTCGACGCGGTGGAGGGAGTAGAGGTCGATCACGTCGCGACGGAGTCGGCCGAGCTGTCCGTCGATCGCCGCGCGGATGTGCTCGGGACGCGCGTCGTGATCGAGCGGATAGCCGCCGTCCGGACCGACGACGAAGCCGACCTTCGTCGCGATGACCGCGTCGACGTGTCCCTCGAGAGCGCGGCCGACCAGGTCCTCGTTCGTGTGCGGCCCGTAGACGTCGGCGGTGTCGAAGTGCGTCACGCCGAGCTCGAGCGCGCGGTGGATCACCTCGATGGAGGATCGATCGTCGGCATCGCCGAGGTAGGCCCAGTGCATCGGCATGCACCCGAGGCCGACCGCACCGACGCGGAGCGGTCCGAGATCCCGCGCGTCCACCGCTCAGGCACCCCTGCGGAACCACACGACGACCGTCCGCGTGCCCTCGCCGTTGCGGGTGTACGCGAAGACTGCGCCCGCACGTGCGGCTGCAGCGTCGAGATCGGACGTGACGAACGGCTCGGGTCGCGAGCCGTCGGTCGGTCGCCACGTCCGCTCGGCGTGCCAGTGGCCGGCTCCGGACACGCTCACCGAGACGAACGAACCGACGGGCATCGTGGCGTCGGGGTCGCCGTCGTCGCCGACGACGACGTTCGCGACCGACAGCGTGAGTCCGGCGACACACGAGCCGCCGGAGAGCGTCGCGGCGATCATCTCTCCCACGAGACGGGTCAGGTCCTCGTCGTCGACGTCGGGTGTCCACGGCTCGGGCGGCGCCTCGGTCCGCATGAACGAGTGCGCCCGCAGGAAGCGTTGGACGTCGACCTGCATGGCACGACCGTACCGCCCGAGCCGACCTCGGACGCAGCGGCAGGACACGGTCCGTTCCGTCATCACGACGGGAACCGCCGAACGGCGGGTAGCGGGAACCTCGTCGGTGAAGGTACGGTTCCTTTCCCCGGCAAGGAGGTTGACCGCCGTGACCCGCTATCTGTGCGCCCACCCGAGCCACGGGCGAGGCGACGAGAGGCGCGCCGTCGACGTGACCGCGCAGGTCCGGCTCGAGCGGCGGCTGCCTCCGCGCGCGACCGCGTACCTCGCGGTTGCCGACGACGTGGTCAACCGCGTCGCCCGCCTGCGGCGCGACGACCCGATCGACCGCCGACGCGCGATCAATCACCTCCTCACCGGCGACCCGGCGCCGCGAGATGCCGTGGTCCTGCTCGTCGCCTCGGACCGCATCTCGACGCCTCCGGGCCTCTACGAGCTGGATGCGCTGCGGGCCGACGAGCCCGCGATCGATCGGCTGATCCGGCGCGAGGGCGACGCTCCCTCGGGAGCCGACACCGACGAGGTGCTCGTCCTCGAAGACGTCGACGACGACCGTAACGGCTCGCCCATGGCGAGCGCCGGGGTCGGAACGGCTCCCGTCCTCCAGCGGGCGCCGTCGGTCCAGCGGACGGAGCGGATCCCCGAAGGCATCTACCGACTGTCGGAACTGTCGAGCCGTCTCGCCGACGCGGGCACGGAACGGGACGACATCGTCGACGCCTTGCGCGCCGTTCCGCGGACGACCGGCGCCTGGCACGACCGCGGCCTCGAGCCGTGGCGGGTCGTCGTCGAGTGTCCGGTCGCCGAGGGAGACCCGCCCCGCGGCCACCGCGTCGTGTTCGCGGGTGACGGACGCGTCGCGCCCGGTGAGGTGTTCGGTGTTCCGCTCTCGGGCCGCGAGGCGCTCTACGAGGACGTCGCGGCGACGACGTGGGCGCCGGCGACGTCGCTCGAGCGCGTGGAGCGACGTCTCCGCTGGTCGATGATCGCGATCGCCGCCGCGAGCGCGCTGATCGCCGCGACCGCGTGGATCACCGGCGCGCTCGGTTTCGTCGCGAGGGAGGAGCCGTGGCTCCTGGCGGCCGCCGTCGTCTGCCTCACGAGCGCGCTCGCCGTCGGCGCCTTCACGCTGGCGCGCCCAGCCGGTCAGCGAGCGAACCTGAACGACACGCTCGTGGTGCGCCGCGCCACCCGCGACCAGGTCGTCTTCACGGAGTGGATGACCGGCGCGGTCGCGGTCCTGGCGGCGCTCGCGCTCGTGTTCGGCGTGATCGCGCCGATCCTGCTCCTCGGTCGGGGCGAGCCGTCGGTCCCGGCGCCGTCGGTGACGTTCCAGCAGGGGCGGTCGCCGGTCGCCGCCACCGTGGCGATCGCGGCGGACGACGTCGCGTCCGACGAGACGATGTGGGTCGAGATGCGGACGTTCGGTTCCGCTGAGGCGCCGGCCACGCTGATCGCGAGGATGAGCGCGTCGGGCGATCGCGAAGGTCGCATCGACTTCGTGCAGACGGTGGCCGTGAACCCGCGCGCCGCGTTCTTCTCGGTCCTGATCTGGTTCGGCGACGACGAGCGGCCGACCTGCACGCCGACCTCGGTCAGCGAGCCCGGCTGCACGGTGCTCGCGGTTCCGAGGTCCCAGGTGCAGATCGAACCGCTCCCCGTGCCGGTTCCGGGTCCGGAGGTCGAGATCGAGACGCTTCCCACGCCATCGCCGGGGGCGTCGCCCACCGTCGCGCCGAGCCCGAGCCCTCCGACGGTGACCTCGCCGACGCCGGTGTCGCCGGGCGCCGCCGTTCCCTCGCTCATCGTGCCGTAGCGTTCGCCGCCGCGATCCGGCGGCTCGGCGCGGCTCGCCGAACGACCCGCGTGCCTCAGGCCGAGCGGCGGCGGATGCTCCAGATCCGCACCACGCCGTCGGCGCCGCACTGCGCGAGGCGGCTGCCGTCCGGCGAGAACGCGAGGCCGTACACGCCCTTGGGCAGCCCGTCGACCGTGACCGCGGGCACGTCGTCCTCGGCGTCCGCGCGCCAGACGCCGACGTGGCGAGGCCATCCGGCCGCGAGGAGCGTTCCGTCGGGAGATGCCGCGACCGGCACGACCGCCGCGTCGGCGTCGAGCGCGATCGTCCGGACCGGTTCCCACGTGCCGGTCGCCCAGATCCGTACGCCGCCGCACGTGCCCACGACGAGCGACGCGCCGTCGGCGCTCCACCGGAGCGACGAGACGACCTCGGGCGCGTCGAGCGTGCGCACCGTGCGACCGGCGTCGTCCAGGAGGTGCACCGATGCCTCCGCCGACGAGGCCGCGACCCACGCTTCGGTCGGATGCGCGGCGACGGCGACCGCGCGGGCTCCGAGCTTCGTGCGCCCCAGCTCGGTGCCGTCGGTCGCCCACCGACGCACCGTGCCGTCGTAGCCACCGGTCACGATCGAGCCGTCCGCGGCAACGTCGACCGCGACGGCACCTCGCCCGTGCGCCCGGAACGACACGAGCTCGGACCGCGCCGCGAGATCCCAGACGCGGACGGTGCGGTCCGACGAGACGGTCACCACGCGGGTGCCGTCTCGCACGAACGCGAACCCGTTGACCGAGCCGGTGTGCCCAACCAGGTCACCGACCGCGGTGGCGTCGATGGGCGACCAGATCCGCGCCTCACCGCCGAACCCGCCGGACAGCAGCGCGTCGCCGCTCGGCGAGAACGCGACGGCGATCGCGTGCTTGGCGTGCGCCTCGATCGTCGCCGCGTCGTCGAGTCGGGTGAGATCCGCCCTCGTCGCGAGGTGACGCCGTGCCGTGGCGTACCGCTCACCCGTTCGCGCCATGCGGGCGCGGACGAGCGCCTTGAAGTGCTTCTGCTGGGTCATGGCTGCCTCCGGCCGCCGGCGCGAGGCCTGCGCGCTCACGACGGCAGCTCCGGGCGTGCCGACCCTGCCGACCCGGAGGAACCGTGTTCCCCTTTGTCCCGTCGTCGCCGGGTGGCGCAGGCACCCGGATCGGGCTTGGGCGGCGGGCCGCCGCCGTGGCGCGGATGCTACGCCGGAGGGCGCACCGTCGCAACGGTTGGGGGCGGCACGGTCACGACGGCTCAGGTCCGCCGCGTCTGCGTCCTCCCGTGCTCGGGCGTCCACGTGTCGATCTCGAGGTGATCGGGCGGATCGCCGACGCGGACGGTCGTGACCCGGTCGATCTCGACCCTGAACAGGTCGAAGGAGCCGGGTGGCATCTGGTCCTGAGCGTCGGCGAAGCGTCGCACCTCGTCGGGGTCGGTCACCTCGATCGCGCGACCGTCGAGCTTGGCGTCACCGATCCATGCCGACGGATCGTCGTCGGACGGATCGGGGCTCGAGGTATGGAGCGCGAGTCGGGCGTCGCGGCGGAGATCGGCGCCCTTCCGTGAGCCCGGCATCATCCCCAACCAGAGGTCGCCGTCGCGGAACGTCACCTCGACGCCCGACAGGCGTGGGGCGCCGTCGGCGCGAACGGTGGCGATCAGCTTGTGCTTCTGCACGTCGAACCGTGCCCGGACGCGGTCGGCGAAAGCTGGGTCGAGTCGCTCGAGGTCGGTCCACCGCACGGATCGCAGGCTAGCGCGCGATCGCGGCGGCCGGTGCGTTCTCGACGTCGTCCCCGACGTCGGCGCGCACGCGGTCGATGAACGGACGCACGTCGGCGCCGGGCTCGACGCCGTCGATCCGCCACCGCAGCCACGGCCGGCCCTCGTCGGCCCACGTCACCGTCGCCGACGTGAAGAACCGCACCCCTCCGACGTCGTGCCACGGCCCGAGGTCGATCGCCTGCGGCACGGGCGGCTCGTCGGGCACCTTGTGCCGGAGGACCTCGAGGCGAGCGGGCATGCCGGCCTGGTCGAGGCGCCAGGTGATCGGTTCGTCGCGAGGCGGAACCCACAGACGGACGGTGCCCGCGTCGACCTCCTCGAGACGGACGCCCTCGACGCACCACGTCTCCGGGAACATCCCGGCCTCGAGCCACATGAACGCGTTCGCCGAGCCGTCGGTCTCCGGGGCCGCGGCCCTCGCCCGGCCGAACGCCGCCGCGCGGCCGTGTCCGTCGATCAGAGCGTCGCGTCCACCCGTGAGCCCGATCCCGAACCAGGTGAGCGGGAAGTCGGCGACGAACGCCCGGCCGAGCTCGTGGTAGGTCGCGGCCCGCGCATGGAACCACGGTCCGCGGCCTCCCGGTCGCAACCGGGCGCGTCCCCAGATCACCGCGGATCCGAACGAGGGCACCGGATCGCCGAACGCCGTCCGCGCGTACCGCCGGAACGGGCTCGGGAAGGCGTCGACGTCCACCACTCCGGTCGGTGCACCCCGCTCGACCCCCACCGGCCGGCGCCGGACCGGTGGCACCGCGAGACCGGCGATCCCCACGGCCGCGAGCGTCGCCACGGCACCCGTCATGACCTTCGGCAGCCTGCCATGTCCGTCGTCCATCTCGTTCCTCCTGTTCCGTCTGGCCTGCTCGTTCTGGCCGGCTCGTTCCCTCCTGGCGGCCAGCCTCGCAAGGCCCGGGACGGAACGACACCGGGCGTGGGTCCCGTCCCGGATGGGCCGGGGCTCAGGTCGCGAGGCCAGCGCCCCGATGCCTCTTCGAGGATGCGTGTCAACGAACCTCCGGTGGCCGACGCCGGCCCGACGGCCGATGCCCTGTTCACGCTCGCCCCCGAGGCGCTGCTGGTGCTACGTGGGCGTCGCGTCATCCGGGCGAACGAGCGTGTCGCCGCGCTCGCCGGCCTCGATCCCACCGGCCGCGACATCACCGAGCTCGTCCCCGACTGGCGGGATCCGCCCGACGGTGAGGTGCCGTTCGACGCGACGCTGCGCCGGGTCGACGCCGACGACCTCCCGGTCGAGATCCGCGCGCGGACCTCCTCGGGCGGCGACGCCATCGTCTCGTTCCGCGACGCGCGCGCCCTGATCGCCGGACGGGACGCCGAGATCGCGTTGAACGAGGCGGAGCTGCGGTACCGGAGCCTGGTCGAGCAGATCCCTGCCGTCGTCTACGCCGATGACGGCGAGCGGACGTTCTACGTGAGCCCGCAGATCCGCGACATCCTCGGCGTGACGCCCGACGCGTACCGCGACGATCCTGACCTCTGGTTGCGACTCGTCCACCCCGACGACCGCGCGATGGTGAAGGCCGAGAGCGATGCCTTCCTCACGGGCGACGGGGGCGATCTGACCGACTACCGGATGGTGCGGCCCGATGGGCGGGTCGTGTGGATCCGCGACCGGGCGTACGCCTTCCGCGACGACGAGGGGCGGGTGCTGTGGGAACACGGCGTGTTGTTCGACGTCACGGAGCTCAAGGAAGCCGAGGCTCGCGTCGCACATCTCGCGTATCACGACAGCCTGACGGGGCTTCCGAACCGGGAGCTGTTCGAGCAGACGTTGACGTTGGCGGTCGAGCGCGCGAAGCGAGACGGAACGTCGGTCGGCGTGCTCTACCTGGATCTCGACAACTTCAAGCTCGTGAACGACTCGCTCGGTCACCATGCGGGGGATGCGTTGCTCACCGCACTCGCCGAGCGACTCCGGTCGTGCACGCGTGAGACCGACCTCGTCGCGCGGCAGGGCGGTGACGAGTTCCTCCTCGTGATCGCCGACATCGAGCACGGCGAGACCGACCCCGCGATCCGCAGGGTCGCCGATCGCGTGCTCGCTGCGATGGCTGCGCCGTTCGATCTGCACGGGGTGGAGTTCCACGCGTTCGGCTCGATCGGCGTGAGCGTCTTCCCGCGCGACGCGGACTCGGTCGAGGGGCTCCTCCGCAACGCCGACGTCGCGATGTACCGGGCGAAGCGTCTGGAGCCCGGCGGATGCGTGCTCTTCTCCGCCGACGAGGACGACGCGCTCGGCAAGCTGTCGTACTCGTCGCTCCTGCGCGAAGCCGTGGCAGAGGAACGTTGGATGCTCCACTACCAACCCGTCATCGACCTGAACGACCGGCGCGTGGTCGGCGCCGAGGCACTGATCCGGTCCCAGGACCCGTTCGGCGGGCTGCTCGCTCCCGGGGAGTTCATCCCCGCGGCGGAGGAGCTCGGGCTGATCGAGGCGATCGGAGACTGGGTGATCGAGGAGGTGGCACGTCAGCAGCTCGCGTGGCTCTCCGAAGGGCTCGACCTCGCGATCTCGTTCAACCTGTCCCCGCGCCAGCTCTGGACCCCCCGCCTCGCCGACCGAGTCGTCGAACGACTGCGGAAGCTCGACCTCGACCCGTCGAAGCTCACCGCCGAGATCACGGAATCCACCGCGATGGCCGACCCCGACCGCACGCAGCGGGTGCTCCGCGAGCTGCGCGCATGGGGCCTGGGACTCGCCATCGACGACTTCGGAACGGGGTACTCGTCGCTGTCGCGGCTCAAGCATATGCCGGTCGACATCCTCAAGATCGACCGAGAGTTCATCCGGAACGTCGACCGCGACGTCCGGCTGGCGGGCATGGTGCGCGCGATGATCCAGGTCGCGCACAGCCTCGAGATGGTCGCGCACGCCGAAGGCGTCGAGACCGAGGACGAGTACGCGTTCCTGCGCGCGAACGGCTGCCGCTACGCGCAGGGGTACTGGTTCGCTCGACCGATGGCCGCCGACGCGTTCGCGGATCTCGTCCGGAGCGGCGCGCCGCTCGGCTCCGTCTCGACGGGTCGGTCCCTCGACGGGAGCCCGTCGCCGACGTAGCCCGTCCGACAGCCCGCGAAGACCGAGCGAGCCCATCGTGTCGGCCTCCGTCCGGGCGCCGGCGGGTTGCGCGTTCGGGGCTCCGGTGCGACGCTCGACGTCCGCCTTCGCGTGCCCGCGGGGTCCGGTCGCCCGATCGGCCGGAGAGGGAGGTCCAGCGATGGACCAGCATCCGAACGCCCAGCTGATCCGGGAGATGTTCTCCGCGATGGAGCGCGGCGACATGGGATGGTTCGACGCCCACATCGCGGACGACATCGTCTGGCACGTCGGCGGCAACAGCCGCAGCGCGGGCACGTACCGCGGCAAGGAGACCGTCGCGCAGATGATGAGCGGCGTCGCGACGCCCGACTCGATGAAGGCCGACGTCCACGACGTGATCGCGAGTGACGAGCACACCGTGGTGCTCGGGACCGCCGTCGTCACGGCGCCGAGCGGCGCGAGCGCGGAGTACAACTACGTCAACGTCTTCCACGTCGACGGTGAAACGATCACCGAGGCGTGGGGCATGGCGGAGAACGACGCGATCACCGACCCGATCTGGGACGAGTTCGCACCGCAAGCCTGATCCGTCACCTCGTCCGGTCGCCGCACGGCACCGCGGCAGCGGGCACTCCAGCCCGTGGCGCCGGATCGCACGCTGCCTACGCTGACCGATGGACGGACCGGCGGCGCTGGGCCACCGGTCGTGGGAGGAGGCGGAAGTCATGACCGATACCGACGTGCGCGAGACGATCCGGCAGGCGACCGACGTCATGACGGTCAAGCGCGTGTTCGGCGAGCCCTACGAGCGGAACGGCGTCACGGTGATCCCGGCGGCGCGGGTCCAGGGCGGAGCCGGCGGCGGCGAGGGAGAGGGACCGAACGGCGAAGGCAAGGGACGCGGCAGCGGCTACGGGCTGAACGCGAAGCCCACGGGCGTCTACGTGATCCGTGGCGACGAGGTCGTCTGGCGCCCGGCCGTCGACGTGAACCGCGTGATCCTCGGAGCACAGCTCGTGGCGATCGCCGCGATCTTGCTCGTGCGGACGGTGGTGAAGTTCCGCGCGGCGGCGTCGATCGCCGAGCTGAAGGCGCGTCACTAGATCGCGAGCGTCGGCGCCGCTCTCGCCGACCCCGACCGCGTCGGCGCCGCTCTCGCCGACCCCGACCGCGTCGGCGTCTCAACCGACCGTGAGCGCTCCGACCATCTCGTCGGGGTGGATCGGGCAGAGGAAGACGTACGCACCGGGCTCCGGCGCGGGGAACGCGTAGCGCTCGGTGCCGCTCGGGCCGCTGACCGGGCTGCCGAGGAAGATCGCCTCCTGCTTCTCCTCGCTGCCCTCGGGGAAGAGCGAGAACGCGTGCTGCACCGTGTCGCGGTTCTCGAACCGGATCGTGACGTCGCCGCCGCCCGCGACGGCCAGCTCGCTCGGTGAGAACGCGAAGTTCTCCGCGACCAGGGTCAGTTCGGTGTCGGCGCCTCCGCCGTCGTCAACGGGAGAGGGCGACGGGGTGGCCTCGGTCGCCGAGGGGACGGTGCGGTCCTCGACGGCTTCGTCACCCGGGTTGTCGCACGCCGTCGCGATGAGGGCGATGACGCCGACGAGCACGACAGACCGACGGAGGACCCGAGCCATGCGGCGCGAGATACCCGGTCCCGTGCCCGGGAAACCGGGCGACCTGTCCGTCGAACGCCATCCACGTCCGTCGCACGCCTTCCACGCAGGCCGACGGCGCCTCATCGCCGGCGGGGTTGCCCGCGTCGGTCGCGGGGCCGTGGCGCGCGACGCGTGAGCGTCACGCTCTCCAGGCCGGATCGTTCGACGAGGCGGTAGAGCGCGAGCCAATCCCACGTGTCGAGGTGCCGCGGCGTCGATCCGAGCGGGAGCCCGCGCTGTCGAGCGAACCGCTTCCACGCGAGCGGACGCAACGTCTCACGGAGCACCCGTTGCACCGGCCACGTCGGCTGAACGAAGGCGTCGCGCACGAGTTCGACGTACGCATCGCGATGCTCGGCACCGAGCAACGCCGGCGTGCGTCGCGTCACCCGCACGACGGCGGCGTCGACGGACGGCGGCGGATCGAAGGCGGTCCGGGGGATGCGTCGCGTCGATGACAGCTCCCACCAGGGTGCCCACCCCAGCGTCAGCGCCGTCGACGGCCAGACGTCGGAGCGCTTCCGTCCGACCTCCCATTGCACGATCAGGTCGGCGCGGGTCAGGGGCGAGAGCGGATCGTCGAGCAGACGACGGAGGAGCGCGTTCGTGATGCCGAACGGGATGTTGCCGAAGGCGCGGAACGGCTCCTCGGGAAGCGGAACGACATGCGCGTCGGCGTGGACGACGGTCACGCGTGGGTCGCTGTCGAAGCGTTCCCGGAGTCGTCCGGCGAAGCGCGGGTCGATCTCGATCGCCACGACATGCGAGGCACGTCGGGCCAGCGGTGCCGTCAGGCGCCCGTCGCCGGCGCCGATCTCGACGACCAGGTCGTCGGCGCGGATGCCGGCGTCGCGGACGAGCTCGTCTGCGATGACACTGCGGAGGAGA
>DATHTO010000164.1:0-3694 GCA_035463115.1 Actinomycetota bacterium | reverse complement strand
GGTCGCACGGTCCGGACGCCGGTCGGTCCGACGGATCAACAGCACGCGCGCGCCGGCCGCGTGTCCGTAGGCATGCAGCGCGTTCGCGACGCCGTCGGGCAGACGGGCGTCATGGAAGCCGTCGCGCCCCCACGGACCGATGGACTCGACGAGCACCCATCGACGCACCGTCGACGCGGTGCCGGTGAGGTCCTCGCCGCGGCCCTCGCTGCGCAGCGTGCACCGGTCGTCGAGCGTCGGCACGCGGGGTCCGCCGCCTACCCGCCCTGCGGGCCGTCGGAGGAGCCGCCGGACGCCGCGCGCGAGGCGTCCTCGGAGCCGTCGCGGACCGCGAGCAGGCCTTCTCGCACCAGCCGTCGGATCAGCACCGCACGACCCGAGGCGCTCGGAAGCTCCGCCGCGAGGTCGCCGACGCGCAGGACGTCGGTCTCGGCGATCCGACGCATCGCGGGCTCGACCCACGCCGGCATCGTGAGGCGTCGGTCGCCGAGGAGCACCTGCAGGTCGTCACGGCCGGGTCGCACCACGCACACCGAGCCGGAACGTCGCTCGACGACCGTCGCGTCGCCGATCGCACGTGCCGTCGCCGCCGCCGCGACCGTGCCGCGCGCCAGCTGGGCGCGCGTCGACAGGAACCGCTCCAGACGGCGATCGACGACCTCGAGCGGATCGACGTCGTCGCGGAGGCTCGCCGCGAGCAACGCGAGCCGGTCGCCGAGCGCGGCGGCGAACGCGGAGGGATCACCGAGCCACCCGGCCGGCACGTCGCCCGCGACGGCGGGGTCGTCGTCGAGCCGGGCCAGCACGTCGCGGATCACCTCACGCCACGGCGTGACGTGGATCCCGACCGTGAGGTGGCCACTCACCGCGCGCTGCGCCGATGCGCTGTGCGGCGTGCCGCGCGGCATGTAGAGCGCGTCGCCGACCGCGAGCTCCGCCTCGATCGGCTGCCCACCTGCGGGCGCCGCGCCGACGTGCCAGCGCTTCGAGCCGAACGCTTGGAGCACGAACACGTCGTGGGCATCCGCATGCGTGGCGAGACCCTGCGCTCCGGGCGGCGTGACGTAGGCGTTGACCTGACACGGGTGGCCGAGCTCGAACTCGAGGTCGCGACAGAAGCGCGTCACCGGTTCGTGCCACCGGTGGAGCCCCTGGAGGACGAGGGTCGCTCCGTCGGCGAACGCCGCCGCGACCTTCGCGGGGTCGACGATGCCCCCGACGTCACGGGATCCCGTGCGCCCCGACCGCGTGTACGCCGGTTCGGGGATCTTCGTGTCGGCTCGCACGAGCCGCACGTACGGAACGCGCAACGCCTGCGTCGTGATGAAGCGGTCGACGTCGTCGAGCGTCAGCAGGTCGGCGAACCCCGCCCGATCGGCGTTCTCGACCAGCGACGCCGAACGACCCCACGACGTCGCCAGGAACGCGGTGGGGTCGCCGACGCAGCGCGCGAGCGCGCCGGGCGCGCCGTCGGTGTCCGCTGCGGGCGGACGCGGCGGCGCGTCGAGGTTCACGAGGGGGTGTCGGTTCCGTCGGCGTCCTGCGCGTCGCCGTCGGTGCTGTCGGTGGCGTCGCCGTCGGTCGCGTCGGCGTCCTTCGCGTCGCCGTCCTTGCCGTCGGTCGCGTCGCCGTCGGTTCCGTCGGCGTCGCCGTCGGTTCCGAGCTGGCTGGCGCGCACGGTTCCGGCGGCGCCGGGCATCGCGGTCACGATCTGCTCGTCGCTCAGTTCCGTCGTCTGCTGGTCGTCCATGCACCCTCCCTCGGTCGGTACCAGGATGCTAGTGGGCTTCGCGCGCCCGGGCATCCGACCGAGGCAGACGCCGTCGGATGCCACGCCCGACGGACCGTCGGTGCCGTTGACCGTCGCGGAGCGACGGCTGCGATCGCGCGTCGCTCGTTAGGGCGACGCGGCTCTCCCGGGAGGTCCTCGCTGGGCTCGCCGCCGGCGTCCCCACCGGTCCCACCGATCCCCGCGTCGCCGGACCCGCTCGTGTCTCCGATCCCGCCGACGTCGCCGTAGCCGCCTCCGGGCACGTCGGCGCCACCGATCCCTGCATCGGAACCCGAACCCGCACCCTCCGTCGTGCCGCCTCGGAGCTCCTCCTCGGCGCGACGCCAGTTCTCCTCCGGGGTGCCGGCATCCTGCCGCTGCGAGATCTCGTACGCGCGCTCCCGGATCTGCTCGTCGGTGATCTCGCCACCGCTGCGGCCGGTCTGCTCGTCCATGTCGCCTCCTGATGTCGACGCGTGGGCCCGGCATACCCGGCCCGCGGCGTTCCGATCATCCGGAACGGCGTTGGAGGCCGATCGTGTTGAGGAACAGGCGGGCGACGGTGAGCGCGGTGATGCCGGCGATGTCGCGGTCGGGCTGGTACTCGGTCACGACGAGCGCCGCGATCGACGATCGGCGCGCGAGCGCACGGACGATCGTCGAGATCTGCGGGAAGGTGAGCCCGCCGGGCTCCGGCCATCCGACGCCGGGCGCGATCGACGGATCGAGGCCGTCGCAGTCGATCGTGACCATCCATCGTCCGCCGATCCGCTGGAGGCGATCGACCACGGAGGCGACGCCGAACGCATGCACCT
Source organism: Actinomycetota bacterium (assembly GCA_035463115.1). Classification (GTDB taxonomy): domain Bacteria; phylum Actinomycetota; class UBA4738; order UBA4738; family HRBIN12; genus BPGL01. The sequence continues at coordinate 1,108 of DATHTO010000164.1, read as the reverse complement.
CGTCGGCCTTCACGAGCACGTTGCCGGACCCGATCGCGTCACGGACGTCGCTCGGCCGACCGCTCCCGACCGCGCGGAGGCCGACCTGCACGATCTCGCCGACGTGACGCATCTCCCGGATCCGTCGGATCGGGCTCGAGTAGCCACGCCGTTCACCGCCCACCTCGTCGCGGAAGTCCAGATGCGCGTCCACGTGCAGGACGTGCAGCGGCTCGGCGGCCGCCGCGAACGGCTCGGCGACGATCGGCGGGATCGCGTCGAGCCCTCCCATCACCAACGGCGTCACGCCGCGTTCGACCAGCGGGCGCACGACGTCGATCGCCCGATCCCAGATCGCGCCGGGATCCGTGTCGTCCCCGACCACGTTGCCGCAGTCGGTCACCGTCACGTGGCCGTCGTGGAACAGCGGCCCATCGAGATCGAAGTCGTGGTGATGAGCCGCCGATGCGTACTCCATCCGTCGGACGCACGTGCGGACCGCGTCGGCGGCGCCGGCCGCATCGGTCATGTCCTCGGGACGGTACGGCGGGCCGTACGGGATGCCGAGGAACGCGAAGGGGGTCGTCACCACCGACGTGTCGAGGACGACCTCCGCGTCGAGGAACGGAACGTCCGGCGCACGCAGATGCATGCGAGCCTCCTCTCCCCTGGCCCATCGTGGGGACGGGCGACCCGCCTATCGGTCGAGGGACAGGCAACCTCGCACCCGGGAGACTACGGCTCCGGCTCAGCCGATCCGCACGTCGGCCCGCATCCCGTAGGCGTAGTGCCCCGGCAGGTGGCATCCGAGGATCAGCGTTCCGGGAGCGTCGGGGAAGGTGTAGGTCGTCACGGCCGTCTCGAGCGGGGCCACCGACATCTCGCCGGGGCGGGGCGGGTGGTACGCCTCGGTCCCATGTTCGTGCGCTCGCTGGACGGCGCGGTCCCCGAGGATGAACTCGTGATCGATCGGGTCGGCGTTCCGAACCACGAACCGGACGGTCTCGCCCGGTTCGACCTCGATCGTCGCCGGCTCGAACCGCGAGTACCGCATCGAGATCTCGATCGTCCGAGGTTCGCGATCACCGTCTGGCAGCGCGAACGCCGTGGCGCTGGCGATCGCGCCGAT
>DATHTO010000163.1:0-1799 GCA_035463115.1 Actinomycetota bacterium | reverse complement strand
TGGGGGGCAACATCGCCGGCATGGCCCTCGCCAGCCCACCACCGAAGCACGACGCCGTCGCGCGCGCAGCATGGGTCGAAGCGCTCGAGGTCCGATTCGCGCCGATCGCATCGGCGCTCGGCGTCGTCTTCGTGCTGATCGTGATCGGCGAGAACCTCGCCGACGGCGGCACGCCGCTCCGCGCCGCGTTGCTGGTCGCCGGCTGGGTTCTGTGGGGTGTGTTCGCGGCGGAGTTCGTCCTCCGCGGGGTGCTGTCGCCGTCGATCGGCGGGTTCCTGCGCCGGAACTGGTGGCAGGTGATCTTCCTCGCGCTGCCGTTCCTGCGGTTCATCGCGGCGATCCGGCTCGCCCGGGTGGCTCGCGCCGGCAGGATCGTCGGTTCGGCCGTGCGCGGAACGAGGAGCGCCGGACGTGTGCTGCGGGACCGCATCGCGTGGCTCGCGATCGTGCACACCATCGTCGTGCTGAGCGCGAGCCAGCTGCTGTTCGAGTTCGGCGACGGTGAGCGGTCGTACGGCGACACGCTGCACGGGGTCGCGCTCGCGAGCGTCGCCGGCGAGCCGCTCGGGCTCGAGAGCGGTCTCGCTCGGCTGCTCGACGTGATCCTCGCGACCTACGCCGTCGTGGTGTTCGCGACGGCGGCCGCGACCGTGGGCGCGTACCTGCTCGAACGGCGCGGCGACGAGGTCTCGACCAGCGGCGTCGACGCGCGGCCGGAGCCGACGGCTCGCGACGTCGAGATCCCCGAGCGCTAAGGCGCGTCACACGGGAACGGCCTGCGCGAGCGCCTGTTCGGCCGTCCTCCGATCGGCTCGTCGAACGGCTCTCGATCGGCTCGAACGTGCCTCAACGGGGTTGCGGCGACGTTGGCGCCGCGTTGGGGCTCTCCCTCCCCCTCGGCCGCGATGGGTGCGAACATCTCGCCGTGGCGACGGTCGACGTCATCAGCCAGATCGAGATCGCGCGGCCCAGGGCCGAGGTGGCGGCCGTGGCCGGCGACCCCACGAACGCCACGCGCTGGTACCGGAACATCACGTCGGTGACGTGGCGCACGCCGCCGCCGCTCGTCGTCGGATCCCAGCTCGACTTCGTCGCTCGGTTCCTCGGGCGGGAGCTCCGATACACCTACGAGGTCGTGGAGCTCGATCCGGACACGCGACTCGTGATGCGGACCGCCGACGGGCCGTTCGCCATGGAGACGACGTACGAGTGGGAGGACGTGGGCGCCGGCACCCGCATGACGCTCCGGAACCGCGGCGAGCCGTCGGGGTTCGCGGGCATCGCGGCGCCGGCCCTGACGGTCGCGATGCGACGCGCGAACGGCGCGGATCTCCAGCGTCTCAAGGAGCTGCTCGAGCGACGTCGCGTGTGAGCCCGGTCGAGCCCCCGGGCCGTGACGCCGGCGCCGTCGCGCGGAGCGGCGCGGTCGCGAACTCCTTCATGCCGTCGGAGAACGCGACCGTGGCCGTGAAGCCGAGCTCGCGCGTCGCGCGCTCGGGAGAGGCGGTGACATGTCGCACGTCGCCCAGCCTCCCGCCGCCCACCACCTTCGGACGTTCGGCACCGGCGAACGCGTCGGCGAGCGCATCCGCCATCTCACGGACGGTCTGCGACGAGGGACCCGCGACGTTGAACGGCCCCTCCGCGTCGGCCTCGATCGCGATCGCGTTCGCGCGCGCCACGTCGGCGACGTGGACGAAGTTCCGACGTTGCGCGCCGTCTTCGAAGATCCGCGGAGCTTCGCCGCGCTCGAGGGCGCTGCGCACGATGCTCGCCACGCCGGCGTACGGCGTGTCGCG
>DATHTO010000162.1:0-17862 GCA_035463115.1 Actinomycetota bacterium | reverse complement strand
GGCCAGGCCGGTGTTCGTCACGGTGAACCCTGCGCGGGAGCCGCGCTCGATCGAGGGTCGGTTCACGTACCGGCACCCGCAGTTCGACGCGCGGTCCGTCGAGGCGCAGCGTCGCCTCCCGTTGCTGCAGGGTCAGCGCCGGACGTGGTTCGCCGGCGCCTACCACGGCTCCGGCTTCCACGAGGACGGCCTCCGCGCCGGCTTGGCGGTGGCGGCGGGCCTCGGTTCACCGGCTCCGTGGTGGTCGCCCTCGGAGACGCACGCGGTGCCGATTGCGCCGAGCGAACCGGCCGCACGCGCCGCAAGCGAGCCTGCGACGATAGGGGCGTGGTCGGCATGACGGCGACGGCGTCGGCGTTGTTCGAGGGGGTCGTCACGCACAGCCGCCACGTGCCGCGGCGTCATCGGCTGAGGTACCGAGTGTGGTACCTGCTCCTCGACCTCGACGAGCTCGACCGCCTCGACCGGAGCGTGGCCGGCTTCTCGGTTGACCGACCCGGACCGGTCAGCTTCCACATCCGCGATCACGGGCCGCGCGACGGCTCCGCGCTGCGGCCGTGGATCGAGCGACACCTCGCCGACGCCGGGATCGACCTCGAGGGGGGCGCGATCCGGATCCTGAGCTTCCCGAGGATCCTCGGCTACGTCTTCAACCCCTTGTCGGTCTGGTTCTGCCACGGGAACGACGGCGCGCTCCGGGCGATCCTCTACGAGGTCTCGAACACGTTCGGCGAGCGGCACTCGTACCTCGTGCCGGTCGACGACGGTGTGTCGGCGGGTTCGACGGTCCGTGCGGTGTTCGGCAAGGAGCTGTTCGTCTCGCCGTTCATCGACATGGACGCCATCTACGACTTCCGGACGCGGGTGCCCGACGACCGGGTCGCCGTCGTCGTCCGGGAGACGACCCGCGAGGGTCACGTGCTCGACGCGGCGCTGACGGCGCGGCGCGTTCCTCTCGACGGACCGCGTCTGGCATCGGCGTTCGTGCGCCATCCGCTGCTGACCCTCAAGGTGATCGGCGGCATCCACTGGGAAGCGCTCCAGCTCTGGTTGAAGGGAGCTCCGTACCGGCGCCGCGGTGCGCCGCCCGAGGATCCCGTCACGATCGTCCGCGCCGGAGCGAGCCGTCTGCTGGAGGCCGCATGACCGTCCGCGGGACGATCGAGCGTGGCGTCCTCTCTGCGATCGGCGCGCGCGTGCGGCACGGCACGCTCACCGTCGTCCTCCCCGACGGCGACGTCCGGACGTTCTCCGGTCCGAGCGACGGGCCCGAGGCCGTCGTCGAGCTGCGCGACCCGAAGCTGCTCCGACGGCTGGCGACCCTCGGCGCGATCGGGCTCGCCGACGGGTACGTCGCGGGCGACTTCGAGTCCCCGGACCTCCCGAGCGTGATCGAGCTCGGCGCGGTGCACCTCGAGGAGGGCCTCGACGTGCCGGGCGGCGAGGTGCTCGAGCGCGCCGGCAAGGGCGCGTGGCGGGCGCTCGGGCGCTCGGCGGCGCCGCGGGGACCGCTCAGGCGGACGGTGGAGCACTACGACCTCGGCAACGACTTCTTCGCGCTCTGGCTCGATCCCTCGATGACCTACTCGTCGGCGGTGTTCGCGGACGACGACATGTCGCTCGAGGACGCGCAGCGCGAGAAGTACCGGCGGCTCGCGGAGGCGACCGGCGTCCGCGCCGGCGACGAGGTCCTCGAGATCGGATGCGGCTGGGGCGGGTTCTCGATCTTCGCGGCGGGCGAGCTCGGATGTCGCGTCACCGCGATCACGGTGTCGCGGGAGCAGCGCGACCACGTCGCGAAGCTGGTCGCCGAGCGCGGGCTGGCCGACCGGATCGACGTGCGGCTCGAGGACTTCCGGGAGACGACGGGCACGTTCGACCGCGTCGTGTCGATCGAGATGATCGAGTCGATCCCGAAGTCGCTGTGGGCGCCGTACTTCGGGGTGCTCCGCGACCGTGTGCGGCCCGGCGGCACGATCGGGCTCCAGATCATCGTCGTCGCCGACACGCACTGGCGGAGCTCCGACCGGAACCCCGACTTCATCCGGCGCTACGTCTTCCCAGGAGGACAGGTGCCGGCGCCGATGGTGCTCCGCGACCTCGCCCGCGATCACGGGCTCGCGTGGCGGGAGGACCATGGGTACGGGAGCTCGTACGCGCGCACGCTCGGCGAGTGGCGCCGGAACTTCGACGCGCGGATCGACGAGGTCACGGCGCAGGGCTTCGACGAGCGGTTCCGCCGGATGTGGCGCTACTACCTGTCCTACTGCGAGGGCGGGTTCCGCGCGGGCCGGACCGACGTCCGGCAGATCGTGCTGGAGCGGTAGCGGCGACCGAGAGGGGACCGGGCTCCGATATCATCGAACGGTCTGGGGCGGGTGCCCGAGCGGCCAAAGGGAGCGGTCTGTAAAATCGCCGGCGTAGCCTACGGAGGTTCGAATCCTCCCCCGCCCACTCACTCACTCACTCAGAGCCGACGGCACCGACCGGTTCGAAGGCGCCTCGGATCTCGATCACGGAACGAGCGGATCGCCGCTCCTGACGGATGAGAGAACGTCGAGGATCGCCTGGGTGGTGACGGCCGCGTCGTGCTCGTCATAGAGCAGCGAAACGTGGACAGCTCCGTCGACCACGCGGTGGTCGCTGTTCGATGACAACGTGGCCAGGCGGTCCTGCGCGGTCATCCAAGACGGGTCACTCCCAACCCCGGCCGTGAGGACGACCAGGGGCTTGTCACCGAAGTCAGAGAGAGTGGCAGCTTCGCTCGTCGAGGCGTTCGCCTGGATGTACTCGTCGATGGTGCTCTTCAAGTGGTCGGCGGTCGCGGCGCTGGCTCGCAGTTCGTCCTGAGAACGCGGCGGCAGACCGAAGTAGTCAGATCGGGCGAGCAGGCGGCCAACACCGAGTCGAGCCGAAGATGAGAGCAGTGCGGAGACGTGGCTCAGAACGTCATCGGAGCGACCGTCGCCGCGCGAGGTTGCGGCAGGTGGAGCAGCCGATGCGGGTGCGGTCGAGTCCACCAGCACCATGCCGGCGACATCGTCGGGGTAGAGCGCGGCGAACGTGAGCACGTAGAGGCCACCGAACGAGTGGCCGGCCAGCACGTAGGGCCCGGGAACGTCGCCGCGAGCCACCAGCGTGTGCAGGTCGGTCGCGATCTGGGTGGCATCCTGCGGGGTGTCTGCAGGCTCGCTCCAGCCGCGACCTGCACGGTCGTACACGCAGACCCGGGTGTCACGAGCAACGGCCGGTTCTATCCACCCGAGAGCCGACGACATCAAGCCTGCACCTGGTTCGAGCACCACGGTGGGGCTGCCGGAGCCAGTGCAGCGGAGATGCAAGCTGTGCCCGCCGACGTCGATCAGCTGACCAGCCATCGGGAAGGCGTCCGCGTCCGTCGCTTCACTCACGGTCTCGTAGACGCCCCCGACCGAGGCAAGAAGGAGCGCAGCGAACACGGGGTAGAGCAGCCACCGGCTTCCGCTACGCAGCTGCCGGCGGGAGTGGATGATCATCCAAACGGCCAAGACCAGCAGCGCGGGGGGCCACACCCACTTGAGCACACCGTGCGCCGAGGAGCCGAACCCCAGCAAGAGAAGACCGCCCGATCCCATGAACAGCGCAGGAACTGCCGCCCATCTCTGGGGCTGGTCGCTGAACCGTGCGGAGAGTATGGCCAACATCGCCCAACCCAGCGCGGATCCGCACAGGAGTGCCCCGGTGACCCTGCCCTCCTCGGCAGGGACGAACCCAGCGGTGGCGAGGAAGAGACCGACAGCCAGTCCGGTCACCAACGATCCGCCCACGATCCATCCGATGTGCCCCCTCCGCCGGGGATCGGGACGAGACGGCCTCGTTCGTTCGCCGTCCTCTGGAGTAGGCGTCGGGGGAGCGGCGTTCAGGATGCGCTCGATCCCACAGACAACCGGCCTCGGTCGCGTGCGATCGCACAACCGCGGTACTTCCCGAACGCCATCCGGTCCCCCTGATCCCCCTGCCTGCGGTTCGTCGGCGCCGGAACGTCTCGGGCGGCCCGCAGCATCGGGACCGACTGATCAGTACCGGGCGTCCTCAGCCTGCTCCACGAGGTACATGGCGGGCTCCGAATCGACCCCCGCTCGCTCCATCGCGGCCGGCAGGCTCGGGTCGGCCATGAAGGCGCGGGCTTGCTCGGCCGTCGGGAAGTCGTTCACCACAACGATCTGGTTCGGATCGGCGACGCCTCGGTGGATGACGTGCCCCTCGGCCGAATGTTGACGACGGACCTCGCCGTGCTCTTCGAACACCCGGTGCCACTCGTCGTAGTCGGCCACATGGTGCGCCACGATCGCCTTCACCGTCATCGTCGTGCCTCCCGTCCGCGAACCGCCATGGGTCGCGAGATGCCCACTATGCAGGAGGTGGCGTCGGGTCGTCCACGCGCGTGTGGCCGGTGGAAGCGAGCGACGCCGCCCGTGCAGCGGTCTGCCATGCTGCACCCCGGGCTGCTTCCGAGCCCGTGACCCGTGCCGACGGCCAGAGGAGGTCCCATGAAGGCGATCGTGCAAGATCGCTACGGCGAGGCGGAGGTCCTGCACCTCGAAGACATCGACGCTCCCCACGCCGGCGCGGGTGAGGTGTCGATCGGCGTGCGGGCGGCGAGCCTGTTCGCGGGCGACTGGCACTTCATGGCCGGCATGCCGCTCGCGTTCCGACCGGCGAGCGGTCTGACGAAGCCGAAGATCCGTGTCCGAGGCCGCGACGTCGCCGGTCGCGTCGAGGCGGTCGGCCCCGGCGTCACCGGGTTCGAGGTCGGCGAGGCCGTCTACGGCATCTGCGACGGCGCGTTCGCCGAGTACGCCACCGTGAACGTCGGGAAGCTGGCTCCGAAACCGACGAACCTCTCGTTCGAGGAAGCGGCGACCGTGCCGATCACCGGCACCACCGCGCTCCAAGCGGTCCGGGACCACGGCAAGGTCCAGCCCGGAGCGTCCGTCCTCGTGATCGGCGCCGCGGGAGGTGTCGGATCGTTCGCGGTGCAGATCGCGAAGGCGTTCGGTGCGATCGTCACCGGTGTCTGCAGCACGGACCAGATCGAGGCGGTGCGCTCGATCGGCGCCGACGCCGTCGTCGACTACACCCAGGAGGACTTCACGAGGGCGGAGGCCCGATACGACGTCATCCTGGATACCGGCGGGAACCGCGAGCTGTCCGCGTTACGGCGGGCGCTGACGCCTCGCGGAACGCTCGTGATCGTGGGAGGCGAAGGCGGCAAGGGCAAGCTCCTCGGTGGCTTCGGTCGAGGGACCGTCCGGGCACCGGTGCTTTCCCTGGTGTCGAGCCAGACGTTGAAGGGGTTCGTGGCGAAGGAGCACGCGGCCGACCTCGTGACCCTGACGGACCTGATCGAAGCGGGGAAGGTTCGGCCCTTGATCGACCGGACGTTCGCTCTGGCCGACGTTCCCGACGCGATGCGGTACCTGCGCGGAGGACGCGGCCGGAAGGGGAAGATCGCCATCACCGTCGCGTCGGCGGACTGAACCGGCGGCGTTCGACGGCGAGCGTCGTCGGCCGCTGCAGCCCCTGACGTCAGGTCAGCGGGCCGCGGACGTAGATGTCGGTGGTCGCGTTCGTGTCGTTGCCGATGAGGTTCGTCGCGAGCGACTGGAAGGCCACGAAGCGACCGTCCGCCGAGATCAGCGGATACTCGCTGTTGCTGTCGCCCTCGACGCCGGTCCGGCTCAGGCTGACCCGCCGGGTCTTCCCACGCTCGCGGTCGCGCACGAAGATGTCGGGCGCGTCGTTCGTGTCGTTCCCGACGAGATCGTCGGCCATCGAATCGAAGGCGACGTACCGTCCGGTGGCCGAGATCGATGGGGAGGTACTCTGCCCGTTCGCCTCGTTGCCGGCCGATCCGATGCTCACCCGTGTGGTCCGCTTCTTCTCGAGGTCTCGCACGAAGACGTCCACCTCGGCGTTCGCGTCGTTCCCGACGAGGTTGGTCGCTGGCGACGAGAACGCGACGAACCGGCCGTTGCCGGAGATCGAGCCGAGGGAGCTCCGATCGTCGCCCTGCTGGCCCTGTGAGTTGACGCTCACGCGTCTCGTCGTGCCCGTTCTCCGGTCATGGACGAAGACGTCCTGCGCACCGTTCGTGTCACCCGGAACGAGGTTGGTGGCTTCGCTGGCGAACACGACGCGGGCCCCGTCCGCCGAGATCGTTCCGGGGGCCAGCCCGCCGGCCGGCGCGTTCGCCTGCTCACCGGACGAGCTCACACTGACCAGCGTCGTCCTGCCCGTCTCCCGGTCGTGAACGAACACGTCTCCGTATCCGTTCGCGTCGCCTCTGACGAGGTTCGTCGCGTCCGACTCGAACGTGACGAACCGACCCTTGGCCGAGATGGCCTGATCGTTGCTGTGGTCGTTCCCCTGCCGTCCGCGGGTGCTGACGCTCACGCGTGTGGTCGTGCCGATGGAGCGGTCGTGCACGAAGACGTCCTGCACACCGTTGGTATCGCCCTTCACCAGGTTCGACGCCTCCGAGCTGAAGGTCACGAACCTCCCGTTCGCCGAGATCGCCGCGTAGCCACTGTCGCCGTTGCCGAGGGCGCCGTTGGAGCGCACGCTGACGATCCTGGTCGTGCCCTCGCGGAGATCGCGAACGTAGACGTCGGTTTCGCCGTTCGTGTCGCGGGGGACCAGCGCCGAAACGGTCTCGAAGGCGACGAACCGGCCGCTCCCCGAGATCGACTCGTAGAGCCCTCCTTGAGGCGCCTCGGCGCCGGAGTTCTTCACGCTGGCCCGCTTCGTCGTCGCGTTCGTCGAGGCGATCGTTGCGGGGGCGCTCGAAGCGAGGCACAGGAGCGAGATCGTGACGGCGGTGCAGGCGCGACGGGCCGTGCTCAAGGTCGGTGATCCTCCCTGGCGATCGACGCGGACACTAGACCGCGCGCCCGTACGGCACAACCCGCGCCGAGCATCGGTTCGCTCCCTCCGCCGGGCCGGCCCGGACGGACCGCGCCCCAGGTTCGGTTCGCCGACCGCGTCACCTCGTGGGTCGACGGCGGCGAGGCTCGGCGCGTCGGCGCGCGGCGGGAGCCGGCCGGGTGTGTCCGAGGCCCGTCGTGAGGGCGAGACGCTTCGCGATCTTGCCGATGTCGGTGTGCTGATCCGGCGTGACGAACGTCACGGCGTCGCCGCGGCGTCCAGCTCGTCCCGTCCGCCCGACGCGGTGCACGTACGTCGTGTGGTCGGCAGGAGCGTCGTAGTTGATGACGTGGGAGATGCCGTCGACGTCGAGACCGCGTGCCGCCACGTCGGTCGCGACGAGCACGTCGCGGTGGCGGCTCACGAAGCGTGCGAGTGCGCGCTCGCGCTGGCCCTGCGACATGCCGCCGTGGAGCTCGCCGGCCCCGAACCCCGCCTTCCGGAGCGCCCGCGCGAGGCGGTCCGCTCCGCGCTGCGTCCTCACGAAGACGAGGGCCAGGTCACGCTCGGCCGCCAGCTCACGGATCAACCTCGGGTGCTTGTCCGGATGAGCGACGGCGACGAACCGATGCGCGACGTCGGTCACCGTCAGTCGTCCGTCGCCGACCTCGTGCACGGTGGGGTGGCGCGTGACCTCGCGCGCGAGATCGCCGACGTCGCCGTCGAGCGTGGCGGAGAAGAGCATCGTCTGACGTTCCGGGCGCAGCAGGGCGAGGATCTTCCGCACGTCGGGCACGAACCCCATGTCCAACAGCCGGTCGGCTTCGTCCAGCACCACGATGCCGACCTGGTCGAGACGGAGCAGCCGTCTGGCGACGAGGTCGAGCAGGCGACCCGGCGTCGCCACGACGATGTCGGCGGTCCTCGCCTTCTTGGCCTGCGCCGGGATGGAGACACCGCCGTACACCGGAGCGACCGTGAGGCCGCTCGCGCCGACGATCGCGCGGAACCCGTCCGCGACCTGGCTGGCGAGCTCGCGCGTCGGAACGACGACCAGCGCGTGCGGTCTGCGCCCCGGCCGCAGCCGTTCGACGATCGGAACCGCGAACGCGAGCGTTTTGCCGGACCCGGTCCGCGAGCGTGCGAGCACGTCGGAACCTGCGAGGGCATCCGGGATCACGCGCGACTGGATCGGGAACGGCGTCACGATCCCGTCGATCCCGAGCGCCTCGGCGACCCCCGGTGAGACGCCGAGCTCCGTGAACGAGCGGGGGTCGAGGGCGCCCACGGGGGCTCCCGGCTGGACGGCGGACATCGACATCTGAACCTCTTCCTATCGGCTGTCGTGGTGGAGCGCGACGAGGTGGCGCTCCGGGGCAGCCTCCGACCGCTCGGCGGTCGTGGAAGCGCGAAGGTTCGCGGGACATCGACGCGCGCGTCTCGGGATCGAGACTCGCAACCCGTCGATGCTACCTGAACCGAGCGACGTTCGATCACGCACGGTGCGTCGGAGCGAGGCTGCCGTCCAGGTGCGGATCGACGCGCGGACGCGGCTCGCGCCGGTCCGCCCGCCGTGGCCTGATGATCCAGCTCGCGCGCTGGTGCTCGTGACGCAGGAACTCGAACCGCGGGAACACCTTGTTGAACGTGCGACCGCACGAGCGGCACGTCCATGTTCGCGTGTCGTCACCGAGTGGATCGGGCGGATCGCACCGGTGGGGGGCGATGTCCATCACCGTGCGCCCGACGGCTCGACGGTGCGTCACCGCGACGGCTGTGCCACCTTCACCGACGGTGCCTCACGAGCGGCGGCGAGCGCCTCGCACCGCGAGCAGGGGAGGTTCGGGTTGTCCTTTCCGAGTGGAACGCCGTGCTCGCAGCGATCGTCGATCATGCGTTGCTCCTGACGTCGTTCTCCGTGGTGGCCCCCGAGAGCGGCGAGCCCGGTGGCTCACGTCGAGGAGATGCAGACACGTTCCAGGTCTCGCCGGTGCGCTCGTTCACGATGGTGACCGACGCTCCCGTGTCACGAGAGACCCAACGAGCAGCGGAATCAGCGTTGGAACGGCTCCGGTACGAACCCGTTCCGCGCGCCGTGTGCACGGTGAAGGGACCCTGCGTTCGCTTCCTCAGGGAAGCCCTGGACATGACGCCCTCCCTCGATCGGGGGGCTGCCCACGGCCTCTTCGCGAGCGGTCCCGCTGACTACTCCAACCAGTCTCTCACACCGGGGCGGCGCGTTGTGGGGGACGGTCCCCCTCGGACGAGGCCGCGACGAACCCGCTGCTCCAGACCTGGACGTTCTCGGTCGAGGAGCAGACGTACCTGAGCGCCGGGCCGATCCCGCCATCGTCGTACGTCGATCCGGGCCCGCGGACGTAGGCGACGACCAGCGTCCGGCGGCGCCTCTGACCGTCAGCGCGTCCGGCGCTGCGGGGAGAAGGCACGGCTGAGCGGGAGCACGAACCAGAGGCTGATCACGATCGCCGCAGCGACGAGCGCGATGGTGACGGCGACCGGGAGCTCGAACAGCAGCTCCGACACGAGCCAGACGACGGCGACGAGGCTCACCGCGAAGCACGCGATGCCGACCATCGCGAGTCGGTTCGAGGCGCGGAGCATGGTCTCCTTGTCGCCGCGCCGGAAGCGGATCCGGTGCAGCGCCGTCGGAGCCGTGAGCATGGCGGTCGCGAGCGCCGTGGTGTAGAACGCCAGCGCGTACGCGAACCGCTGGCCCGACGTGATCGAGTCGAACCGGCCCGTGAACGGCAGGGTCAGCAGGAACGCGAACAGCACCGTCACCCCCCGAAGGACGACGCGGACCTCGTTCAGGAACTCGACGAGCTCGCGGTCGACGCGCTCCTTGTCGGTCTCGTGCGCCTGTGTCGGCGTCTCTCGGTCATCGAGCATGCCCACCGAAGGTACGTCACTCTCCTCCGGCGTGCGCGGAGCCGTCGGATCCTCGTCGACGAGACCGGAGTCGTCGCCCGGAGGACCGACCGGCGCATGACGTCCGGCCCGTGTCGTCGGCATCGCTCTCATGTCACGCTGGCCGGTGAGGAGGTGTGCGGGATGGACGGAACCACGACCGAAGGCTCTCGGCGACGCCGGTCTCCGCGGCTGCCGCCGCGCTGGTTCATCGTCACGTTCTGGCATGCGCATCGGTGGGTCGTGCGGGCGACGCGTGGCCGGAAAGGGCTGTGGCGTCCTCGCGTGGGCAAGTGGGGTGCGCTGCGGCTCACGACGACCGGCCGACGCAGCGGCGAGCCGCGCAGCGTGATCATCGGGTACTTCGAGGACGGGCCGAACCTCGTCTCGATGGCGATGAACGGCTGGGGCGCGCCCGAGCCGGCGTGGTGGCTGAACCTCCAGGCGCACCCCGAGGCGGTGGTCGAGCTCGCCGGCAGCGGGCGCCGTGCGGTCCTCGGCAGGGCTGCGGTCGGCGAGGAGCGCGAGCGACTGTGGCAGCGATGGCGTGAGCTGGACGAGGGCCTCGACGGCTACGCCGCCCGACGACCGCGCGAGACCGCGGTGGTCGTCCTGGAGCCGGTCGCGTAGCCTCCGCCGCCACGGTGGGAACCCCGCTGCGACTCGCTCGCGATCGGATCCTCGCGTTCCGTCGGCGGGTCGGCGCGCTCGACGAACGGCTGCCGCGCGGACGCGCGTCGCTGCGGCGGGCGGCGTGGGCCGGCCTGCAGGACAGCATGCCGCGCGCGGCGCTCCTCTCGATCCACGCCCGCGTCGATGGGACCGGCCGGACGACGTGGGAGGACCCGTCGCTCGTCCAGCTGTGGGGACCGCGTTTCAGCGCGTACGTGGTCCCGGCACGGGACCTCGCGGTGTTCTCCCTCGGACGGTTGCCGACCGACGCCAAGGGCCGACGCCTCGCCGAGGATCTCGCCGCTCGCCTCGAGACGCTGTTGCAGGGCGGCTCGATGACCTACGACGAAGCCGGCGCCGCCCTGGGGGAGCATCCGAACCGGTTGCGGTACGCGGCGGCGACGGGTTCCGTCCTGATCCGGTGGGACGGCGCGCGCCGTCCCACCATCCGCACCGTCCCGCGCCCGTCGGTCGACCCACCCGCCGCGCGGCTGGAGCTGGCACGTCGCTACCTCCACGTCTTCGGACCCGGGACGCCAGAGATGTTCGCCCGATGGGCGGGCATCGGGCAGCGCGACGCCCGTCAGGCGTTCGACGCGCTCGCGCGCGCGTTGACGCTCGTGCGCACGCCGATCGGCGAGGCGTGGATCCTCGCGCGCGACGAGGAGGGGTTCCGCGCGCCGACGGCTCCGCCGGCGCCGGCGCGGCTCCTGCCGAGCGGCGACGCATACTTCCTGCTGCAGGGCGACGATCGCTCGATCCTGGTCCCCGACGCCGAGCGTGCTCGCGAGCTCTGGACCTCACGGGTGTGGCCCGGCGCGGTGCTCGTCGACGGGGACGTCGTCGGGACCTGGCGACGCGCCGATCGGACGCTCACGATCGCGACGTGGCGCCGCCTCTCCCGGACCGCGCGCGACGCGATCGACGCCGAAGCTGCCTCGTTGCCGCTGGCCGGCGACGCGTCGATCGTCGTGCGCTGGGAGTGACGAGCACCGACGCGGAGAGCGCTACGCGGCGACGGGATAGCTGTACCGGATGCGGACCTCAGAGATCGTGCACGTCGTGATGGGTGGCGAGATCACGCGCAGGATCGCCTCGGTCTTCGTGAAGCGCTTCTTCCGGTAGCAGCCGTAATAGCCCTCGTCGATCGCGAACGAGACCGACTCGATCCGCTCGCCGGGGCCGAGATGCCAGCGCCAGACGACCGAGATCAACGCGTTCGCGCAGATCACGCTCGTCGTCCCGGCGACCGTGTCGCGTGTCACGATGCAGTCGCCGATCTCGTTCGGCTGCTCGTCGGCGAGCCTCGCGTACGCGCTCCCGTCCTTCCGCTTCGTCGCGGTCAGCCGGATCGTCCCGGTCGTCGGTTCCACCAGGATCGCTCTCGTGGTCTTCGTGACCGCGTCGGCATCGGTCGCCCGCACGCGGACGAAGTACCGACCGATCGGCACGAGCTCCGCGGCGTCGTCGTGGCCGTCCCACACCCAGGTGTGACGACCGTTCTCGAGCGGACCGAGGTCGACCGACCGGACCGGCGCGCCGCAGCATCGCCCGTCGCCGCCCGGTTCGGAGACCGTGACCGACGTCTCGGTCGTGTCCGCGGCGAGGGAGAAGCGGATCCGCGTGGTGTCGCGGTAGCCGTCCTGGATCACCGGATAGAAGGTCGCGGGCGCCGCTGAGACGTCGGAGACGAGCGGCGGTCTGAGCGTGAACGTGTTTGATGCGACGAGGTTGCCGTTCGGCCGGCGAACGTCGATCACGAGATCGGTCGGCGCGTCGACCGCCATGTCGCGCCAGGCGAACCGGACGTCATGGGGCGAGGTCATCGTGATCGGGTCGACCAGGACGTCCTTCTCCCTCAGGACGCCGTGGCCCGGCCGGCGGAGCCGGATCGTGAAGATCGTCGCGGGATCGTCGCCGTCGAAGGTGAAGGCGACGGTCGCGGGTCCTCCGAACGGGGAGTAGATCGGGCCGGGCGGGAGCTCCACGATCGCGGCGAAGGCCGCGGAGGCGGGGGCTGCGAAGGAGAGGCTCGTCGCGACGAGCAGCACGCCGAGCAGCGCCGAGGACCTCCGCATCCTTCCCGTATCGGCATCCCGGCTGCGGAACTCGAGCCGGCGGGACGCGGGTCCCGGAAGGGTCAGCTGCCCGCGGTGGTGACCCCGATGCCGATGGCTCCGGCGGCGGCTCGATCGCGCCACGCGAGCAGCTCGCGCTCCTGCCGCTCGGCCTGGTCCGCGAGCTCGTCGTAGGGGAGGTCGGCGAGACGTTCGTCGGCAGCAGCGGCCTTGATCAGGGTGCTCCACAGCAAGCGCTTGCCCCAGACCCCGACGCACAGCCCCTCGAGGTCGCGGAGCCGGTGGAGGTCGTCGTAGGAGCCCGGCAGCATCTCGCGGACGACGTTCACGACCGCGCCGGCCTTGGTGACCGCCTGCCGGCTCAGCGGCGGTGACGTATCGAGCCGGTCGAGCGTCGTGCGCAGGGTCGCGGCTTCTTCGGCGAGCTCCTCGAGGAATCCCCGGAGGTAGCGCTCGAGCTCGCCCTCGGAACCGTCCGCGCAGCGTTCCGCGACCTCGGTGCCGGCGCGCGACCCGGCGAGATGGTCCCCCACGTACGCGCGCAGCGCCTCGACGTCCAGTGCCGCTCCCACGGGCCGCGACTTACCCCGCAACCGCCGCTCGAAACGACGGGGCTCAGTACCGACCGTAGAGCGGGCTGCGCGGATCGAAGAAGCCGCCGCTCGGCCGGGCGTGCGCGTGCCAGTGGTCCGGGATCTTCCGCCGCTCGGGGTCGATGTAGTAACCCTCGTCCCCGTACCGATCGGCGGCGATCCGCTCGAGCCGGGAGAGCAGCGCCGCTTCCATCTCGGGCTCGGGGAGACCGTGGGTCCGCCACACCACCATCGGCGTCATGCAGACCATGCAGTCGGCGACCCAGCAGTCTTCGTCCTCGAGGTGCCAGTCGGTCACGCGTTGCGCGTTGCAGAGCAGGCAGTCGAGATCAGACATACGCGCGCTCCTCGAGCTCGACGGCGTCGCCGACCTGCACGCCGTGATCGGCGAACCATCCGAGGTTCGCCTCGACCGCACCGACGAACGGTTCTTCCGGAGCGTACGTCCGACAGGGGTCCTCGGCGCACGGCTCCATGTCGAGGATCGCGATCACGCGTCCCTCGGTATCCCAGAACGCGATCGAGAGCGGGATCAACGTGTCCTTCATCCAGAACGCGGCGTCGACGGGCTCGTCCCACACGAACGCCATGCCCTGGTCGACGGGGAGGTCGTCGACCCCCATCAGGCCACGCGCTCGCTCGTCATCGTCGTCGGCGATCTCGACGTGCAGCGTCGCGGGCTGGCCGCTCTCCGTCCCGATCGACAGGACCGACGCCGGCTGCCGGGACGGCGCGGTGGGAGAGGCCGGTGCCTCGACGGTCGGATCGTCGTCGAGGCAGGCCGTCAGCGTGAGCCCGAGGACGAGCAGGAGCACCGGACGTCGCATCGGCCTCTATGGTGCCAGGCCTCACGGTGTCAGGGCCCACAACGGTTGGCCGGGCGCGTGGGGATCGGTTTCCTCCTACGCTGCACGCAGCGACCGGGAGGGAAGGACATGCGGACGTTCCGCCGATGGACGACGGCGCTCGTCGCCGCCGTGGTGCTCGTCGCCGGCGCGCCGCTCGCGCACGGGTCGTTCGAAGGGCAGCCGAACCGCATCCTGTTCATGCGCGATCGGCCCAACGGCAAGACCGCGATCTTCGCGATGGACACCGACGGCCGGCGCGTGCGGAAGCTCTCGCCGGGCGACCGTGGCCACGACGCCGATCCCCGCTGGTCTCCCGACGGACGCGCGATCGTGTTCGCGAGCGATCGCGACGGCGACTGGGAGATCTTCCGGATGGCGCCCGATGGAGGTCGGGTGCGGAAGCTCACGCGCGACGACGCCGCGGACACCCAGCCGACGTGGTCTCCCGACGGCCGCTCGGTGGCGTTCGTGAGCGACCGACGCGGCTCCTCCGAGCTGTTCACGATGCGTGCCGACGGCTCGCGCGTCCGGCGCGTCACCCGGGAAAACGGATCCGTGTTCCTCGCGACGTGGTCGCCCGACGGGCGGCGGATCGCGTACGGCGCGCAGGACGGCACGGACCTCGAGATCTTCTCGATCCGTCCCGACGGCACGGGTCGTCGCAACCTCACGCGCTCGATGGGGCTCGACGGGCTTGGCGACTGGTCACCCGACGGCGAGAGGATCGTGTTCCACAGCCGGCGGCTCGTCGGGATGCAGAGCTTGATCTGGACGATGGACGGCGACGGCGCGAACCCCGAGCAGGTGACGGCGTCGGGCGATCAGCTCTTCCCGATGTGGTTCTCGAACGGCCGGCGGATCGTCTATCAGCAGAGCGACGGGAACGACTTCGAGCTGTTCTCGATCCGTCCCGACGGCACCGGCGCGCGACGCCTCACCCGGAACGCCTCCAACGAGCGGCTCGTCTGGGACTGACGGCGTGCTCCGCCGGGCGGTCGCTACACTGACCGGGCCGTTGGCCGGAGTAGCTCAGTCGGCAGAGCGCCTCCATGGTAAGGAGGAGGTCCGGGGTTCGATTCCCCGCTCCGGCTCTTTCTGCTGCTCGAAGTCCTCGCCCCGAACGCGCACGTTCCAGTGGTCGCTTCGCTCTGTGAGCCGCTCGCGCGGGTGGTAACCGGTCGCCCTGCCGATGCGCTGATCTTCACGGCCGATCAGGGTGGGTCGGTGCGCCCGGCAAACTTCCGGCGTCGTGTCTTCGTCCGGTGGACCGGCCGGGCTCCCAGGGCTGCGGCTGGACGATCTTCGCCATGGGTTCGCCCTGAATGCCTCAGCGCGGGTTGGAACCTGCACGAGGTGAGTAGGTGTCTGGGACACAGCACCGCGACCCTCGCGACGTGCGACCGCGGCGTGCCTGTCTGACACACGAGGCCGGGCTCCTCTGCCCGCGGAGCCGCGGTACGTACCTAGTTCACGTCTCCGACACGGTACGACGAGATCACTCGGCGGATATCGGGCAGCAGGGCGAGAACGGTTCGACCGGGACCAAACCGGACGGTGATCGCATGGTTCTCCCGGTCCCCGTCGATGGCGATCGAGAGCACCCGGTCCACACGCGAGGTCGCGTCTTGTTCGATGCCGGCGATCACCCACGCGGGTAGGCCCTCCGGAGACGTCTCCGCGTGCGACGACACGATCAGAAGGTCGGTGGAGTATCGCTCCGCGACGGTGGTCGCTGCGTCACTGAGTTCGCCGGCAGGTGCCACGCTGAAGGAGACGGTAACGGCGCCGGCTGGGTCCCGGAGTTCCGCATCTCTGCCGAGCGTAGTGGGCGCCCAATGTGCCGGATAGGCGAACGCGTATCCCCCGCGCTCATTCGCGTAGACGCGGAGATCCGAGCCCGTGGATATCGTGCCGCGCGTGCGAGACCTGCCGGCGCTCCCGCTCTCCGGCTGACTGTATGCATCGGCTTGTCGGCTCACCGAGTGACTCTCGGTGCCACGAACGACCCCGGTAGGGCGGTTCAAGACGTTGACCAGGACCGCCACGAGTGCAGCGCCGATCACGCTGCTAACCACGGTCACGGTGATCGCCACGCCATTACGTGCGACGTGCGATCCGAGGATCGGCTTCGTTCCGCTCCTGGCCACGAGTGACCGTCCCCGCCTAGTCCGTCCCTACGAGCCCTCCGGCGCCGACGACCATGTCGTGCGGTGGGGATGAGACCCGGCGAGAGCGTCTCCGCCCTGCGGCCGCGGCCGCGACGCCGAGCGCGCCCATGGCTAGCGCACCCCATATCGTCCGTAGCAGCTCGAACCCGGTCACGGCCAGATCCCGGATATCCGACAGCACGGATTCCACAAGGGACGTCGAAGGCAAACCTGGTGCCGCGCCGGTACACCCGTCGGCCGTCCACGAACAAACCGCCGCGATCGCCGATGTCGCTCGAACCCGGACTCCAGGACCGAGCACCGGTCGGCTGCGGCGGAGTTCGCCGTCGTTCGAGCCCGAGGTCCCACGTCCGCCGCGGCGTATGTCGCCGACCGAACCCACCTCGTCGGTGCGGAGGAGACTCTCCAGTGTCGTTTCGGTGAGTCCGGTGTCCGGGGGGGTCGCCGTTGCACGGACCGGGTCGATGTACTGCTGCTCGGTCCCGCCGGAGTCGGCCCCTGTGACTGCCGGTGACTCGACGGCGTTGACGAACGCCTCGATGGGCTGAACGACGAAGGCGGGACTCTCGAGGGACTCGGGCATCTGCTGGACGGTAACGACGACCCCCGGACGCGCGTCAGTTGCTGCGTCCTCTGCCCCGCCGGCGGGGTCCTCGGCCGAGCTCACGGTGTCAGGGAGCGTACCGGTCGCGTCCTTGACCTCACCCACCGTGTCCTCCACGGCGTCCTCGACACCAACGGCTGTGTCTTCGACATCCTCCGTGATGCCTTCGATCGCGCCCGCGCTGATGTGGATCGTCTCGAGAGCAGTGCCGACGGCAGCGACCGTGTCTTCAACGGCAGCGACCGTGTCCTCGAGGGCCCCGACCGTGTCGTCGACGACACCGGCGGTTTCCTCGGCTGAACCCGCGGTGTCGTCCAGCGCACCGACCGTTTGCTCGACCGGATCCACCGTGTCCTCCACGGCGTCCTCGACAACGACGGCTGTGTCTTCGAGATCACCCGCCGCGGCTTGGATCGCGTCCGCGATGTCTTCGATCGCCACGAGGCCAGTGCCGCTCAGACCGCCTTCGATCGCACCGCCCGTGTCTTCGACGACACCGACTAGGTTTCCGACGGCACCGACTGTGTCTTCGACGGCACCGACCGTGTCTTCGACGGCACCGACCAGGTTTCCGACGACCCCGACCGTGTCTTCGACCGGGTCGTCGACGAGACCGGCGGTGTCCTCGGCTGAACCCGCGGTGTCGTCCAACGCACCGACCGTCTGCTCGACCGGACCCACCGGGTCCGCCACGGCGTCCTCGACACCAACGGCTGTGTCTTCGAGATCACCCGCCGCGGCTTGGATCGCGTCCGCGATGTCTTCGATCGTCTCGATCGCCGCCAGGCCAGTGCCGCTCACACCGTCTCCGATGGCCCCGACCGTGTCCTCGGCCGTGTCCTCGACCGCGCCGGCGGTGTCCTCGGCCGAACCCGCGGTGTCGTCCAGCGCACCGACCGTGTCTTCGACGGCACCGACCGCGTCCTCGGCCGAACCCGCGGTGTCGTCCAGCGCACCGACCGTGTCCTCGGCCGTGTCTTCGACCGCACCGGCCGGGTCTTCGACCGCACCGGCCGTGTCCTCGACCGCACCGGCCGTGTCCTCGACCGCACCGGCCGTGTCCTC
>DATHTO010000161.1:0-20040 GCA_035463115.1 Actinomycetota bacterium | reverse complement strand
GGGCCCCCCCGACGACGCCCGGCGGTAGGGTCGCCGACATGACGTCGCGCGTCGTCCGGCTCGACCTCGCCTACGACGGAACGGGCTTCCGGGGCTGGGCACGGCAGCGCGATCCGGCGATCCGCACGATCGAGGGCGAGCTGCTGCGGCACCTCGAGCGCGTCCTCCGGGAGACGCCGACGCTGTCGGTGGCGGGACGGACCGACGCGGGCGTCCACGCGCTCGGGCAGGTCGTGTCGTTCCGGACGGCGAGCCCGCTCGATCCCGCCCGGATCGGCGCGGCGGTGCACGGGGCGTCGGCGCCCGAGGTGGTCGTCACCGCGGCGAGCACGGCGTCCGAGGGGTTCGACGCGCGGTTCTCGGCGAGCGCGCGGCGGTACCGCTACACGATCGACCTCGCTCCGGTCCCGGACCCCTTCACGGCGCGGTACGTGTGGCACCGGCCGGGCGACCTGCGCCTCCCCGCGATGCGCGCTGCGGCTCGCGGGCTCGTCGGCGAACACGACTTCGCCTCGTTCTGCCGGCGGCCCGGCGCCGACGCGTCGACGATCCGGTCGGTCTCGCGGCTCACGGTTGGCCGGCGCGGGCGGCATCTCGTCATCACGGCGCAGGCGAACGCGTTCCTCCATCAGATGGTGCGATCGATCGTCGGGACGCTCGTCGCGGTGGGCGAGGGGCGGCTCGACCCGGAGGCGATGTCCGCGGTGATCGCCGCGCGCGATCGGGCCGCGGCCGGTCCGGTCGCGCCGGCCCGGGGACTCGTGCTCGAGCACGTCGCGTACGGCCGCCGCACCCATTGACATCCGTCGATACGTCGCTGTAGCCTGCGCACCATCGATGGCTATCGATGTGTCGGAGACGGGCCCGCGCAGGCGGAGCCAAGGGGGATCGATGGACGGCCGGTCGAGCACGCCGGGCGGACGCCGACGATGACGCCCCGCGCGCTGCCGGTCCTCGAGCAGCCCGCGGCGGCGTGCTGCGCGCCGCTCGGCGCCGACGAGCTGTCCGACACCGACGCCGTCGCGACGGCCTCCCTGTTCAAGGCCCTCGCCGACCCGCACCGCGTCCGCATCGTGAACGGGCTCGCGACCGCGCGGGGGTCCGTGTGCGTGTGCGACCTCGTCGACCCGCTGGGCCTGTCCCAGCCGACGGTCAGCTTCCACATGAAGAAGCTGGTGGAGGCGGGGCTCCTCGTGCGCGAGCAACGAGGGAAGTGGGCCTACTACTCGCTGAACGCGGCCGTCGTGGACCGGGTCCGCGACGTGCTGCATCTGGACCGCAGACCGGAGGAGACGCCGTGACGAACGACCCGATGACGACCGAGCACCCCGACGCGATCAAGGTGCAGGTCAAAGAGCACTACGCCGCAGCGGCTCGCGCCGCGGCGAGCGGCACCGACGCCTGCTGCGGGCCCGCGTCGTGCCTGTGCGGTCCGTCCGACGACGGGTTCGGCGCGGGTCTCTACGCGCGGGCCGACCTCGAGCGGCTGCCCGACGCGGCCGTGCTCGCGAGCCTCGGATGTGGCAACCCCGAGGCCGTGGCGGAGCTCCGTACCGGTGAGACGGTCCTCGATCTCGGGGCCGGCGGCGGGATCGACGTCCTGCTGTCGGCGGGTCGCGTCGGCCCGACCGGCACGGCCTACGGCGTCGACATGACCGAGGAGATGCTCGAGCTGGCACGCGCCAACGCCGCGGCGGCGGGGGCCTCGAACGTGGAGTTCCTGCGGGGCGACATCGAGGACGTGCCCCTGCCCGACGGCAGCGTCGACGTGGTCATCTCGAACTGCGTGATCAACCTCGCCGCCGACAAGCGGAAGGTCTTCGCGGAGATGTTCCGCGTGCTGCGGCCGGGCGGTCGTCTCGGCGTCTCCGACATGGTCGCGCACGACGAGCTCAGCCTGGAGGACCGACGCGTTCGCGGCTCCTACGTCGGGTGCATCGCGGGCGCCCTCAGCCACGCCGAGTATCGCGCCGGGCTCCGTGACGCGGGGTTCGTCGACGTGGAGCTGATCGCGACGCACGAGCCGGTCCCCGGCATCGACGCGGCGCTCGTCCGCGCCCGCAAGCCCGCCTGAACGAGGTGCCCCAGCGGCCCATCCGAGCGGACGACCGGAGCTTTGACGGCCGCGCGTCGTCGCAGGTAACCTGTGCCGTCGGCCCCGTCTCGGGCCGACATCTCCGCGATGAAGACCTACTCTCCCAAGCCTGCCGAGATCGAACGCCGCTGGTACGTCGTGGACGCCAGCGGCCAGGTGCTGGGTCGGCTGGCGTCGGAGGTGGCCGCGGTGCTGCGCGGCAAGCACAAGCCGATCTTCGCGCCGCACATGGACACCGGCGACCACGTGATCGTGATCAACGCCGACAAGATCGAGCTCACGGGCGACAAGGCGCGCAAGAAGTTCGCGTACCGCCACTCGGGATATCCGGGCGGCATCAAGGCGATCCGGTACGACGAACTGCTGGCCGACCGTCCGGTCGCGGCGATCGAGAAGGCCGTGAAGGGGATGCTCCCGCACAACCGCCTCGGTCGGCAGATCATCAGGAAGCTGCACGTCGTGGCTGGGCCCGAGCATCCGCACGCCGCGCAGAAGCCCGTGACCCTCGCGGTGGGCGAGCGGCCCGTGTGGCACGGGTTCCCGACGGGTCCGGCGCCGACCGACGACGCGTCGACGCCCGAGGACGCGCCCGCTCCGAAGCGGACGGCCGCGAAGAGCCGCGCCGCGACGACGAAGAACGAGGAGTGACCGATCCGTGGCCGTGACCGCACCCAAGCTCTCCACCGGACGCCGCAAGGAGGCCATCGCGCGCGTACGGCTCGTCCCCGGTGACGGCGGCTTCTCGATCAACGGCCGCACGCTCGACGAGTACTTCCCGACGCGCGTGCACCGCATGGTGGCGACCGAGCCCCTGCGCACCGTCGGCCGCGAGCGCGAGTACGACGTGATCGTCTCGATCCGTGGCGGCGGCATCAGCGGCCAAGCGGGCGCCGTCCGGATGGGTGTCGCACGAGCGCTGATCGAGCTCGACCCCGAGCTCCGCGGGCAGCTGAAGGCCGAAGGTCTCCTGACGCGCGACGCCCGCGAGAAGGAGCGCCGCAAGTACGGCCTGAAGAAGGCCCGCAAGGCGCCTCAGTACTCGAAGCGCTGAACCCGAAGCGCTGACCGGCCGAGCGCCGATCCCCCAGCGCCGACGTCCAGCCGTGGACGTCCGGCGCCGAGCCTCCTCAGAAGGTCAGGTCGCCCGGGGTTCCGTCGTGCCGGCCTCGGTCTCGTCGAACGCCGCGTCGACCTCCTCGGCGTAGGCGCCCGACGCGATCGCGTCGATCACCTCGCGCGCCGTGGCTTCGTGCTCGCGCGGCACGAACAGGTAGACAGGTCCGGCGCGGTACGGGCCTTCGCCGTCGCCCTTCACGAGCACGTGCAGCCCCTCGGCCTCGAGGCGGCCGCGCATCATCTCGCCCTCGAACGCATCGGCGGTGGCCCACACGCGCACGAGTTCGCTCATCCGGCCATCCTCGCACGCCCCGCCCCGAACGTTCCCGCGGGCGGGATCGGCGGCGCCGGATGAGCGCCGGGGGCGAGGAGCCTTCGGCTATCGTGCGTCGCCATGACGCGGCTCTTCGGAACCGACGGCGTGCGCGGGCTCGCCGGCTCGGAGCTCACCGCCGACCTCGCGCGGCGGCTCGGAACCGCTGCGGTCGCGGTGCTGGGAGCCCACGGCGACGGTCGGCCGTCGTTCGTGATCGGCCGGGACACGCGCAGCTCCGGGGAGTGGCTCGAGCGGGCGCTCGTCGACGGGATCGGGCGGGCCGGTGGCGACGTCGTGCTCGCCGGCGTGGAGCCCACGCCCGCCGTCGCGTTCATGACCGTCGACCTCGGCGCGTCGTCCGGCGTCGTGATCTCCGCGTCGCACAACCCCGCCGCGTACAACGGCATCAAGTTCTTCGGCGCCGACGGCAAGAAGCTCACCGACGCGCTCGAGGACGAGATCGAGGCGAGCCTCGGTGCCGCGACGGACGCGGCTGCGCCCGGCCACGTCCGCTCGGCGGGCGACGCGCGGGAGCGGTACCTCGACCACCTCGTCGCCGCGGCCTCGGCACGCCTGGACGGCTTGACCGTCGTCGTCGACTGCGCGAACGGCGCTGCGTCCGACGTCGCTCCTGAGGTCTACCGGCGGCTCGGCGCGACGGTCCAGGCGATCCATGACCGTCCCGACGGCACGAACATCAACGACGGCTGCGGGGCGCTGTACCCCGAGGTCGTCGCGACGGAGGTGCGCCGACGCGGCGCCGACGCCGGCGTGACGCACGACGGCGACGCCGACAGAGCCCTGTTCTCCGATGCCGACGGCGACGTGATCGACGGCGACCAGGTGCTCGCGGCGTCGGCGGTCGCCCTGCACGAGCAGGGCCGCCTGCGCGGTGACGTGGTCGCGACGACCGTGATGGCGAACCTCGGGTTCTCGAAGGCGATGGCCGAGCACGGCATCGGCGTGCTCTCGACGAAGGTCGGGGACCGTTACGTCCTCGAGGCGATGGAGCGCGAAGGCGCCGTCCTCGGCGGCGAACAGTCGGGCCACCTGATCTTCCGTGAGCACGCGACGACGGGTGACGGCCTGCTGACGGCGGTCCGGTTCCTGTCGCTCGCCGCGGAGCGAGGCGTCACGGTGCGGGAGCTCGCCTCGGTGATGCGGCGGTACCCGCAGGTGCTCGTGAACGTGACGGTCCGCGACCGCGACGGCTCCGAACGGGATCCGTCGATCGCCGGCGCGATCGACGCGGCCGTGGCCGCGCTCGGCGACGGGGGTCGCGTGCTGGTGCGCGCCTCCGGCACCGAGCCGCTGATCCGCGTGATGGTGGAGGCCGCGAGCGAGGACGAGGCACGGGTGCACGCCGAGGCCATCGCCGACGCCGTCCGCGAGAGCCTCGCCTGAGACCTCGCGAGGGCTCGCACCCGGCGCGTCGGGGTCCACGGCTGCCGGGCGGTCGCTGATAGGCTCGCCTCCCCATGTGCGGCATCGTCGGCTACGTGGGCCCCGACGAGGCCCTCCCCGTCGTGATCGAAGGTCTCCGGCGGCTCGAGTACCGCGGCTACGACTCCGCGGGCGTCGCGATCGTCGATGGCGGGCTCGGCGTCGTGAAGCGCGCCGGCAAGCTCTCCGAGCTGGAACGGGCGCTCGAGGACGGACGGCCGTCCGGCACGGTGGGGATGGGCCATACCCGGTGGGCCACCCACGGCGCGCCGACCGATCGGAACGCACATCCGCACGTCGATTGCAGCGGGCGGATCGCCGTGATCCACAACGGCATCGTCGAGAACTTCCAGCCGTTGCGCGAGCGTCTCGAGAAGGACGGCCACGCGCTCGTCAGCGAGACCGACACCGAGGTCGTGGCCCACCTGATCGAGGAGCATCTCCGCCCCGGCGACGATGGCCGGCGCGTCCCGCTCGCGGAAGCGGTGCGCCGGACGGTGCTCGAGCTCGACGGGGCGTTCTCGCTCGTGGTGTGCGCCGCCGACGAGCCCGATCGGCTCGTCGGCGTCAAGGTCCGGTCGCCGCTCGTCGTCGGCCTCGCCGACGACGAGACGATCCTCGCGTCCGACATCCCTGCGGTGCTCGGGCGCACCGACCAGGTGATCCCGATGGACGAGGGATGGATCGTCTCGATCGGCCGCGACGGCCTCGCCTTCTGCGACCTCGACGGCGAGCCGATCTCGCCCGAGCCGATCACGGTGTCGTGGGACGTGGCGCAGGCGCAGAAGGGCGGCTACGACTCGTTCATGCGGAAGGAGATCGACGAGCAGCCCGCCGCGATCCGCGACACGCTCGTCGGCCGCACGGTGAACGGGCGGCTCCTGCTCGACGAGCTCCGGGTCAGCGACGACGTCCTCCGCGAGGTGTCGAAGGTCTTCGTCGTCGCCTGCGGCACCGCGTTCCACTCGGGCTTGGTGGCGAAGTACGCGATCGAGCACTGGACGCGGCTGCCGGTCGAGATCGAGATCGCGAGCGAGTTCCGGTACCGCGATCCCGTCCTCGGACCGGACACGCTCACGCTGGCCGTGTCGCAGTCCGGCGAGACGATCGACACGCTCGAGGCGGCGCGCCACGCGCGACGGCAGGGTTCGCAGGTGATCGCGGTCACGAACACCGTCGGGTCGTCGCTGTCGCGCGAGGCCGACGGCGTGTTCTACACGCACGCCGGACCCGAGATCGGCGTCGCGGCGACGAAGACGTTCGCGACGCAGATGGTGTCGCAGCATCTCGTCGCGCTCTACCTCGCGCAGGTGCGGGGAACGATGTTCCCCGAGGAGATCGGCGCGGTGCTCGACGACCTCGACACGCTTCCGCAGAAGGTCGAGCGCGCGATCGGGCTCGATGCCCAGGTCGCGGCGATCGCAGCGCGGTTCCGCGACGCGATGGACATGCTGTTCCTCGGCCGGCACACGGGATATCCGGCCGCGCTCGAAGGCGCGCTGAAGCTCAAGGAGCTGAGCTACCTGCACGCCGAGGGGTATCCGGCGGGGGAGCTGAAGCACGGACCGATCGCGCTCGTCGAGGACGGCGTGCCGATCGTCGCGGTCGCGACCCGGTGCCACGTGTACCCGAAGATGCTCTCGAACATCCAGGAAGTGAAGGCGCGAGGCGCCTCGGTGATCGCCGTCGTGACCGAGGGCGACACCGAGGTCGGCCGGCTCGCCGATCACGTGTTGGAGGTTCCCGAGACGCCGGAGCTGCTGTCGCCCGTGGTCGTCACGGTGCCGATGCAACTGCTCGCCTACCACATCGCCACGTTGCGCGGGCTCGACGTCGACCAGCCGCGGAACCTCGCGAAGAGCGTGACGGTCGAGTAGCCCTCAGCGCCGGGCGGCGACCCCGAGCTCGTCGAGCAGGCCTCGCACGTGCCGCTCGATCTCGTCGCGGATCGGTCGCACGTCGGCGACGTCGAGGCCGGCCGGATCCTCGAGCTGCCAGTCGACGTAGCGCACGCCCGGGAAGACGGGGCAGGTGTCGCCGCAACCCATCGTGACGACGACGTCGGCGTCGCGGACGACGTCGTCGGTCCACCGCGCAGGCCGGCGGTCGGCGATGTCGATCCCGACCTCCGCCATCGCGGCCACGGCCGAGGGGTTCACCTCGCTCGCCGGCTCGGAACCACCGCTGAAGACCCTCGCCCGCTCGCCGGCCAAGGCGGCGAACCACCCGGCCGCCATCTGGGATCGGCCGGCGTTGTGGACGCAGAGGAACACGACCGTCGGCACGTCGGCGCGGCCGACGGGGCGCTCGGGCTCGGACGTGGTGCGAGGTCCGGTCTCCATCGGACCTGAGCCTCCCATCCGACGGCCCGCTCGTCGACGCGAGCGAGGCGATGTTCGCCCGATATTCACCCTCCGGGACGGCGGCAGGTGGACCGCGGAGGTTAGGCCCGCGCGTCGGCGGCCGGCCGCGGCCGTGCCGTAGCCTGTCCGACGTGGAGATCGTCGGCCTCGGCGTCGACATCTGCGAGATCGCGCGGATGGAGCGGGCGCTCGCCCGCCATCCGACGATGCGTCCGCGCGTCTTCACGCCCGAGGAGATCGCGTACTGCGACGGGAAGGCTCGCCCGGCGGAGTCCTACGCCGGACGGTTCGCGGCACGCGAGGCCACGATCAAGGCGCTCGGCGGGTACCGAGGCAAGCGGTGGCAGGACATCAGCGTCACGCGGGCGCCGACGGGCGCGCCCGCGATCCGCCTGACGGGCGGGGCGAAGGCGCGCGCGGACGCCCTCGGCGTCGCCCAGGTCCTCGTCACCTTCACGCATGAGCGGACGAACGCGGTCGCGTTCGCCGTGGCGGTGCGGCCGTGAAACCGGTGCTCACGCCGCAGCAGGCGGTCGAGCTCGACCGTGCCACCCAGGCCGCCGGCGTGGACGCCGACACGCTCATGGAACGCGCCGGCCGCGGCGTCGCGCGCGCGGTCCTCGACCTCCTCGGCGGCGCGTACGGCCGTCGCGTCGTCGTCGTGTGCGGCAAGGGGAACAACGGCGGCGACGGCTACGTCGCGGCGCGGATCCTCGCGCGCGCCGGGATGCACGTGACCGTGCACGCCGTCGAACCGGTGGGCGAGCTCCGCGAGCCGGCCGGCGCGAACGCGCGCCGCCTCGCGTCGCAGACCGACGTCTCGGTCAGGCCGTTCTCGGCGGCGCGCCTGTCGGCGGACCTCGGGCACGCCGACGTCGCGATCGACGCGGTGTTCGGGACGGGGTTCCGCGGGCAGCCGGAGGACGAGTGGGCCGACGCGATCGACGAGCTGAACCGGTCGGACGTTCCGGTCGTCGCGGTCGACATCCCGTCGGGCGTCGAAGGCGAGACCGGCGCCGTCCACGGAACCGCCGTCGTGGCCGACCTCACCGTCACGTTCGGAGCGGCGAAGGTCGGCGCCGTCCTGCTGCCCGGCGCCGAGCTTGCGGGCGACGTGCGGGTCGTCGACATCGGGTTCCCGGAACGGCTGGTCGAGGCGCGGGCATGGCTCACGGAACCGTCCGACGTCGCGGCCGTCTGGCCGTCGCGGGCCGCCGATTCGCACAAGCGCGCGTCCGGCGTGCTCGTCGTCGTCGCCGGGTCCCGCGGCATGACGGGCGCGCCGGCGCTGATCGCCGAGGCCGCCGGCCGGACGGGAACGGGCCTGCTGATCGTCGCAGCGCCGGCGAGCGCCCTCGATGGCGTGCGAGCCACGATGACCGAGGCGGTCACGGTGCCGCTCGACGAGACCGACGACGGTGTCGTCGACGAGGCCGCGGTGCCGACGATCCTCGACGCCCTCGAGCGCGCCGACGCGCTGGCGATCGGGCCGGGGTTGACGACGGCCGCGGCGGCGGCGGTCCGCGCCGTCATCCGCGAGTCGCCCGTGCCCGTCGTGGTCGACGCCGACGGATTGAACGCGTTCACCGGCGACGCCGCCGCGCTGGCGGACCGTCGTTCCGAGGCGGTGCTGACGCCGCACCTCGGCGAGTTCGGGCGCCTCACCGGCTCGAAGGCGAGCGACGTCGACGCGGATCGGCTCGGCCACGTGCGGAGGCTGGCGTCGACGTCGCGGGCGGTCGCGCTGCTGAAGGGAACCCGCACCGTCGTCGCCGAGCCGAGCGGCGACGTTCGGGTCAACCCGACGGGATCGCGCGTGCTCGCGACGGCCGGGTCGGGCGACGTCCTGACCGGCGTGATCGGGGGGTTGCTCGCGCGCGGCGTGCCGGCGTACGAGGCCGCCGCGTCGGCGGCGTACGTGCACGGCGTGGCCGGCACGCTCGCCGGCAGGACCACCGGCGAGGGGACGCTCGCCCGCGACGTGATCGCCGCGTTGCCGGACGCGATCGCGCGCACGACCGGAGGCGAGCGGTGACCCGTTTCCGCGCGACGTGGGTCGAGGTCGACCTCGCCGCGATCCGGCACAACGTCGGCGTGCTCACGCCGGCGCGCGCCGAACTGATGGCCGTCGTGAAGGCGAACGCGTACGGCCACGGCGACGTCGCCGTCGCGCGCGCGGCGCTCGACGCCGGCGCCACGTGGCTCGGCGTCGCGCGGCTCGAGGAGGGTCTCGCGCTGCGCGAAGCGGGGCTCGACGCCCCGATCCTCGTGCTCTCGGAATGCCCGCCCGGCTCCGAGGCCGTCGCGCTCGCCCACCGGCTGACGCCCACGCTCGCGTCGGACGAGGGACTCGCCCGGCTCGCGGCGGTCGCGCGCGGCGCCGTCGCCGTCCACGTCAAGGTCGACACGGGCATGCACCGCATCGGGATCTGGCCGCCGGCGGAGGCTCCCGCGTTCCTCGGCCGCGTCGCCGCCGCGGGCCTCGAGGTCGAAGGGCTCTGGTCGCACTTCGCTCGGAGCGAGGAGGACGAGGGGACGACCCGCCGCCAGCTCGAGGGGTTCGTCGAGGTGGTCGACGCCGCGCGTCGAGCCGGGATCGAGCCTCGGCTCCTCCACGTCGCGAACAGCGGCGCCGTCCTCCGGCATCCCGAGACGCACCTCGACCTCGTCCGTCCGGGCATCGCGATGTACGGCATCGCGCCGGCGCCGGGCGTCGGCGCCGACCGCGGCCTGCGTCCCGCGCTCACGTGGCGCTCGACCGTCACGGCGGTGCGGCGGCTCGCCGCGGGGGAGCGGGTCTCGTACGGTCACCGGTACGTGGTCGAGCGCGACGGCTGGGTGGCGACGGTGCCCGTCGGCTACGCCGACGGGTTCCCGCGCGCGGCGTCGCCGCGCGCCGAGGTCTGCGTCGCCGGTCGCCGGTGCCGGGTCGCCGGCAACGTGACGATGGACCAGCTGATGGTCGACTGCGGCGACGTCGAGCCGACGGTCGGCGACGACGTCGAGCTCCTCGGCGGGGGCGCGCCCGACGCGTGGGAGCTCGCGGCCGCCGCCGACACGATCGCGTACGAGATCGTGACGAGGATCGGATCACGCGTGCCGAGGGAGGTCGTGGGATGACGGCGCGGACGCTGACCGAGGCGGCCGCCGAGGCCGCGACCTGCCGACGATGCCGCCTCGCCGAGCGCCGCACCCAGGTCGTGTACGGCGTCGGCAGCGCGAGCGCCGACCTGATGTTCATCGGCGAAGGCCCCGGCTTCCACGAGGACCAGCAGGGCGAACCCTTCGTCGGCGCGGCGGGCCAGCTGCTGACGCGGATGCTCGCCGAGATCGGTCTGCGACGCGAGGACGTCTACATCGCGAACGTCGTGAAGTGCCGCCCGCCCGGCAACCGCGATCCCGAGCCCGACGAGATCGAGGCGTGCACGCCGTGGCTCGTCGAGCAGCTCTCGCTGATCCAGCCGTCGGTCGTCGTCACGCTCGGCAACTTCGCCACGAAGTTCGTGCTGACGACGACCACGGGCATCACCCGGCTGCGCGGCCAGGTCTTCCCCTGGCACGGGCGCACGGTGATCCCGACGTTCCATCCGGCGGCGGTGCTCCGCAGCGGCGGCGAGACGTCGCGGCAGTTCGCGGATCTCCGCAGCGACTTCGCGCTCGCCAGGGCGACGCTCGACGAGCTCCGGACGCCACCGACCGTCGCCGAAGCGGCGGCGCCCGCTCCCGTCGACGCCCAGCTCGAGCTGTTCTGACGCCACGGCATGGACGACCTCGTGCTCGCCGCCGCCACGCCCGAGGACACCCGGGCGATCGGCGCCGCGATCGCGGCGACGCTGCGTCCGCGTGACGCGCTGCTGCTGACGGGGGAGCTCGGCGCGGGCAAGACCACCCTGGTGCAAGGGCTCGCGAGCGGCCTCGGCGTCGAGGAGCACGTCGCGTCGCCGACGTTCACGCTGATCCGGGAGTACACCGGCCGCCTCGCCGTCGCCCACGTCGACGTCTACCGGCTCGACCGGGTGCAGGACGTCGTCGACCTCGCCCTCGACGAGATCGCCGACGGCGACGCCGTGGTCGTCGTCGAGTGGGGCGACGCGATCGACGAGCTCCTCGCCGACGACCGGCTGCGGATCGAGCTGACGACGATCGATCCGTCCGGAGACGACGAGACCCGCCGGATCGTGATCCACCCGCAGGGCCGCGCGTGGGGCGAGCGCTGGGATGCCCTCGTCGACGCGCTCTCGCCCTGGAAGGACGCGCGATGATCGTCGTCGGCATCGACACGTCGACCCCGCAGATCTCGGTCGCGATCGGCAGCGAGCGCGAGATCCTCGGGCGCATCCAGATCTCGGGCCGCGCGCGCCAGGAGACCGTGACGCCCGCGTTGCGCCAGCTGCTCGAGTGGACCGGTGTCGAGCTGTCGCACGTCGGCGGGTTCGCCGTCGGCGTGGGTCCCGGGCTCTTCACGGGGCTCCGCGTCGGGGTCGAGACGGCGAAGACCCTCGCGCAGGTGGTGCGGTCGCCGATCGTCGGCCTCGTCAGCCTCGACGTCCTCGCCTACGCGGTGCGGTTCACGCCGCGGAAGATCGTCGCCGTGATCGACGCGCGCCGCGGGGAGGTCTTCTGGGCGGCGTACCGACAGGTGCCGGGCGGCGTGATGCGGCAGACCCCGTACGCCGTCGCGAGGCCGGACGCGCTCGTGGCCGAGCTGATGGCCTCGAGCGAGGAGGTGCTCCTCGTGGGCGACGGTGCGATGCTGTACCGCGAGCAGCTCGAGGAGCTCGGCGCGGACGCGGAGTTCGCGTCGGCGGCGTCGGCGCATCCCGACGCCGCGCAGCTCGTCGAGCTCGCGGTGCCGCGGTTCCTCCGCGAGGAGCACGACCGGTTGTTCGAGGTGGTGCCGCTGTACCTCCGGAGATCCGACGCCGAGATCGCGTGGGACCGCCGGGCACGCGGCGCGGCCGTCGATCCCGACGGCTGAGCAGCGCTCGAGGACGGGAACGGCCGAGGTGCGGAGATGGGACGGTTCGAGATCGACAGGATGCGACGCCGGCACCTCCGCGGCGTGATGGCGATCGAGCGCCAGGCCTACGCGCGTCCGTGGAGCCCGAACCTGTTCGTCGCCGAGATGACCGAGCCGCAGAACCGCTCGTACCTCGTCGCCAAGATCGACAAGGAGGTCGTCGGCTACGCCGGGATGATCTGCTACGGGGACGAGGCGCACATCACGAACATCGCCGTCGACCCGATGCTGCAAGGGCACATGATCGCCTCGCGCCTGCTCGCCGAACAGATCCGGGCGGCCGTCGAGCTCGGCGCCCGCGCCGTTTCGCTCGAGGTCCGCGTCACGAACTGGCGCGCGCAACGCCTGTACGCGCGGTTCGGCTTCCGTCCGGTGGGCATCCGGCGGAACTACTACGCCGAGCTCCGGGAGGACGCCCTGATCATGTGGACCGACGACGTCCGGACCCACGAGTACGCCCTGCGGCTGTCGTCGATCGAAGCCGACCTCCCGGAGCTCGTCGCCCGCACGTGACCCGGCCGTCGATCACCCTCGGCATCGAGACGTCCTGCGACGAGACCGCCGTCGCGGTGGTCGAGGACACGTTCACCCTGCGCACGAACCTGATCGCGCGGCAGGAGCACCTGCACGAGCGCTTCGGCGGCGTCGTGCCGGAGGTCGCGGCGCGCGCGCACGTCGAAGCGTTGAACCCGCTGCTGCAGCAGGCGCTCGACGAGGCCGCGATCGACGTCGGCGACGTCGACGTCGTCGCCGTGACCGAGGGACCGGGGCTCGTCGGCGCGCTCCTCGTCGGGATGGCCGCGGCGAAGGCGTTCTCGCTCGCGAGCGGCGCCGACCTGATCGGCGTGAACCACCTCGAGGGCCACCTGTGGGCGAACTACCTGGTGCACGGACCGCCGGAGGTTCCGGCGGTCGCGCTGATCGTGTCCGGCGGCCACACGATGCTCGTGCACATGCGCGAGCTCCACCGGTACGAGGTGCTCGGGCAGACCCTCGACGACGCCGCGGGCGAGGCGTTCGACAAGGTGGCGCGGATGCTCGGGCTCGGTTTCCCCGGCGGGCCGGCGCTCGACCGGATGGCGCGGGACGGCGACCCGAACGCCGTCCGGTTCCCGCGGGCGATGGAGGGCTCCGGCGACTACGACTTCTCGATGAGCGGGCTGAAGACCGCCGTCCTGCGTCACGTGAAGCAGGAGCGAGCCGCCGGCCGCGACATCGACCTTCCGGACCTCGCCGCGAGCTTCCAGGAGGCGATCGTCGACGTGCAGGTGTCGAAGACGATCGCCGCCGCGAAGGCGACGGGCGTCCCCACGGTGCTGCTGGGCGGCGGCGTCGTCGCGAACTCGCGGCTGCGCGACCGCATGCTCGACGCGGGGGAGCGCGACGGCTTCCGCGTGCTCGTGCCGCCGCTCGAGCTCTGCACCGACAACGCCGCGATGATCGCGTGCGCCGGCGCCGCGAGATGGGCTCGGGGCGAACGGTCGACGTTGGACATCGGCGCGGACCCGAACCTAAGGTTGGGCGCGTGACGACCGTCCTGGTGACCGGGGGCGCCGGGTTCATCGGCAGCCACCTGGCCGACCGCCTCCTCGCCGAGGGTCACCGCGTGATCAGCGTGGACGATCTGTCCACGGGCCGCATCGCGAACCTCGCCGAGGCGCGCGGCTACGGCAAGGAGTTCACGTTCTTCAACATGGACGTCCGTGCCGACGGATTGATGCCGCTGTTCGAGCGGCACCGGCCCGAGGTGGTGTTCCACCTCGCCGCCCAGTCGGGCGTGCGTCCGTCGCTCGAGGATCCCGTGCACGACGCGTCGATCAACGTGATGGGCACGTTGAACGTGCTCGAGTGCTCGTCGAAGGTGGGCGTCCGCAAGATCGTCTACGCGGCGTCGGGGGGCACGCTCTACGGCGAGCCGAAGCGCCTTCCGGTCAAGGAGACGGCCGCGCAGGGCTCCTACCCGCTGTCGCCGTACGGCATCTCGAAGAAGGTCGTGCTCGACTACCTCGGGTTCTACCAACGCTACCGGGGCGTCGACTTCACGGCGCTCGCCCTCGGCAACGTCTACGGGCCACGGCAGGACCCGCACGGCGAGGCGGGCGTGATCGCGATCTTCGCGTCGAAGATGTTGAGCGGCGAGCGCCCGACGATCTACGGCGACGGCAACCAGACCCGCGATTACGTGTTCATCGACGACGTCGTGCACGCGTTCGTGCAGTCGGTCGATCGTGGCTCCGCGAAGCTCGTGAACGTCGGCACCGGTCTCGAGGCGAGCGTGTCGCACCTGTACAAGCTCCTGCAGGAGATCATCGGCTTCGGCGACGAGCCCGATCACGGTGCCCTGCCTCCGGGCGAGCTGCGACGGATCGCGCTCGACATCACCCGTGCGGCCTCGGCGATCGCCTGGAAGCCCTGGACGCACCTGGAGGACGGCCTGGCCGAGACGGTCGCGTACCTCAAGGGCGTCTGACCCGTCGGATCCGGACGTACGCCCGGCGCCGTCTTCCCGCGACGAGGGGGTATCCGCGGCCCCGATGGGTATTGACGTAGGGATGCCGTCGCCGCCACGATGGACCCGACGCGGAAAGCCCTAGTCCGATCGCGCATGAGCTGTGCCCGAACGGGCGAATCGCGTAGGGTCACGGGGCCATACACTCCGTCCGTGTCCCTACTGCACCTGCCCCGAACGGAATCCCCCCCGAGCATGAGCGTCCTTTCCCAGATCGGCCGACAGACCGCGCCCTCAGCGAGGGATCGCCTGGCATCCCTCGGCGGCGTCCCGACCCCCGCTCCGGCCGGTCGGCGAGAGGCGGTGGCCTGATGGCGCGTCCGCGTTCGGCATCGGGTGGGTGGACCGTGCTGCGTCGGACCGACCGGTCCGTCATCGACCTCACGGAGCCACGTCCCGCCCTGCGGCGGTTCCGGTCCGTCACGGCGGCCCGTGTCGCGACCGACGCGATCATCGCGCTCGTCCTGGTGGCGATGTTCCGCCCCGAGGCCGTCGCTTGGGACCGCTACGTGATCACGCTCGCGCTGACGCCGCTGCTGTGGACGGCCGTGTTCGGCGGGTTCGGGCTCTACCGCCGCACGCTGCTGCCGGTGGCCGAGGAGTACCGTCGCGTCGTCGCCGCCGCGAGCGTCGGCGTCCTCCTCCTCGAGCTCGTCACCCCGCTGTGGGGCGGCGGCGTCGCGACAGATCGCGCGGTCGCGCTGTGGGTCCTCGCGCTCGTGATCGAGCTCGGCGTCCGCACGATCTGGCGCATGGTGATCCGCGACCTCCGCAAGCGCGGCACGCTGGCGCTCCGGACCGCCGTCGTCGGCACGAACGGAGAGGCGCACCGGATCGCCCGGGCGATCGCTCCGAGCGTGCGCGGGTTCCGTCCGCTCGGATTCATCGCGACGTCGCCGGCCGACGCGTACGGCGCCGAGGTGATCGGCATCGTCGACGACCTCGGCGAGCTGATCGTGTCCGAGCGCCTCGAGTGCCTCTACGTCGCCTCGAGCGAGGTGTCGCCCGAGCGGATGGCCGACCTCGCCCACCTGAGCCGCCGGCTCGACATCGAGCTCCGGGTCAGCGCGAACCTGCCCGGGGTCCACACGGAGCGCCTCGGCATGGAGACGGTCGACGACATCCTCGGCGTGCGCGTCGAGCACGCGTGCCTCACCGGGCCCGAGGCGTTCGCGAAGCGCGCGTTCGACCTCGTCGCCGCGACGCTCGGGCTGATCGTCCTGTCGCCGATCATGATCGCCGTCGCCGTGGCCATCAAGGTCACCTCGCCGGGGCCGATCCTGTTCAGGCAGCCTCGGATCACGAAGGACGGCCAGCCGTTCACGTGCCTGAAGTTCCGGACGATGCACGCGGACCAGCGCAAGGCCCTCGAGGGCCAGGTGATCGACCTGACGAAGCCGTTCTTCAAGCTCCGCGACGACCCGCGGCTCACGCGCATCGGCGCGTTCCTGCGCACGTCGAGCTTGGACGAGCTCCCGCAGCTCTTCAACGTCCTGAGCGGCGACATGAGCATCGTCGGACCCCGCCCGCTGCCCGAAGAGCAGGTGCGAGCCAACCCCGAGGTCCTCGACGCGCGGCACGAGGTGCGCGCCGGCATGACCGGCTGGTGGCAGGTGAACGGGCGGAGCGACGTCGCGGTCGACGAGGCCGTTCGCATGGACCTGTACTACATCCAGAACTGGTCGCTCGGGCTCGACCTGTACATCATCGCGAAGACCACCATCGCGATCCTCGCCCGGATGGGCGCCTACTGAGATGGCCGTCGCCGAACCCGACTTCGACACCCCGGTCGAGGTGGAGCTCCCACCGCTCGGATCGCAGCCGCTCGGATCCGGGCCGCTCGGATCCGGGCCGCTCGCATCCCGGCGGGTCCTCGGGATGCGCGTCGACGCGACCAGCTACGACGACATCGTCGAACGGGTGATCGCCTGGGCGCGCAACGGCGAGGCGCGCGCCGTGGGCGTCGCCACCGTGAACAACGTGATGGAGTCGCACGACGACGAGGGCTTCCTGCGGGTGATGAACGCGCTCGACGTCAACACCCCCGACGGCATGCCGCTCGTCTGGGGGCTCCGGTGGCTCGGCGTGCGGGACGCCACGCGCGTGTACGGCCCGGCGATGACCCCGCTGGTCCTCGAGCGGGCGGCCCGTGAGGGCATCCCCGTGGGGTTCTACGGGGGCTCCGAGCAGGTGCTCGCCGAGCTCCGCGACCACGCCACCAGCACCTATCCGGGCATCCGGATCGCGTTCAGCGAGTCGCCGCCGTTCCGAGCCCTGACCGACGACGAGGAGCGCGCGACCGCGGCGGCGATCGCGGCCTCGGGCGCGAAGATCGTGTTCGTCGGCCTCGGATGCCCGAAGCAGGAGCGCTGGATGGAGCGCAACCGGCATCGGATCCCCGCGGTCACGCTCGGCGTCGGCGCGGCGTTCGACTTCCTCACCGGCCGCAAGCGGCAGGCGCCGCCGCTGCTGCAGCGGGCGGGCCTCGAATGGCTCTTCCGCCTGGTGACCGAACCTCGGCGGCTCTGGCGCCGATACCTGCGGCACAACCCACGCTTCATCGTCCTGTTCGCCCGGCAGCTCCTGCGGGAGCGCGACCGGGGGACGGGATCAGACAGCACGAACGGAGGATCGACATGACCAAGACCGCGACCGTCGCGGGGGCGGGAGGCTTCATCGGCCACCACCTCGTGAAGTACCTGAAGGCCGAGGGCTACACCGTCCGCGGCGTCGACATCAAGGAGCCCGAGTACGAGGCGACCGACGCCGACGAGTTCCTCGTCGCGGATCTCCGCGAGTACGAGGCGTGCCAGAAGGCCACGACCGACGTCGAGGAGGTCTACCAGCTCGCCGCCGACATGGGCGGGATCGGGTACATCACCGAGAACCACGCCGACGTGGCGCGGAACAACGTCCTGATCAACGCGCACATGCTCGAGGCCGCCCACCGCAACGGCGCCGGTCGTTACTTCTACTCCTCGTCGGCGTGCATCTATCCGATGTACAAGCAGCACGAGCCCGACGTGACCCCGCTGCGCGAGGACGACGCGTACCCCGCCGACCCGGAGGAGGGCTACGGCTGGGAGAAGCTGTACGCCGAGAAGCTCTGCCAGTACTACACCGAGGAGGGCAAGCTCGAGACCCGCGTGGCGCGGTTCCACAACATCTACGGACCGCTCGGCACCTACGAGGGCGGACGCGAGAAGGCGCCGGCCGCGATCAGCCGCAAGGTGGCCCTCGCCGCCGACGGCGACCAGATCGAGATCTGGGGCGACGGCCAGCAGACCCGCTCGTTCACCTACGTCGACGACTGCGTGGACGGGATCTACCGGCTGATGCACTCGGAGCACCACGCGCCGCTGAACCTCGGAACCGACCGGCTGATCACGGTCGACGGCCTCGTCGACCTCGTCGCCGACGTCGCGGGCAAGACGCTCGTCAAGGTGCACGACACCTCGAAGCCGCAGGGCGTCCGCGGGCGCAACAGCGACAACACGAAGCTCCGCGAGGTGCTCGGATGGGAGCCGCCGACGACGCTCGAGGACGGGATGCGCGAGACGTACCGGTGGATCGAGTCCGAGCTCACGAAGGCGGGCCGGGTCGGGTCGCGCCGCGAGGCCGTCTGATGCGCGTCGCGGTCATCGGCACGGGCCACGTCGGCCTCGTCACGTGCGTGACGATGGCGGAGGCCGGCCACGACGTGGTCGGCATGGACCAAGACGTCGCGAAGATGGAGGCGCTCGCGGCCGGGCGCTCGCCGTTCTACGAGCCGGGCGTCGAGGACCTCCTCGAGCGGAACGTCGCGGCGGGCCGCCTGCGGTTCACGACGTCGGCCCGCGAGGCCGTCGCCGACGCCGACGTCGTCTTCATCTGCGTCGGCACGCCGCCGCGCGCCTCGGGCGAGGCGAACCTCCTGGCGGTCGAGCAGGCCGCGCGGCAGGTCGCCCGTGACGCCACGGGGCCGCTCGTGGTCGCCCAGAAGTCGACGGTCCCCGCGGGCAGCGCCGACCGCCTCCACCGCACGATCGCGCTCGAGCGGCCCGACATCGGCGCCGTGATCGACGTGGTCTCGAACCCGGAGTTCCTGCGCGAGGGCAAGGCCGTCGAGGACGCCCTGCATCCCGACCGGATCCTCGTCGGGGCGTCGTCCGAGCGGGCGTTCGAGGTGATGCGGGGCGTCTACGCGCCGTTCGTCGCCGGCGGCGCGCGCATGATCGAGACCGACGTGCGGAGCGCCGAGCTCGCGAAGCACGCGAGCAACGCGTTCCTCGCGCTGAAGATCTCGTACGCGAACGCTCTGGCTCGGATCGCCGAACGCGCGGGCGGCGACGTCGAGGCGATCACCGACGTGATGGGAGCCGACGCGCGGATCGGCGCGTCGTTCCTCGGCGCCGGTCTCGGCTACGGCGGGTACTGCTTCCCGAAGGACCTCGTCGCGTTCGACCACCTCGCGTCGTCGCTCGGCTACGAGTTCGGGCTGCTGAAAGAGGTCGCGAAGATCAACGAGGAGGCCGTCGAGGCCGCCGTCGGCAAGGTCCGCGACGCGCTCTGGAACCTGGAAGGCAAGCGGATCGCGATCCTCGGGCTGTCGTTCAAGCCCGACACCGACGATGTGCGGTTCTCCCCGGCGCTGTCGCTCGCCCGCAGCCTCGCCGCCGCGGGCGCGGACGTCGTCGGCTACGACCCCGAGGCCGCGAGCGAGGCGCTCCGCGAGATGCCCGAGCTGACGGTCGCCGACAGCGCGTACGACGCCGCAGAAGGCGCGCACTGCCTCGTCCTGTGCACCGGCTGGAGCGAGTTCCGCGACCTCGACTTCGACAAGCTCGCGGAGCTGATGGCGTTCCGCCTCGTCGTCGACGGCCGGAACTTCTTCGACCCCGCGGCCGTCGTCGACGCCGGCTTCGCGTACTACCCCATGGGCCGGCCTCCGGTCGGCGCGTCGTAGCGGCCCCGATGGGACGGGCGGTCATCACCGGCGCGGCCGGGTTCCTCGGCTCGCACCTCGTCACGCGCCTGCTCGACGACGGCTGGTCGGTCGTCGGGCTGGACAACCTCGTGACCGGCCGCGCCGAGAACCTCGCGCACCTCGAGGACCGAGCCAGGCTCGAGGTCCGCCAGGTCGACGTCTCCGACGAGCTCGAGGTCGACGGTTCCGTCGACCTCGTGATGCACTTCGCG
>DATHTO010000160.1:0-5193 GCA_035463115.1 Actinomycetota bacterium | reverse complement strand
CCGATCCGCCGTTCCCGCTGCCGGCGATCAGCCGATCGTCGCGAGCATCATGCCGGCGACCACGACGGCCGCCGCTGCGAGGCGACGGGCGGTGTCGGGCTCACCGAGCAGGCGCCAGCCGACCGCCACCCCGATCAGGATGCTGACCTCCCTCGCCGGGGCCACGTACGTGACCGGCGCGACGTGCATGGCCAGGAGGACGAGCGCGTAGGCGACCGGGGCGAGGAGGGCGACGCCGACGATCTCCCGTCGGAACCGTCGCGCGATCGCGGCGACCTCACCGGACCGCCGCTTCACGACCGGAGCCAGCAGGGCGACGCGGCCGAGGTCGGCGGCCCACACGAGCAGCAGGGCCGGCATCGCACGTTCCGTCACGAGCCACGCGTCCCACAACGTGTACACCGCGATCGCGGCGCCCGTGGCCATCGCCAACACCGGCGCCGCCGCCCGCGGCCGCCTCGTCCGTCCGGGCGCCGAGCCCGCGAGGCCGACGACGCCGACCGCGATCATCGCTGCCCCGGCGAGCGCGACGAGCGTCGGGCGCTCGCCGAGCACGATCACCGCGCCGGCGATGGCGAGCAGCGCGCCGGTGCCGCGCGCGAGGGGGTAGACGACCGACAGGTCGCCACGCCCGTACCCGGCCTGGAGGCAGACGTAGTACGCGGTGTGGAGCAGGGCGGTCACCCCGAGCAGCGGCACCGCCCGCACGTCGATCGTCGACGCCGACCGGACGGCCACGACGATCGCCGCGGGCGCCCAGAGCGCCGTACCCGTTGCGGCGCAGAGCCAGACGAAGACCGCGCCCCCCTGGGCCCGCTTCGCGAGGACGTTCCATCCGGCATGCGTGATCGCCGCGGTGACGACGAGGGCGAGCGCGGCGGCGTGCACGGCCGGACAGCCTACGGACGGGCACGCTCAAGTCGGGTGCGTGACGACCGAGGAATCGATCGATGCTGTCCCCAGCGAGAGCCGTGGGGCGCCTCCGGGCGGGGGCGTCCGTTCCGACACGCGAGCACGTCACGGCATCCCTGCGGAACCTCAGGCGGGCGGGTGCGCAGGCGCTCGCGGCGGTCGTCGCCATCACGCTGCTCGTGTCGCTCGGCGGCATGATCCAGCGCGGACACGTCCAGAGCGTCCGTGCGCTCGAGGAACGCTTCAACACCCGCGCCGAGATCGCATCGCGGTTCCTCGGTGCCTACCTCCGCGATCTCGTCGATCAGGAGGCGCGCGCGGCGGCGCAGATGTTGTCGGGGCCGGAGGTCTCGGCGGGCACGTTCGCCACGACGGTGGAAGCGCTCGGGCTCGAAGCGGCCGTCCTCCTCGACGAGCGCGGCCGCGCCCTGCGCGTGTATCCGCCGAGCCGGGACGGCGCAGGTGCGGACCTGTCGCGGGAGCGCGAGCACCTGCGGCGGGCCGTGGGGGGGCACGCCGCGGTGTCCGACGTGGTGCCGTCGGCGGCGCACGAGACGCCGCTCGTCGGCCTCGCCGTCCCGCTCGACACGCCCCACGGACGGCGCGTGTTCAGCGGCGGGCTCGCCCTCGCGTCGAGCTCGCTCGGCACGTCGTACCTCCGGAACGTCAGCCCGCTCCACGGGGCGACCGTCTGGCTGATCGATGGGCACGGCAACACCCTCGCCACGAGTGCGCGTCTCGATCCGTCGCCGGGGCTCATGCTCGAGGTCGACCGGCCGCTCGCCGACGCCGTCTCTCGCTCGCCGTGGGGCGTCTACGAGCGCGACGGCGAGGCCACCCGCTTCGCCGCCGTCGAGATCCCGGGGACGCCATGGCGTCTCGTCGTCGCCGCGCCGGACGCGTCGGTCTTCGGGCCGGTCCGCGGCGCATCCAGCGTCGTTCCGTGGGTCGTCTTCGCCGTGTTGATCCTGGCGACCGTCGCGGTCGCGGCCCTGATGCGCCGCCTCGCGAAGCACCGTGCGCGCGAGCTCGACGAGATGGGCGAGCTCGCGCTGACCGACGCCGCGACGAAGCTGTACAACCGGCGGGGGTACGAGCTGCTGTCCGGCCAGCTCGTTCGCGCCGCCGGGCGCAGCGGCGCGCTCGTCGCCGTCTGCGCGTTCGACCTCGACGGCCTCAAGCTGATCAACGACCACCTGGGGCACGCGGACGGCGACGCGGCGATCGGTGCGGCGGCCCGCGTGCTGCGGTCGACCTTCCGGGAGTCCGACGTCGTCGCGAGGACCGGAGGCGACGAGTTCCTCGTGCTGATGGCGGTCGACCGGCCCGAGGATGCGACGGTGGCGATCGAGCGCGTGCAGGAGGCCGTGCGGAGCTTCAACGAGACCGAACCCGCCCCGTTCATCCTGCGGATCAGCGCCGGTGCCGCCGTCTCGGAACCCGGCGGCGAGGTGTCGCTCTCGGCGCTCGAACACCTCGCCGACGAGCGGATGTACGCGCACAAGCGCGCACGCCGCGCCGAGCGGGTCTGACGCCGGCCCGTCGCCCGACCCGGCCGATCAGTCGACCAGCGTCTCGAGCGTCGCGATCGTCTCGGACAGGCGCTCGGCCATCAGCCGCACGAACGCGCGGTGCAGCGACGTCGCGAGCTCGGGATCGTCGCGCTCCATCCGCTCGAGGGCGTCGCGCGACAGCCGTCGGAGCCGACACGGTCCGTCCGCGGTCACCGTCGCGGTCCGCGGGGTCCCCAGGTACATCGCGATCTCGCCTACGACCGTTCCGGCGCCGAGCTGTCGGAGGCGCACGACCTCTCCGGTCGCCGTCTCCAGCTGCACGGTCAGCGTTCCTTCGTCGAGGACGTACAGCGCGTCGGACGGATCGCCCTGGCGCAGGAGCACCGCGCCCGCCTCGAGCTGCATAGGCTCGAGGTGACGGCCGAGGCGCTCCCTGATGTCGTCGGACAGATCGATGCCACCCGCGCGTCCGTGTGCGAGTCCGCCGGCGCCGCGCAGGAGCGCGTCCTCGGCGATCTCGACCCCGCGGTCGAGATCGATCTCGTACGAGATGGGACCGCCGTCGTCTCCGACGCCGCCCGCGTCGAGCTGCGCGCGGATCTCGACCGGCACGGACACCAGGATCACCTCGAAGCTCGCCACGCTCGCGAGCTGCGCCACCTTGGAGAACGACAGGACCGCCGAGCTGTCGAGGCCCGTGACGCGTCGGAAGTCGAGGATCATGAACCGCAGCGGCGTCTCGGGATCCATGGCTCGGCGGCGGATCCGCTCGAGCAACGACGAGGCGGTGCCGAAGAAGACGAAGCCTTGGAGCTTCATGATCTGCGCCTGCGATCCGACGGCCC
The DNA here is from genome assembly GCA_035463115.1 of Actinomycetota bacterium. Lineage (GTDB taxonomy): Bacteria > Actinomycetota > UBA4738 > UBA4738 > HRBIN12 > BPGL01. The sequence continues at coordinate 1,922 of DATHTO010000160.1, read as the reverse complement.
GCAACAGGCGCCGTTCCTCGACGGGACGTTCCACGTTGCTCCGGAACGTCGCGGCGGTGAACGACTGGCGGACGACGTCGGTGCGGCTGTAGCTGACCGCGAAGAGCACGACCGCGAGGACCAGCCCGAGGGCGACCCCGGGGAGCAGCCCCCACAGCGCGATCGCGCCCGCGATCGCCCACGGGATCGCGCGCTCGCTGCGCGGCATCGTCCGGCGGGCGTCCCAGAGCCACTCGATCAGGAACTCGAGACCGAGGAACAGCAGGAGGCCGCCGAGGACGACGCGTGGAACGAGCGCGAGGAGCGACGCGCCGGCGACGAGCGCGAGCACGCAGATCGCGGACGCGACGACCGCGGACCAGCGGGCGTCGGCGTCGAGCCGCCGCACGAGGGTGGTCAGGCTCAGCGCGTGGAACCCGGGGATGCCGCCAGCGAGACCCACCACCGCCGTCGCCGAACCCGCGCTGCGCAGCTCTCGGTTGAGGTCGAGGTCGCGACGGAGCGCGAGTTCGATCCCGCTCGCGTTCAACAGGAACGCGAGCGCTCCCACCAGCACGACGGTCGCGATCCCGCCGGCCTCCGCCGCGACCGCCGACCAGTCGGCGCCGGTGATCGCGCGCGGCACCCACGGCTGCCACAGGCCCACGTCGGGCAGCGGTCCCAGCAGCCAGCCGTCGGACTCGACGCTCGCGATCGAGGAGCCCGAGCCGAGGACGGCGGCGTAGAACAACGCGACCGACGCCGCGAGCACGACGGGGATCGTGAGCGGCCGCGGAACGAGCCGTGTCGACGCGACGAGCCCGATCCCGAGCGTCACGCCCGGAACGATCTTCACGATCGCGTCGCCGTCGAGGAGCTCGGACGCCGCGTCCAGCGTGGGCGCGATGCCGGTCATGACCTCCAGCGACCCTTTCGCGAGCAGCCAGCCGGTCCCCGCCAGGAAGCCGCCGACGACGGGGTACGGCATGAACCGCACGAGGTTCCCGAGCTTGAGCGCGCCGAGCGCGATCTGCACGACGCCCGAGAGCACCGACGAGGCCGCGATCATCGCCACGACGCTGAGGAAGGCCGTGGCCGGATCGGCCACCCGGGCCACGATGCCGCCTGCGACGACGGCGAGCACCGCTGCGGTGGCGTCCTGCGTGCTGCCGATCACGCCCTGGCGACCCGATCGCACGGCGATCACGAGCAGGATCAACGCGGCGGCGCCGACGTTGAGACCGACGCCGTCGGCGATCCGGTCCGCGAGGCGGCCGCCGAACAGCAGCGCCGCGAACGAGCTGGCGAACACGACCTCGACGATGCCGACGACGGCGCCCGCCGTGATCGTGGGAGCGAGGCGTGCCGCGACGACGCCGACCTCGGCGTTCCGGTTCCTCGCCACGCCAACCCCCTGCCGCGCGGCGCACGCCTCGCGAGCGGTGGCGAGCGTACCGTTCCGGCGGGGTGCGAACGTTCAGGCCGTCGCGCGCCGGTGCCGCCGGAACCACGGTGGGATCCGGAACGAGGCCTCGACGTACGGTTGCGGCGTCAGGATCCGATGCTGGCCGTCCTGCACCTGGAGCACGAGATGCGCCTGGCCGAGCGAAGGATCGCGCGTCATGTCGGGGTACGCCAGCGCGCTCTGACGTTCGTTGTCGAGGTGGTACGACCCGTTGACGCCGCGATACGTCTGCGCGCGCAGGCGTTCCGCGACGCGAGCGAAGTCGCGGGGGTTGTCGACCGAGGACCACGCCTGCGCGAGGAGGTGGATCTCGTCGTAGGCGATCCCCGCATGCGACCTACCGGGCGGCCGGCCGTACGTCCGCGCGTAACGCTGCATGAACCGATAGCCGACCGCGTCGCCGTAGGTCCCGGTCACGGTCGACCAGAGCAGCCCCTCGGCGGCGTCCCCGGCCTCGTCGAGGAACTCCGGGACCGAT
>DATHTO010000159.1:0-11262 GCA_035463115.1 Actinomycetota bacterium | reverse complement strand
AGCGCCCGCGGCGACAGCGGCGGATACTCCTCGAGCCGCTCGAGGTCGCCGTGCACGCGCACGGTCGGCGGCGCTCCCGCCGTGAGGTGCAGGTCCGATCCGTGCTTGTCGAGCAGCTTGCCCAACAGTTCCGGCACCGGGACCTGCAGATCCTCTTCGCCTTGGACGACCGAGCTCATCACTTCACCACCCTCGCGACCTCTTCGATCGAGGTCATGCCCATGCGCACCTTCTCGAGCCCGTCGTCACGGAGGGTCATCATGCCCTGCTGCACGGCGACGGCCTTGATGACTTCGGCAGACGCGCGCTCGACCGTGAGCCGCTCGATCTCCTCGCTCATCTGCATCACCTCGTAGAGCCCGATCCGCCCGCGGTAGCCGGTGCCGGCGCACGCGCCGCACCTCCGTCGCTCCTCGGGATCGGGCGGCGGCCGGTGGAGCGTCGAGATCTCGGGCACGAGCCATTCGGGATAGCCGGCCTCGAGCAGCTCGCTCTCCTCCGGGTGGTACTGCTGCTTGCACTTCTCGCAGAGCTTGCGGGCGAGCCGCTGCGCGACCACCGCGTCGATCGCGCTCGCCACGAGGAAGGTCTCGACGTCCATCTCGGTGAGCCGCGTGATCGCGCTCGGCGCGTCGTTCGTGTGGAGCGACGACAGCACGAGGTGACCGGTCAGGGCGGCCTCGATCGCGATCGTCGCGGTCTCCTTGTCCCGGATCTCACCGATCAGCACGATGTCGGGGTCGGCACGCAGGATCGACCGCAGCGCGCTCGAGAACGTGAGCCCGGCCTTCGGGTTCACCTGGATCTGGTTCACGCCGTTCAGGCGGTACTCGACCGGGTCCTCGACGGTGATGATGTTCCGGTCGACACCGTTCAGGATGTTGAGCGTCGAGTACATCGTCGTGGACTTCCCCGACCCCGTCGGGCCGGTGACGAGGATCGCGCCGTACGGCTTCTTGAACGACACCGAGAACCGGTCGTACGCGCCCTGCAGGAAGCCGAGGTCCTCGAGCTTCAGCAGCGCGCTGCTCTTGTCGAGCACGCGGATCACGACCTTCTCGCCGTAGACGGTCGGGAGCGTCGCGACACGAAGGTCGAGCTGCTTGCCGCCGACCTTCATCGAGATCCGGCCGTCCTGGGGAACGCGCTTCTCGGCGATGTTCAGGTCGGCCATGACCTTCAGGCGGCTGATGAGCCCGCCTTGGATGTTCTTCGGCGCCGCCGGCATCGGCTCGTGCAGCACGCCGTCGACGCGGAACCGGATCCGCACGTTCTTCTCGGCGGGCTCGATGTGGACGTCCGAGGCCCGATCCGCGACCGCCTGCGTCATGATCGCGTTCACGAGCTTGACGATCGGCGCGTCCTCGAGCGCCGCCTCGAGCTCCTCCCCTTCGACCGTGTCGGCCTCGGCGGCGATGCTCGCCATGGCCTCGACCTGCGAGTCCATGCCCGCGTACTTCTGGATCGCCCGCTCGACGTCGATCGCGGTCGCGACAACGGGCTGGACGTCACGACCGGTGATCGTGCGGATGTCGTCGAGGGCGTAGACGTTCGCCGGGTCCGACATCGCGACGAGCAACTTGCCGTCGCGGTCGCCGATCGGCAGGGCCCGGTAGCGGCGCGCGAGCGCCTCGGGCAGCAACGCCGTGGCGGTCGGATCGACCGGGAAGTCGGCGAGGTCGACGAACTCGAGCCCGACCTGTTCCGCGAGCGCGCGGACCAGATCGCCCTCCTTGATCATCCCCATGTCGATCAGCACACGCCCGATCGACTTGGGGGTCTTGCGGTGTTCCTCCAGGGCGACGTCGAGCTGCTCGGGGGTGATGTAGCCGAGCTCGATCAGGATCTGCCCGAGCTGCTTGGACTTCCGCTTGACCGTGGTCATCCCGACGTTCCCTCGTGCCGTTCGTCCGTCCACCGGATGGGGGCAGGGCTAGGCCCTCAGGAACTCTCTTCGTCACCGTCCGAGTCGAGCTGAAGGAGGCCGCTGAACTCTTTGGCGAGGAGGACCCGGTCGATCTCGCCCTCCTCCTCGTCGGCGGCGTGGGAGCCGCCCACGAGCTGCTGCGGCTCGCGGCGGAGGGCCGAGACGGACGCGTCCGCCGCGGCGTCCGCCCCCTGTCCGGTGGGCTCGGCAGCAGGTCCGTCGGGGGTCGCGCCGTCGGCGGCCGCGGCGTCCGGAGCGGGTGCTTCCGGCGTCGATCCGTCCGCGGCGGCCCTCCCGGCGCTCGCGTCCTGACCGCCGCCGTCCGGCGCGTCCGGCGTGCCTCGGGCCCATCGGCGTCGGTCATCCTCCGACGGCGCGGCCGTCACCTCCGCCGGCTCCTGCCGGTCCACCGGCGGATGCAGCGACGTCCGCGGCTTCCCGCTGGGTGCTCCGGTCGCGTCCGGAAGCTTGAGGGGCTCGCGACGGGTCCGGGCGTCCTCGGCCGCGAGCAACGCCTGTTCCATCTGATCGATCAGCACGCCGGGCCGGACCGAGGCGCCCGCGACGATGAACGCGGCGTAGGCGCCCCGATGCACGTACGCCCAGATCTGGTCGCCGAACTCGACGAAGCTCTTCTGCGGCTCGCCGAGGGTCGCGAACTTCAGCCACGCGGGCTTGATCGCGGACTCGTCCTCGGGATAGGCGCCCAACACGAGGCCGTCCCGTGACAGCACGAGACAGCCGCGCGCGTCGCCCACCGTGACGGCGACGCGCTGCGCGAGCGCCGAGTAGTCGTCCATCCCTGTGGGGGAGGCATCGACGGAGGGAGAAAGGCGCTTGAGGATGACCGACGGAACTAGGCCCCGGTGCCGTCCGCGGGGTCGGCGGCGGCGGCCACGGCGGCCGCCGACATCACCTCGAGCGGCCCGCGTGCGCCCGTCCACCGTTCGAACGACAGCGCGGCTTGCTGGACGAGGAGGCCGAGACCGCCGAACGCGTCGGCGCCCGCCTCGCGAGCGACCCGCTGGAACGGCGTGACGACGGGCCGATAGAGCAGGTCGACGGCGAGCATCCCGGGTCGGAACCGCGGATGCGGCGGCAGCTCGCCCCGGCGTCCGAGCGGCGTTGCGTTGATCACGACGTCGGCCACGACGCCGTCGGCATCGGCGAGGGCGACGCCGGCCACCGCCGTGCCGAGCGATGCGACCACGTCGCGGACGGCATCGACCTGGGCGTCGTTCCGCACCGCGACGGTGATCCGCGCGGCGCCCGCGCGCGCCACCGCGAGGGCACAGGCGCGCGCGGCACCGCCGCCGCCGAGCAGCAGCACCCCCCGCCCGTGCACGTCGAACCCCGCGTCGTCGGCCAGGAACCGACCGAACCCGGGCGCGTCGGTGTTCGCGCCGGTCGTCGTGCCGTCGGGCGCGACCACGACCGTGTTCACGGCCCCGAGCAGGGCGGCGTCGTCGTCGAGGACGTCGACGGCGCCCGCGACCTCGGCCTTGTGCGGCATCGTGACGTTCGCCCCGCGGAAGCCGAGCGCGCCGAGACCGTCGACCGCCGCGCGGACCCGGCCCGGGGCCACGGGGAGCGGCACGTACACCCAGTCGATGTCGAGCGCCGCGAACGCCGCGTTGTGGATCACGGGCGACAGGCTGTGGTCGACGGGCCACCCGATCACGCCGAGGAGCTGCGTCGCGCCGCCGATCGCGCGCGGCTCAGCCGAGGCACTCATCGACGTTGCGGAGGTGCTCGTCGTACGTGACGGCGAACCGGTGCGCGCCGTCGCCGCCGCACAAGACGTAGTAGAGGAAGTCCGTGGCGGCGGGATCGAGCGCCCACGCGAGGGCCTTCGCGCCCGGGCTCGCGATCGGCGTCGGCGTCAGGCCGCCGTTGATCCTCGTGTTGTACGGCGTGTCGGTCTCGATGTCGGCGGTCGACAGCTCGCCGTCGGGCGTGGGGTCCTGGTACAGGAGCGTCGCGTCGATGCCGAGCGTCATGCCCTCGTCGAGGCGGTTGTGGATCACGCCTGCGATCAACGGACCGTCCTCGTCGACGCCGTACTCCTTCTCGATCATCGAGGCGAGCACGACCACCTCGTACGGCGTGAGGCCGAGCTCCTCGGCGCGGGCCACGAGCTCCAGCTCCTCGGCCTCGGCTCGGAACTGCTCGAGCATCGCCTCGAGGACGACCCGCTCGTCGAGCTCCTTCTTCGGGAACTCGTAGGTCTTCGGGAACAGGAAGCCTTCCAACGGGTCGCCACGCTTCACGTACGGCGGCAGCGCGAAGCGACCGCTCTCGGCGAGGGCGACGAACCGCTCGGCCGACAACCCGAGCTGGTCCTCGACGACGGACGCGATGTCCTCGCGCCCCGGAACCGGTGAATCGATGCGCAGGCCTTCGACGATCGTGAGCTCGACGGTCGGGATCTCCGGCGGCGGCGTCGTGAGGACCGTGAGGATCTCGTCGAGGGACATGCCGACCTCGAGCTCGTAGGTCCCGGCGCGAAGCTCCGAGGCCTTGCCGGTTCCGCGCAGGAGGAGCGAGCCCACGAACCCATCGCAGTTCACCAGCCCGTGGTCGCGGAGCGACGTGACGACGTCGTCGCCGCTCGCACCCTCGGGAACCTCGAAGGCGACCGAGCCGCCGCGGCGCTCGGGCGCCGACCGGCAGTCCTGGTAGTACGACGCCGCCGCGCCGACCGCAGCGACGACGCCGAGGAACAGGACCGTCGCGACGAGGAGTCCGATGCGGCGGGGCCGGTGCCCGTCGTGCCGCGCGGCCCGGGTCGGCGTGGGCACGTCGTCCGTCACGGAGATCGAGGATACCGGCGGGGCGCTCGCGTTCCCCGTTGCCGCCGGGCGCATCCGCGTTGGGCCGACGGGGACGGCGGCCGCGCCGGCTCAGGTCGTGCGGCGGCGGTCGAGCCACCCCTGGAGGATCACCGCGGCGGCCGAGGCATCGACGCGCTGGCGAGCCTCGCGCCCGCGCCGGCCTCCCGCCTCCAGCCGACGCTCGGCCTCGACGGTCGACAGGCGCTCGTCGTGGAGCTCCACCGGCACCTCGAGGATCGACCGCAGCGCGTCGGCGAAGCTCTCGGCCAGCTGTGCGCGGGCTCCGGATCGGCCGCTCATCGACCGCGGGTGGCCGAGCACGACGACGGTCGCAGCGTGCTCGCGGACGAGCGCCGCGATCGCCTTCAGCTCGCCCGGAGGCTGGCCGACGTGAACGGTGCCGACGGGGACCGCGACGCGGCGTTCCGGATCGCTGATCGCGACGCCGATCCGCGCGTCGCCGAGGTCGAGGCCGAGCGCGACCCCGCGGCCGGGGTCGTCGATCATCGCGAGTCGAGGAGCTCGCGCACGCGACCGGGGATCGTGCCGAGCGCCTCGGCGAGGCGTTCCGGGTGCTTGCCGCCCGCGTTCGCGAGCACGTCTTTCCCGCCGGCGCCACCGCCGATCACGGTGGCCGCCTGCTGGAGCAGCGCCGGAGCCGTCACGCCCCGCTCGACGGCAGCGCCCGTCGCGGCGGCGACGAGGAGGGGCTTGCCGCCCTCGGCGTTGCCGATCACGACGACGGCCGGACCCGCCGACAGCTTGTCGCGGATCTTCTGCGCGAGATCGCGGAGGCCGCCTGGATCCTCGCCCGGCACCTCGGAGACCACGAGCGCGAGGCCGTCGACCTGCTCGGCGCCGTCGGCGAGCGACGCGATCACCGTGTCGCGGTCGCCCTTCCGCAGCTTGCCCAGCTCGGTGCGCAAGCGCTTGTTCTCGTCGATCACGCGCCGGGCCTGCTCGAGCGCCGCTCTCGGATCCTTCGAGCCGAGCGCCTCGACGAGCCCGCGCAGCAGCTCGCGCTCGGCGTTGATCTCCCTGAGGGCATCGGGCCCGACGGCCGCCTCCAGGCGGCGCATCCCCGCGCCGATCGACCCCTCGCTCATGAACCGCACCACCGCGATGTTGCCGGTATGCGCGACGTGGGTCCCACCGCACAGCTCGCGGGAGTAGTCCGCGATCTCGGCGACGCGGACGATGTCGCCGTACTTCTCGCCGAACAGCGCGACGGCGCCGAGCGCTTTCGCCTCGTCCATCGTCGTTTCGAAGATGCGGACGGCGTCGTCGGCCGCCAGCCGACGGTTCACCTCGAGCTCGGACTCCCGGAGCGTCTCGTCGGGGACCGCCGTCGGGTTCGGGAAGTCGAAGCGCAGCCGTCCCGGCGCGACGAGCGAACCGGCCTGCCGGGCGTGCTCCCCCAGCATGTGCCGGAGCGTCGCGTGCACGATATGGGTCGAGGTGTGCGCGCGCGCCGTCGCCTCCCGACGCAGGCGGTCGATCTCGGCGATCGCGTCCTGCCCGGCGCGGATCTCGCCGCTGCCGACGGTTCCGATGTGCATGATCGCGGGGCCGGCCCACTGCGCGTCGTCGATCCGGATCGTGCCGGTCTGCGTCCGGATCTCGCCGCGGTCCCCGACCTGACCGCCGGACTCGGCGTAGAACGGCGAGCGACCGAGGAACACGGCGACACGCTGGCCTTCCTCCGCGACGTCGAGCTGGCGATGGTCGTCGTCGAGCAGCACCTCGATCGGCGACTCGGCCTCGGGCTGCCCGTAGCCGACGAACTCCGTCGCCGGGACGGTCCCGGCCTCGAGGCCGACCTCGACCTTCTTCGCCGCGCGGCGCGCGCGTTCGCGCTGTTCGTCCATCAGCTGGTGGTACCGGTCCATGTCGACGTCGAGCCCTTGGTCCTCCGCGAGCTCGGCGACGAGCTCGGGCGGGAACCCGAAGGTGTCGTGGAGCAGGAAGACGTCGTCGCCTGCGACGCGCCGCGCGTCACCGGCCTTGCCGACGGCGTCGCCGAAGCGCTCCATGCCCTGGCGGAGGGTCGCGCTGAAGCGCTCCTCCTCGCTCGCCATGACCTGCTCGACGAACGCGCGGTTCTCGACCAGCTCGGGATAGGCCTCGCCGAAGCCCGCGACCACGTCGTCGACGATCGGCACCATCACGTCGCCCTCGATGCCGAGGCGCCGGGCGTGCGAGACGGCCCGGCGGAGCATGCGACGCAGGATGTAGCCGCGCCCCTCGTTCGACGGCTGCACGCCGTCGGCGATCAGGAACGCGGTCGCCCGCGCGTGCTCGCCGACGATCCGGATCGAGACGTCGTGCTGCTCGTCGGCGCCGTAGTGCCTGCCGGACATCGATTGGATCCGCTCGAGGATCGGTCGGAACAGATCCGTCTCGAAGAAGCTCCCCACGTCCTGCAGCACCACGGCGACGCGTTCGACGCTCGAGCCGGTGTCGATGTTCTTCGCCGGGAGCTCACCCACGACGTCGCCGCGGGCGTCGACCTCGTCCTGCGTGAAGACGTGGTTCCAGATCTCCATGAAGCGATCCTCGTCGACCTCGGGACCGCCGTCGGGACCGTACGCGGGTCCACGGTCGACGAAGATCTCCGAGCACGGACCACCGGGGCCCGCCGCGTGCGTCCACCAGTAGTTGTCGGCCTTGCCGCGACGGACGATCCGGCTCGCCGGGATCCCGAGGCCCTGCCAGATGCCGATCGTCTCGTCGTCGGTCTCGTAGACGGTGACCCACAGGCGGTCGCGGTCGATGCCGTAGCCCTCGGTGACGAGTTCGAGGCCCCAGGCGCACGATTCGGCCTTGAAGTACTCGCCGAACGAGAAGTTTCCGAGCATCTCGAAGAACGTGAGGTGCCGGTCGGTGCGCCCGACGTTCTCGATGTCGTTCGCGCGGAAGCACTTCTGCGCGCTGACCGCGCGCCGGAACGGCGGCTCGATCTGTCCCAGGAAGTACGGGATGAACTGCTCCATCCCCGCGCCGGTGAGCAGCAGCCCCGACTCCGGCGAGGCGATCAGCGACGACGAGCGGACGCGCGTGTGCCCCCGTCCTTCGAAGAAGGAGAGGAACGTCTCACGGATCCGGTTGCCGTCCATCGCGCCGGGAGTGTAGCCGCGCCGGTTCAGGCGGCGGTCGAGGTGGGGTCGTCGTCGCGACCGTCCGCGCGCGCGGCGTCGAACGACTCGCGCAGCTCGCGGGCGCGATCGTCCATCGCCCGCTTGCCCTCCTCGATCGACTCCGTCACGAGCTTCGAGAGCTCGAGCAGACCGCCCTTCGCCTCGCGGACGATCGTCTGGGGCTTGGCCCTCGCGGCTTGCTTCCGCGTCCAGCGCGACGCCATGAGCGCGCCGGTCGCGCCGGCGCCCAGGCCGAAGGCGAGCCAGAACAGCCGACGCACGACGGGCTACGGCGCTCCGGACGCCTTGCCGCGACCGCCGAACCGGGAGAACGCGCCGCGGAGCCCCGCGCCCATGCTGACGACCTTCATCAGGGGGCTGGCGGCCGCCTGTTCGACGAGTCCGGACAGGCGCTCGACCCGCTCCACGATGTGGCCGGCCGACACGAGCATCCCGTCGACCCGGTCGAGCTCCCGGTTCGCCCGCTCCACGGAGCCCTTCACCTCACGGAGCAGCGGCACGGTCTCCTCGCGCATCGTGTCGATCGTCATCTTCGTGCTCTCGAGCACGCGGAACGTGTTGAGCAGCACCACGCAGAGGGCGAGGACGAGCAGACCCCAGAAGGCCGCCAGCACGATGAGCGCGATGTCGCCTCCTGAGATCGCCAGCATCCGTGTTCCTCCTCGCCCTTCGGCGCTGTCGGGGTGGTCGGTCGGGCCGTAGCTTACTCGGCGTCCTCCGGATCACCCGGGCCGCTCCCCGGTGTCCATCGGATCGTGTCCTCGCCCATCCCCGACGGCTCGAAGTAGCGCTTCGACAGGTAGGGCTCCGGACGGTACGGCTGGTCGACGTGGTGGCCGGGGAAGTCGTGCGGGTACCGGTAGCCCGCGCCGTGGCCGAGCTTCCGCGCTCCCGGATACGAGGCGTCGCGCAGGTGGAGCGGGACCGGATCGCTCCCGGCGGCGTCCTCGAAGGCGGCGCCGATCGCGCGGTACACGCTGTTCGACTTCGGCGCGCGCGCGAGGTAGACGGTCGCGTGCGCGAGGTTCAAGCGCGCCTCCGGCAGTCCGACGTGCTCCACGGCGTGCGCCGCCGCCACCGCCACGAGCAACGCGCGCGAGTCCGCCATGCCGATGTCCTCGCTCGCGTGCACGATGAGCCGACGGGCGATGAACCGCGGATCCTCCCCCGCCTCGATCATGCGGGCGAGCCAGAAGAGCGCCGCGTCGGCGTCGGAACCACGGATCGACTTGATGAACGCGCTGACCACGTCGTAGTGGGCGTCGCCCTGGCGGTCGTAGACGATCGCCCGCCGCTGGATCGCGTCTTCGGCACGGCCGAGGGAGACGGTCGCCTCGCCGGCGGCCTCGGCGGCGAGCACGGCCGCTTCCAGCCCGGTGAGGGCCATCCGCGCGTCGCCGCCGGCGACCGTGACGAGGTGGGCCAGGGCCTCGTCGTCGACGTCGACGTGTGCGGCTCCGAGACCCCGGTCGGGATCCTCGAGCGCCCGCCGCAGCAACCGCGTGAGATCGTCCGTGCCGAGCGGCTCGAGCCGCAGCAGCAGGCACCGCGACAGCAGCGGCGTGTTCAGCGAGAAGTACGGGTTCTCCGTCGTGGCGCCGATCAGGGTGACGGTGCCGGCCTCCACGGCCGGCAGCAGCACGTCCTGCTGCGCCTTCGACCACCGGTGGACCTCGTCGACGAACAGGACCGTCCGGAACAGCCCACCGCTCGCGCCGTCGATCACCTTCCGCGCGTCGGCGACGCCCGACGAGACGGCCGACAGCTGGACGACCTCGGCGCCGACCGCGTCGGCGAGCAGGTGCGCGAGCGTGGTCTTCCCCGTCCCGGCGGGCCCCCACAGGATCAGCGAGGGCAACCGCTTCGCGTCGACGAGCTCGGCGAGCGCGCGGCCGGGCCCCACGAGGTGTCCCTGGCCGACGAACTCCTCGAAGCTCCGCGGACGCATCCGCGCCGCGAGGGGGACGTCAGCCATGGTCGAGCCTCACGCGTCGAGCCTATCGGCGGCGCGGACCTCGACGCCGCCCGTCGCCGTCAGTACCGCACGATGCGGATCGGGCGGATCCGGTGGATCGCGCGGACCTGGCCCTCGGTCGGTGTCCAGGGCTTCCCGTCGTACCGGCGCGACAGGGCGTCGATGTGGGCCAGGCCCTCGTCGCCGGTGACGCGCTCCTCGACCTCACCGTCGATCGAGATCCAGACGTAGGCGTCGTCGTGGCGCTGCACGCCGACCGTCACGCGGGGATCGCGCTGGACGTTCCGATCCTTCAGGCGCCCCTCGGCCGTGTTGATCAGCACGTGGGTGTCGGTGGCGTCGACCCACGTGATGCTCGCGTGCGGCGAGCCGTCGGGCCGGAGCGTGACGTACCAGGCGTAGTTCTCTCCCCGCAGCAGCTCCAGATCCGACGACGTCAGCCGTGTCACGACGACGCCTCTGGCGGCGCGACGGTGACGCGGATCCCCAGTTCACGGAGCTGGTCCTCGTCGACGGGCGCCGGCGCGCCCGTCAGGGGATCGGCGCCCGACTGGGCCTTCGGGAACGCCGTCACGTCGCGGATCGAGTCCTTCCCGGCCATCAGCATGACGATCCGGTCGATGCCCATCGCGATGCCGCCGTGCGGCGGCGCGCCGTAGGCGAGCGCGCGCAGCAGGTGACCGAACTGCTCCTCCTGCTGCTCGGTCGACAGACCGAGGACGTCGAACACCTTCCGTTGGATCTCGGGACGGTGGATCCGGATCGAGCCGCCGCCGACCTCGAAGCCGTTGAGCGTCAGGTCGTACGCGCGGGAGGTCGCGGTCGCCGGATCGAGGTCGTCGGACGCCGGCGACGTGAAGGGGTGGTGCACGCTCACCCACCGGTCCTCGTCGTCGGACCATCCGAACAGCGGCGGCTCGGTCATCCAGCAGTAGGACCAGACGCCGTCGGGCACGAGCGCGAGCCGCACCGCCAGGTCGCGGCGGAGGCCGTCGAGGGCCACGTTCACGCGATCCTCACGATCGGCGACGAGGCAGACCAGATCTCCCACGCCCGCGCCGGTCCGCGCGAGGATCGCCGCCACCTCGTCGCCCGAGAGGAACTTCTCGACGGGCGAACGGACGGCGCCCTGGTCCTCGACCACCATCCAGACGAGGCCGGCCGCGCCGCGGCCCTTCGCGTCGTCGACGAGGGCGTCGAGCTCCTTGCGTGACAACGCGCTCCCGCCGGGCGCCGCGAGGCCCTTGATCGTGCCGTCACCCGCGACGACGGAGGCGAACGCGTTGAACCCGCTCCGCGCGAAGACGTCGGTGAGCGTCGCGAGCTCCATCGCGTACCGGAGGTCGGGCTTGTCGGAGCCGTAGCGCG
>DATHTO010000158.1:0-3917 GCA_035463115.1 Actinomycetota bacterium | reverse complement strand
CATCGTCCCACGACGGGCCGACGACCGTCGTGCCCGGACGGGTCGCCGGTGAAGCGGCCGATGACCTGGCGATGCAACGAGAACCCTCCAGGGACCGGGGGTAAGCTGCCGATGCCCTCCTCGTCGGCGGACGCCGGCGCGGGCGGACACGGGGGTACGGAGCGAGTGAGCGAGGATCTGGCAGCGGCCGACGGGGCGGGCGAGCGACTGCTCGTCGTCGACGACGATCCCGTCCTCGCCCGGCGGCTCGAGATCGAGCTCGCGGCCGCCGGCTACGCCGTCCGCGTCGCGAACGACGGCCAGCAGGCGCTCGACATGGTGCGACGCGATCCGCCCGACCTCGTGATCACCGACGTGATGATGCCGCACGTCGACGGGTTCGAGCTCACCCGGATGCTCCGCGAGGACCCCGCCACGGCGACCGTGTCCGTGATCATCCTCACCGCGCGAGGGCTCTCGGCGGACAAGCTCGAGGGCTTCGCGATCGGGGCCGACGACTACATCGTCAAGCCGTTCGACACCCCGGAGCTGCTCGCCCGCGTCCGCGGGGTGCTGCGGCGCACGAAGGACATGCGCGACGAATCCCCGCTCACGGGCCTCCCGGGCAACGTGCGGGTCCAGGAGGAGATCGAGTCGCGCGTCGAGGGAGGCGTCGAGTTCGCGCTCCTGTACGTCGATCTCGACAGCTTCAAGGCGTACAACGACCGCTACGGCTTCGGGCGCGGCGACGACGTGATCCGCGCGCTCGGGCACCTGCTGGTCGACGTGACGACCGAGCTGGCGCCCGACGACCACCTCGTCGGGCACCTCGGAGGCGACGACTTCGTCGCGATGGTGTCGCCGGACGCCGCCGCGTTGATCGCCGAGACCCTGATCCAGCGGTTCGATCGGGAGGCGCCCTCGTTCTACGACCCCGACGATCGTGAGCGCGGTCACATCGAGGTCGTCAACCGGCGAGGCGAGCCGCAGCGGTACCCGGTCCTGACGTTGTCGATCGGCATCGCGAGCACGCAGCGACGCCAGTTCGACCACTACGCGGAGATGGTCGCCGTGGCCTCGGAGATGAAGGCCTACACGAAGGGCCAACCCGGGTCGTCCTGGGCGATGGACCGGCGCGCCGGGACCTGACGCGCCGACGACGCGACCGCCCGGGCGCCCCTCGGAAGGGCCGTCAGGGCGCGTGCCGCGGCGGAGCCATCGCGGGGCGTGTGATCGCCGTTGGTCTCACGAGGCGGTGGTCGCGTGACCGGCCGGCAGGGGGATCGGCGCCGGGCGTCCGAGGAGGAAGCCCTGGCCGAAGCGGACACCGATCGAACGGAGCGTCGCGCGCTCGCCGGTGGTCTCGATGCCCTCGGCGATGATCGTCATGCCCATCTGCTGGGCGAACGAGACGAGCGCCGACGCGAGGGCGCGCCGGCCGTCGTCGCCGTCGACCCCGCGGACGATGCTCATGTCGGCCTTGATGATGTCGGGCGCGAGACGCAACGCGTGCCGCAGGCTCGCGAAGCCGGCTCCGGCGTCGTCGATCGCGAGCCGGGTTCCGGCTTCGCGGAGGATCTCGAGCTGCGCGGGCAAGGCGTCGTAGTCCTCGACGCGCTCGTGCTCGGTGATCTCGAGCACGAGCCTCGGGGCGTGCTCCCGCACCAGATCGAGCAGCCCCGGCCACATCGCCGTGCGGTGCGAGCAGTTGACGGACAGGTACGCGTCCTCCGGCAGGCCGGGGAGACAGGCCACGGCGTCGCGGATCGCGGCGGTCTCGAGATCGAGCTGCATGCCGACCGCCGCCGCATCGGCGAACACGAGGTCGGGCGTGCGGCCGTCGGCGTCGCTGAACCGGCTGAGCGCCTCGGCGCCGACGACCTCGCCGGTCTCCATGTCGACGATCGGCTGGAACACGAGGGTTCGCGCCTCGCCGCGGACGTAGTTCCGGATCGCGCGCGCCTTGTCCTCACGGTCGATCGACGCCTGCTCCTCGCGGCGGAGCTGCGTGGAGAGCTCCGAGACGAGCGAGTCGACGACCTCCGCCGACAGGCTCGTGCCGCCGCGCGCGACCTGGATGATCGAGTGCACGATCTCACCGCCGTGGGCTCCCTTGATCAGGTAGCCGACGGCGCCGGCGCGGAACATCTCGAGGATCGTCGAACGGTCCTCGTGCGCCGACAGCGCGATCACGCGCGTTGCGGGTGAGGCCCGGAGGATCTCGCGCGCGGCTCGCGCGCCGCCGCCCGCCGGCATCTTCACGTCGAGGATCGCGACGTCGGGTCGACGGTCGAGCGCGAGCGAGATCGCCTCCTCGGCATCGGCCGCGGCGCCGACGAGCTCGAGCTCGTCCTCGTGCGCGAGCAGGTCGGACAGCGCGATGCGGAGCTCCGACTCGTCGTCGGCGATCATCACGCGGATCGTGTCGGTCATCTCCATCGGATCCCTCGAGGCATCGGCGGCCGCGGGCCGGCCCGGCCGCGGTCCCGCGGTGCGATTCAAGCACCTGACGGGACGCGTTCGGGTGATGCCCTCCGTATCATCGGCGCTGCGACGCTCGGGATGAGTCCGCTCCTCGGAGGCCCGGGCGTCCCCCGTTCGGAGGAGGTGGCGGCGTGGTTCGCGAGATCCGGGCGCCCCGGGGATCGGAACGTTCCTGCAGGTCGTGGCCCCAGGAGGCCGCGCTCAGGATGCTGATGAACAACCTCGACCCCGAGGTCGCCGAGCGACCCGAGGACCTCGTCGTCTACGGCGGGACCGGCCGGGCGGCGCGCTCGTGGGAGGCGTTCGACGCGATCGTCCGCACGCTGCGGACCCTGGCCGACGACGAGACGCTGCTGGTGCAGTCGGGGAAGCCGGTCGGTGTCTTCCGCACCCACGACATGGCGCCCCGCGTGCTGATCTCGAACGCGATGCTGGTCCCGCGCTGGGCCGACTGGGAGACCTTCCGCGAGCTCGAGGACGCGGGGCTCACGATGTACGGCCAGATGACGGCCGGGTCCTGGATCTACATCGGGACGCAGGGGATCTTGCAGGGGACCTACGAGACGCTCGCGGAATGCGCCGCGCAACGCTTCGGCGGGTCGCTCCGCGGCACCGTGACGCTCACGGGCGGCCTCGGGGGGATGGGCGGCGCCCAGCCTCTCGCCGTGACGATGAACGACGGCGTCGCGTTGTGCGTCGAGGTCGATCCCGACCGGATCGAGCGCCGGCTCGCGACGAAGTACCTCGACCGATCCACCTCGTCGCTCGACGAGGCGGTCGCGTGGGCCGATGCCGCCCGTCGCGACGGCGCGGCGTTGTCGATCGGGCTGCTCGGGAACTGCGCCGAGGTGCTGCCCGCGCTCGTGTCGCGTGGTGTCCGGCCCGACATCGTCACGGACCAGACGAGCGCGCACGATCCGCTCGGCGGCTACGTCCCCGCGGGGCTCGCGCTCGATGCGGCGGTGACGCTCCGCCGCGACGACCCGTCGTCGTACGTCGAGCGCGCGGAACGCTCGATGGCGGCCCACTGCGACGCGATGGTCGCGTTCGGCGAGGCCGGCGCGGTCGTGTTCGACTACGGGAACAACCTGCGCGCCGGCGCCGAGCGCGGCGGCCTCGCGCACGAGCGCGCGTTCTCGTATCCGGGGTTCGTGCCGGCGTTCGTGCGCCCGCTGTTCTGCGAGGGCAAGGGGCCGTTCCGATGGGCGGCCCTGTCGGGCGATCCCGCCGACATCGCGGCGACCGACCGAGCGGTGGCCGATCTGTTCCCCGACGACGATCGCCTCCAGCGGTGGCTGCGACTGGCCGGCGAGCGCGTCGCGTTCCAGGGACTCCCTGCGCGGATCTGTTGGCTCGGCTACGGCGCCCGCGCGGCCGCGGGCCTCCGCTTCAACGAGATGGTGGCGAACGGCGAGGTGTCGGCGCCGATCGTGATCGGCCGCGATCACCTCGAC
>DATHTO010000157.1:0-2182 GCA_035463115.1 Actinomycetota bacterium | reverse complement strand
GCGACGTCGGTGAGGCCGCGGAGCGTCAGGTGGTACGCGACGCTGCAGCCGACGATGCCGCCGCCGATCACGACGACCTCGTACCTGTCTCTCACCGCTGGTCACCTCCCGGCGACGGAACGTTCGGCGAGTGTACGCAGGGGGTTCAGCGCCGGGGGGTTGCGGCGTGTGACCTCGGGTCGCAGCGGAGGCGTTCGCGCGTCGCCGCCGTAGCCTCGTTCGGTGGAGATGTTCGCCGACGACGTGCTCGTGCTGGACGGCGGGCTCGCGACCGCCCTCGAGGCTGCGGGGGCGGACCTGTCCGACGAGCTCTGGTCGGCGCGCCTGCTGCTCGACGACCCGTCGGCGATCGCGGACGTCCACCGCGCGTACCTCGACGCCGGCGCCGACGTGATCATCACCGCGAGCTATCAGGCGAGCGTCGACGGGTTCATGCGGCGCGGCCTCTCTCGCGACGCCGCCGAGGAGCTGATCCGAAGCTCCGTCACGCTCGCGCGTCGCGTCCGCGACGGGTGGTGGGGCGACGGCCGTGCCGGCCGCCGCCGTCCCCTCGTCGCGGCGTCGGTCGGACCGTACGGCGCGGTGCTCGCCGACGGCTCCGAGTACCGCGGGGACTACGGGCTGACGGTGGACGAGCTGGCGGCCTTCCACGAGCCGCGACTCCGTCTCCTGATCGATCGCGAGCCGGACCTGCTCGCGATCGAGACGATCCCGTCGCTCGACGAGGCGCGCGCGCTCGCGCAGGCGCTCGAGCGTGCGCCCGCAGCGCCGCCGGCGTGGTGGTCCTTCACGTGTCGCGACGACGAGCACCTGGCCGACGGGTCGGCGTTCGGCGACGCGGTCGACGTCGCCGCCGCGGCGCCGGGGACGCTCGCCGTCGGCGTGAATTGCACGGACCCCCGCCTCGTCGCGCGCCTCGTCGAGGCCGCCGCGTCGCGCACGGGGCTTCCGGTCGTCGTCTATCCGAACCGCGCTGCCCGCTGGGACGCGACCGCGAAGCGTTGGGGCGACGACGGCGTGGACGATCTCGCCGTGATGGCGCCCACGTGGCGCGATGCCGGCGCCCGACTGATCGGCGGCTGCTGCGGCACCCTTCCGCGTGACATCCGCGCGATCGCCGCCGCGGTCGGGCCGGCGGCTAGGCCTTGATGCGCAGGCGCTTCGGGTCGTACATCGGCTCGAGCGAGATCCGCGCGGGATAGCGCTCGCCCACGATGTCGAGCTCCCACGTCCCCCCGGCGAGCCAGTCGTCGGAGATGTCGTGGTCCCGCTCGACGATCGCGAGGCCGACCGCCCCGCCGAGCGTGAAGCCGTAGGCGCCGTTCCGGTTCTCGCCGACGCGTTCGCCGTCGCGGTAGAGCTGCTCGTGCGCGTAGAGCAGGGGCTGGGGATCTTCCACGAGCACCTGCACCATCCGTGACGTCCGCACGCCCGCGTCCCGCTGCGCGACGAGCGCGTCGCGCCCGACGAAGCCTCCGGGCTTGTCCCAAGCCACCGTGAAGTCGAGCCCGACGTCGATCGGCGTGTCCTCGTTGTCGATGTCGAGCCCGTAGTCGCGGTACGCCTTCTCGAGCCGCAGCGAGTTGAGCGCCAGCAGTCCGGCGTTCGCGACGTCCAGATCGGCGCCGGCCTCGAACAGCGCGTCGAACACGGTGAGCGCGAAGTCGTTCGGGACGTGGAGCTCCCATCCGAGCTCGCCGAGGTACGTGACGCGGAGCGCGAGCGCCTCGCCGTGCCCGACGTCGATCGGCCGCGCCGTCATGTACGGGAACGCCTCGTTCGACAGATCCGTCGTCGTGAGCCGCGACAGCAGATCCCGAGATCTCGGTCCCTGGACCGACAGCAGCGTCGTCTGCGGCGTCACGTCGGTGATCGCGACGTACGCGCCGTCGTCGGCGTGCCGCCGGAGCCACGTGAGCATCCGCCGATGGATCACGTCGGCGCCGACGACGAGGAACCGGTCCTCGGCCAGGCGGGTCACGGTGAGGTCCGTCCAGATGCCCGCCCTGGGCGTGAGCCACTGCGTGTACACGACCTTCCCGATCGGAACGTCGATCCGGCTGACGCTCACCTTCTCGAGCAGCGCGAGCGCCCCGGGACCCTGCACGAGGATCTTCGCCATGAAGGACATGTCCATCACGCCGACGGCCTCGCGCACGGTGCGGTGTTCCGCCTCGTTCGC
>DATHTO010000156.1:0-9896 GCA_035463115.1 Actinomycetota bacterium | reverse complement strand
GCCTGCCTTTCGGCCGGCGAACGCCTCGCCGAGCTCTGTCGTGACCGAGCGACGGTGGTCCTCGCCACCGGACATCCCGTGGGCCTCGCGCACCTGTACCACGAGCTCGGCGGCGTGCTCGGCCGGGCCGGCGCGCGCGTGCTCCGGCTCGGTGTGGGACAGCGGTGGCGCGAGCACGGCCTGCCGCATGACTGGACGATCGAGCATTGGGACGACCTCGCCGTGGTGAGCGACAGCCGCGAACCGCGGCACACGCACCGTCCCGACGCGATGGAGCGGATGCTCGCGGAGGCGCGGCCCGACGTGGTCCTCGCCGACCACGGGCTCGCCGGCGCCGCGATCGAGGCGGGGGTCGAGACGATCTCGATCGCCGACGTGAACGATCCCGCGCTCCTCGTCGCGCGGGCTCAGGGCCGAACGAGCCATGTGCTCGTCTTCGACGATCACGTCGAGCCCGATGCTTACTGGCCGGTCCTGCAGGCGCTCGCCGCGCCGATCCTCGGGCACGAGCCGGGCGGGGACCCCGCTGACCTGCAGGAACGGCCCTCGCCCTAGACGGCTCGAACGGCGACCCCTACCATCGCCGCACCGTGATGAAACGACCCTTCACCGAGGCTCGGCTGTTGACCGTGAACGAGGTCGCAGACCTCTTACGAGTGTCCAGGATGACCGTCTACCGGATGATCAAGGATGGCGACATGCCCGCGGTGCGCGTGGGCCGCGGCTACCGCCTCCGCGAGGACGACGTCGATACCTACCTGAGCGACCGTTACACGGAAGCGGGCTAGACCCGCCAGCAGCCGGCCCTCCGTGGAGCGGAGGGGCGCATGAACGAGCACGAGGTGCTCGTCGATCGAGCCGCACGAGCGTCGCTCGTGCTGTTCGTCGGCGGGCTCGACGCCGGCAAGAGCACGCTCGCGCGTGCGACCTGTGCCTTCGCGCTCCGCCTCGGACGTTCCGTGGCCTATCTCGACGCCGACGTTGCACAGAAGACGGTCGGCCCGCCGGCGACGGTCGGCCTGAAGATGATCCGCAGCGCCGACGATCTCACCCTCGACGCGATGCGCGAGGCCGACGCCCTCGGCTTCGTCGGCTCGACGAGCACCGAAGACCACCTCCTCCCGCTCGTCGGCGCGCTCATGCGGCTGCGGGACCGGGCGCGGGGGGACGGCGCCGAGCTCGTCGTCGTCGACACCGGCGGCGAGGTGAGCGGCATCCGTGCCCAGCTCGTGCAGTACTACAAGGTCGACATGCTCGAGCCCGACCTCGTCGTGGGGCTCCGGCGCGGCGAGGAGCTCGAGCCCGTGCTCGGCGTCGTCGAGCGGTTCTTCGGCATCGAGACCCTCGCCGTTCCGGTCCACCCGGACGTCGTGCTCTCCAGCGTCGAGGCGCGCATGGAGCAGCGGACGTCGTCGATGGCGCGGTACTTCGATCGCGAGGTCCACCGGTACCGCGTGCGCCCGACGGTGTTCATGCCGACCCTGCCGCCGTTGTTCGACCTCGAGACCCTCGACCGACTGCTCGTCGGGCTCTCCGACGGGGCCGGCGGCTTCGCCGGGCTCGGCTACCTCGAACACGTGCCGGACGACGGCGGACTGCGGTTGATCGCGCCGGTGGCAGACCCCCCGAAAGCCCTTAGACTGGGTTCCGTCCGTCTGGAGGACGACTTCCGCACGAAGCGGGTGGACCTCCGGACGCTCTTCGGAACCGAGTGAGGCCCGAGGAGATGGGCCGGAACGCGGTTCCCAACGGGAGAAAGGGCGTGGTCGCTTGCCGTCGCTGATCAAGAAGCGTCGCAAGAAGATGCGCAAGAAGAAGCACAAGAAGCTTCTGAAGCGCACGCGGCACCAACGCATGAAGCTGGGCAAGTAAGCGGAGGTTCCGTGACCGCCCGTCGCGCTCGACGGATCGGCGCCGTCGCCGTGGTCTGCGTGATCGTGGCGTTGCCGATCGGATGTTCCGGCGACGCCGCCGACGAGGCGCAGGTCGCCGCGGCGCTCGAGGCCTCCGCGCCGACCACGTTCGAGACCCGCAACGGGCGCTCGCTCGCCGGGCGGCTGTTCGGCCCGGACGACGCGGGCGCCGGCGTCGTCCTGGCGCACGGCTACGCCGCCGACCAGCGCGAGTGGTTCCCGTTCGCCGACCGGCTCGGCGACGCCGGGTACCGGGTGCTCACGTTCAACTTCCGCGGGTACTGCCCCGACGGCGACGGGGGCTGTTCCGAGGGGCGGAGGTCGGTCGAGGACACGCCCGCGGATCTCCGTTCCGCGATCGAGGCGCTCCGTGACGACGGGGTCTCCCGCGTCGCGGTCGTCGGTTCGAGCATGGGTGGGACCGCCGCGCTGCTCGTCGCGGCCGACGCGGATCTCGCGGCGGTCGTCGCGCTGTCGGCGCCGGCGCAGTTCGAGGGGCTGGCGCTCGGCCCGGACGTCCTCGCGGCCGTCGAGGAGCCGAAGCTCTTCATCGCGGGCACCGAGGACGCCGCCGCGGCGTCGACGGCGCAAACGTTCTTCGATTCGAGCCTGCAACCGAAGCGCCTCGAGATCCTCACCACCGGCGACCACGGCGCCGAGATCCTCCGCGGCAACCAGGGCGAGATCGCGCGCAACGCGATCCTCGGGTGGCTCGACGCCTACCTCGCGGACGACGCCGGACCGTAACGCGCCACGCACGCGAGGCGCGCGGTCCTCACGCCGACGGCGATCCCGTGACCTCCGGCGGGAGCGGGGTCCCGGACGTCGGTCCGCGGAACGGCTGATCCGGCGCATCCTGCGTCGCCTGCACGATCGCGACGACGGTCAGCGTGAGGAACAGGACGATCAGCACGATCGCGGTCTGCCGTCGCATCGGACCCGAAGGCTAGCAGCGCGCCTCCGTCACCTCCGCGCGAGACCACCCTCGACCCGCTCGCGCATCGACGACATCACGTCACGGAGCCGGGCCGGATCGCTCGCCACGCGCCGCAGGTCGACCTCGAGCGAGACGCTGCCGGCGTAGTCGCTCGCGGCGAGGTCCGCGAGGAAGTCGTCGAGCGGGAGGACGCCCTCGCCGGGTGGCAGGTGGTTGTCCCATCCGCGGCCGAGGTTGTCGGAGAGGTGGACGTGGCGCAGCCGCGCGCCGAAGCGCCTCCGGACGTCGATGAGGTCGTGGCGGGCGACCGCCGCATGGCTCGTGTCGAGCACGAGATGCGGGATCCCTTCGAGGTCGGCGAGGTCCTGGTTCGCGTGGAACGTGAGGTCGCGCGTTCCGACGCGCACCGGGAACATGTTCTCGATCGCCACCGTGACGCCCGACCGCTCCTCGACGTCGGGGAGCTCCTCGGCGATCCAGGCGCGGTACGTCGCCTGCCACCGGTAGGGCGGATGCATCACGACCACCGGTACCTCTGCCTCGGCAGCGACCTCGACCGCGCGCTCGATCTTCGCGATCGGGTCGACCCCCCAGATCCGTCGCGTCACGAGGAGACACGGGGCGTGGATCGCGCCGATCGTGAGGCCACGCGCGTCGGCCAGGCGGCGCATCCACATGGCGTCCTGGCTCGACGGGTCACGCGTCACCATGACCTCGACGCCGCCGTAGCCGGCGTCGGCGACGAGGTCGAACGTGTCGGCGAGCGACCGTCCGAAGAACGCCGCCGAGGAGAACAGGAGCCGCGGGGTCGGCATGCTGCAAGGCTACCCGCGCCGACGCCGCGCACCTGCCCGGAGGGCTCCGTATGCTTGCCGCCGATGTGGGTGTTCCCCCTGCTCGCCGCGGTCGTGGCGTTCGCGTTCGCGGCCGAGCTGGGCCGCCGGTTCGTCGAGCGTCGTCGGCCCTACCAGCTGGTGTGGATGTTGGCGCTCGCGATGTTCGGCCTCGCCTCGCTCGCCGTGGTGGCCGGCGTCGCCGGCGGCTGGTCCCGCTTCAGCTTCGAGGTCTACTGGGCGCTCGGCGCCGTGCTGAACGTTCCCTTCCTCGCCGGCGGTGAGGTCCTGTTGCTCGCGCGGCGCCCGTGGGTCCTGTGGATCGTCGCCGCCGTGCTGATCTTCGTCACGGCCTTCACCCTCGCGGTGCTCGCGAACGCCGACGTGTCACCGACGGCGCTCGCGGAACAGCTCCCGGCGGGCAAGGAGGTGTTCGGGGGCGGTTCCGACGCCCATCGGTTGCCGCAGCTGATCTCGATCCCGTCGTACGTCGTGCTGCTCGTCGGCACCGCGTGGTCGGCATGGCGGATGCGGGGCCGCCCCGAGCTGCGCGATCGGTTCGTCGGCACGGTCCTGATCGCGGTCGGCGCCACCGTCGTCGCGGCGGGTGCGTCGTTCAGCGCCGCCGGCGTGCTCGTGGGGTTCATCGCGACGCTGCTCGCCGGCATCGTGTTGATGTTCGCGGGGTTCCGGCGCGCGTCGCGGGCGCCGGCGCGGACCTCGATCGCGCGACACGACCCCGCGTAGCGGCGCCCCGGCTCGGCCCCGCGCGGCGCCGTCGTGTCGCGCAGGCCGCCGCTCAGGCGGCGGCGTCCCAGGCGGTCGCGCCCGGGCTCGTCGGCGCCGAACCGGCGGTCTCGGTCGTCACGACGACCCGGTCCCAGTCATCGGGGTCGGCGTCGACGCGCAGGACCACGGCGCCGTCGGGCGCGGGCAGGAAGTCGCCGACGTAGCGGAACTCCTCGCCGCGGACGAGCCACATCCGGTAGACCTCGCCGGGCGGCGGCGCCGGCACCGTCTCGCCGTACACGTAGAAGTGATCCATCCCAGGCGCCGAGACCTCCGTCGCCGGCCCGATGTCGTTCATCGTCGCGCCCTCGCGGCCGGCCAGCTCGAGCGCCTGACCGATGTCGGCGGCCGACAGCTGGGTCAGCGTGGCGCCGTCGCCGTCCAGACGCGTGAGGCCGAGGCCACCGAGACCGACCACCAGCACGATGCTCGCCGCCACGGCCGCGAGGCGCGCGGGGTTGCGGCGACGCGCTCGTGGCTCGAGCTCGCGATGCAGGCGCGGAAGGAGGGTGTCGGGCGGCGACATCGGATCGGCGACGAGGCCGAGGTCGCCGCGGATCGCGCCGAACGCCCGCAGGGTCGAGCGGCACGTGAGGCATCCGGGCACGTGATGCTCGAGGAGCGCCTCGGCGTCGGCTGCGTCCTCGCCGGCCAGGCCGTCGAGCGCGTAGCCCGCGAGGAGTTCCTCGATCCGGGCGTGCTCGTCGCTCACTCCGTCTCCTCCAGCTGCGCGCGGAGCTTCCGGAGCGCCGCGAACGTCCTCGTCTTCACGGTCCCGAGCGGGATGCCGAGCGCTTCGGCGATCTCGACCTGGGTCTTGCCGTCGAAGTACGCCATCTCGAGGACCTGTCGTTGTTCCGGAGGAAGGGTTCCGAGGGCCTCGCGGACCTCCCGGCGGCGGACCGCGAGGTACGCCGCGTCGGTGACGCCTTCCGCTGGGTCTTCGCCGGTCAGGGGCTCGAGGTTCGCCGCACGCTCGTTCCGGCTCCGCAGGCGGGTCTCCCGGCGGATCGTGTCGACGGCCCGGTGGTGGACGAGCGAGAGGAAGAACGTCCGGAACGACCCCCGGCGCTCGTCGAAGGCGTCCGGGGCCCGCCAGAGCGCCAGGAACGCGTCGTGGACGATGTCCTGGGCCGAGACGGCCTGTCCGCCGGTGACGCGGTAGGCGAGGCCGTACGCGGCCTTCGCGTACCGCCCGTACAGCTCGTCGAACGCGGCCCGGTCGCCCGCGACGAGGCGCCGATGGAGGGCGACATCGACGTCGGCGTCGGACGTCGCGATCGGGCTCGGCCGATCCGGCATCCAGCGATGTTCCCAGAGGGCCTCGGTCGGCAGCCGGCCGCGAGCGGGAGGCCCGGCGTCCGGGCGCGTGACCCTGCGTGGCTACGATGAGGGCCCATGGCGCACGTGGTGCTCTACTCACGGCCGGGATGCCACCTCTGTGACGTGGCCAGGGGGACGATCGCGGAGGTCGGCCGACGCGACGCGTTCACGTTCGAAGAGGTCTCGATCGAAGGCGACGACGCGCTCGAGTACGCGTACGGGATCCGGATCCCCGTCGTCCTCGTCGATGGCGCGGAAGCCTTCGAGATCGAGGTCGACCGTGACCGGCTCAGGGCGCTCGTGCGATCGTGAACGCCCGCGGCCGAGCGCTACGCTAGGGCCATGCAGAGGTTCCCCGACCGCCCGAGGTGGCGTGCGACGGAGCGGCCGTCGCGATGAGCGAGCGCGGGATCCCGGAAGCGACGGTCGGCCGCCTGCCCCTGTACCTCCGGGCGCTCCTGGACCTCGCGGGCCGCGGTGAGACGACGATCAGCTCCGACGCCTTGGCGGACGGCGCCGGGGTCACCTCGGCGAAGGTCCGCAAGGACCTCTCCTACCTCGGCTCGTACGGGACGCGCGGCGTCGGCTACGACGTTCCGTACCTGATCCACCAGATCCGCCGCGAGCTCGGGCTCACGCAGAGCTGGCCGATCGTGATCGTCGGCATCGGGAACCTCGGTCACGCGCTCGCCGGCTACCGCGGGTTCGGCCAGCGCGGCTTCCAGGTCGCTGCGCTCGTCGACGCCGACCCGGCGAAGGTCGGGGAGCGGGTCGGCGGCCTCGAGATCCGGCCGATCGATGAGCTGCCCCAGCTCGTCCGGCGCCACGACGTCGCGATCGGGGTGATCGCCACCCCCGCGAGCGCCGTGCAGGAGGTCGCCGATCTGATGGTCGAGGCCGGGATCCGATCGATCCTGAACTTCGCGCCCGCGGTCGTGACGGTCCCCGAGGGCGTCACGGTGCGCAAGGTCGACCTCGCGATCGAGCTGCAGATCCTCGCGTTCTACGAGCAGCGGAAGGCCGGCCTCGCCGACGTCGATGCGACCGCCGGAACGATCGCCGACGTCGCTACTTCGAGATCGTGATCCAGAGGACGGCGCAGACCGCCAGGATCATGACCGTCAGCAGGATGAACTGAACGCTTCCCTGTTCCAGCAGCGGCAGTTCGAGCGATCCGATCACGTCTGGTCTCCTCTTCGCGTCGCGGCCCGGGCTCGGCGATCGCCGCCCGCGTCCTAGGCCGGTCCGTACCACGGCGGCGCGGCGCCGCCGGTCAGGAACTGCTTGCGCTGCTTCTCCGCCCGATCGAGGAGGGGGAGGTGCAGCGCGAACACCACGATCGATCCGGCGAGGAACATGTACGAGTAGCGCGGGACGCTTCCCTGGTCGTAGTACATCGACACGGTCGTCTGAGGGCCGCCGCCGTTGAAGTGGGCACGGACGACGGCGAGCCGCGCGTCGCCTTCGCGCGCGAAGGCGATCGTGTCGACCGTGAACTGCGTCGGCGAGATCGCGCCCGCGGTCTCGGGCTCGACCCCGAGCTCCTCGTTCGCCACGTCGGACAGGAACGTCGTCGCCGCCCCCGTCACCTGCTGGATGTCGGCTTCTTCGGTGTTCGCGTCGTCGGCGGTCGTGGTCTCGCCTTCGGCGGGAGCGGCCGCGG
Organism: Actinomycetota bacterium; assembly: GCA_035463115.1. Classification (GTDB taxonomy): domain Bacteria; phylum Actinomycetota; class UBA4738; order UBA4738; family HRBIN12; genus BPGL01. Next base: position 2,438 of record DATHTO010000156.1, on the reverse strand, counting down.
GATCGAACTCGGCGCCGCCGACCTCGCGCCAGGGGTCACCGGGGAAGCTCTCGAACGTCGACGTGAACCGGTCGGCCGACGCCTCGAGGCCGGCGTCCAGGACGAGCCACGCGGGCTCGGCGCCGCGCGGGCCGAGGTTCGTCGGGGTCTCGACGCCTTGCGACCAGAAGCCGAACAGCCAGAGGGCCGATTGCAGGATCATCCAGCCCGACAGACCGATCATCAGCACGAGGTAGCCCATCCACCGGCCGAAGATCGCGGCGAGGAGGATGTACACCGAGCCGATGAACAGGATGATCCCGGCGATCGTGACGCCGAGGCCCTTCCACAGCGTGTCGCAATCGATCGCGAACCCGAGGCACGACGCGGCGGCGGAATGCTCCATCTACGGCCGCTCCAGCACGATGCCCTCGGCGAGCGCCTTCTCGATCGCGCGCGTCTCCGCCTCCTCGTTCAGGCAGATGTTGTTCTCGAACGGGACGTTCTCGGAGCTCATCTCGATCAGGTACACGACGATGTCGTTGATCTGCTGGTCGGTGAGCGCGCCGGCGTACCGGATGCTCCACGAGGGCATGGCGGGCAGGCGCCCCTGCTCGATCACCTGGTAGATGTCGTCGACGCTCGCGATCGCGGGATGCGCGCCGTTCAGGTTGCCCTCGCAGATGTTCGTGAGGTTCGGCGGTTGCGCGAACCCGTCGCCCGACTGGATGATGCCGCCCCGGAGCTCGGGGCCGTGACAGCGCACGCATCCGACGCCCAGCTGGTTCTCCTCGGAGAACGGCTGCACGGCGAGGGCGCCTCGCTCGCGCGCGAGGTTGAGGAGCTCGGCCTCCTGCGACTCGTTCGTGTTCGGCTCGAGCAGCCACGTGAACGGGAACCAGAGCACGAAGAACGCGAGCAGCAGGACGCCCCAGCCCTGGAGCTTGTGGAACACGGGCGCCTCGAGGGCGGCGTCGGACGGCCCCGGCCGCATCGCCGACGGGATCTCGGCGCCGCGGCCGCGGCCGCGGTTCCGCAGCACGAGCGCTCCGACCGTCACCAGCCCGCGCAGCGCGCCGAGCGCGATGATCGCGATGCCGGTGTAGTTCGTCTCAGCGAGCATCTCGGGCCGTTCCTCCTAGCCGGTGGCCACGCAGAACGGGCCTTCCGGCGGCTGGTTGATCGTGTCGGTCCCGCGCGGCGGCCCCAGGATCACGACCGACGTGTCGACGAACAGCCGGCCGTCGGTGACGGAGACCTTGAACCGGTCCATGCCGCGCGGCGCCGGTCCGAGCTCGTACTCGCCGGCCTGGTTGTACTTCGAGCCGTGGCACGGACACTCGAACCACTTCGAGCTGCCGCAGAACGGGACGCGGCATCCGAGGTGCACGCACTTCTGGTAGAGCGCCATCATGCCCTCGGCGGCGACGCCCGAGGCGGCGTAGTCGATGTCGCCAGAGGCCTGTCCCTCGTAGGGCACGACGTAGAAGCGGCCGGTCCCGATGTAGACGTTCCCGGCCTCGTTGATGCCCGAACGGAGGTCCTCGAGCGAGCCGGCCTCGACCGTCGCGCCGAACCCGCCGCGCAGGTTCGGCCACAGGAACGCGAGCGTGCCGGCGCCGAACTCGGCGCCGAACACGAGCAGCGATCCGATCAAGGACCCGCGGAAGAAGTCCCGCCGGGTCAGCTTGACCGGCACCGGCTTCGCCTCGGGCTCGCCGGTGGCGGCCGCGCGCGCCTGCCGGTTCGCGCGCATGAACGACAGCCCGAACACGATCGCGAAGACGTTCAGCGCGGCGAGGATCGCGAGCGCTGCGATCGTGGCTCCGGAGAGTTGCGCGAGGACGCTCACAGCTCGAAGAACACCCCCTGGGCCCAGGGCCAGACCCAGTTGTACCCGGGCCCGCGGAAGAACGACCCGATGATCGTGAGCACCGATCCGAACATGAACATGATCGTGAACAGCGTGATCGCGACCTTCCGGTCGCCGGGCTTCGTGCTCGGGTTCCGGTCGACGTAGGGGACCGCCGCCAGCGCGACGAGCAGGAACGTCGGGATCGTGATGCCGGCGATCATCGGGTGGAAGTACCGCAGCAGCTCCTGCAGGCCGAGGAAGTACCACGGCGCCTTCGACGGGTTCGGCGTGAGGTTCGGGTTCGCGACCTCGCGGAGCGGCGCGTTGATGAACGTCGAGAAGATCAGCAGACCCGCGAACAGGACCAGCATCGCCACGAACTCCTCCTGCAGGAGGTGCGGCCAGGTGTTCACCCGGTCGCCCTGTTCGCGCTCGACGCGCTGGATGCCCTCGGGCGGCACGAGCGCCAGCAGGCGGTGCTTGTCGGGCTGGCCCTTCTTCGGCGTGGGCACGTTCCCGGTGGGCAGCGGCGCCTCACGCTTCGGGATCGTGACCGGCGCGGCGACGGCGACCCCGGCGCCGGCCGGCGCGGCGGCCGCGGCCG
>DATHTO010000155.1:0-4075 GCA_035463115.1 Actinomycetota bacterium | reverse complement strand
GTCGGCGCTCCGCAGCGCGTGAGCGTCGGCGTGTACGCGAGCGATCCGCAGGGTGGCGTCAACGTGCTGGTCGGCGGCGACGTCGAGGTCGAGATCGCCCCGTTCGAGGGTGGTGACGGATCGCCCACGCGCGGAACGGCCCGCTACCTGCCCGCACCGGGCACCGACGTCCCGGCCGAACCTTCGCTGTCGCCACCGGCCGAGGCGCGCGGCGTCTACGAGCTCGCCGACGTGACGTTCGACGCCGCGGGCGTGTGGGCGGCCACCGTCACGTTCACCGCCGACGGCGAGGGTCCGTTCGCGGTGGCCGCGACGCCGTTCAACGTGCTCGAGGAGCCCGCGTATCCCGCTCCGGGCGACCGGGCCCTCGAGACCGAGAACCTCACGCTCGACTCCGACGCGCCGGTGGAGGCGATCGACTCCGGTGCCGTGACGACCGGCGAGGTCCCCGATCCCGAGCTGCACGAGTGGACCATCGCGGAAGCGCTCGACGAGGGTCGCCCGATCGTGGCGTTGTTCGCGACGCCGGCCCACTGCCAGAGCCTCTTCTGCGGACCGGTGACCGACAGCGTGCGAGAGCTCGCGGCCGCCTACGGCGACAAGGCCGTCTTCGTGCACGTCGAGATCTGGCGCGAGAACCCCTCGGTGCTGAACGAGGCGGCCGCCGACTGGCTCTACCGCGACGAGAACCTCACCGAACCCTGGCTGTTCTTCATCGACGACCGTGGCAGGATCGTCGACCGTTGGGGGCCGCTGTGGGACACCGACGAGGTCGCGGCGCACCTCGACGAGCTGCCGCCGATGTCGTGACCATGGACCAGGGTTCCGTCCTACCGCCGCCACCGCCCCGCTCGCAGATGGAGGTCTGTTACCGCCATCCCGACGTCGAGACCGGCGTGCACTGCACCCGCTGCGGCCGTCCGATCTGCACCGAGTGCATGATCCCCGCCCCCGTCGGTCATCAATGTCCCGAGTGCGTCGCCGAGGCCCGGCGCGAGTTCCGCCGCGGTCCGGGCCGGCGGATCGCGATCGCCGAGGCGAAGTCGTATCCCGCCACGCGCGTGCTGCTGCTCGCGATCGCGGCGATGTACGTCGTCGAGCTGATCGCGGGCGGCGCAGGCCGGCTCGTCACCGGCCCCGGACCCGGCGAGCTGATCGATCTCGGCGCGCAGGTCGGGCTCGCCGGGTCGCCCGACGGCCTGATCGGTGTCGCCGCCGGGCAGTACTGGCGCTTGTTCACGGCCATGTTCCTGCACGCGGGGCTGTTGCACGTCGCGATGAACTCGTGGGTGCTGTACGTCGTCGGATCGGTCTACGAGCGCGACATCGGCCGCCTGCGGTTCGTCGCGGTGTACCTCGCCGCCGGGCTCTTCGCGAGCGCCGCGTCGTTCGCCCTCGTCGATCTGAACGAGGGCGTCGCCGTGTCGGTCGGCGCGTCGGGCGCGATCTTCGGCCTGTTCGGCGCCTTCCTCGTCTACAACTGGCGACGCCGCAGCCAGGCGCTCGCGAACGCGAGGCTCCGCCAGATGCTGCCGTGGGTCCTGCTGAACCTCGTGTTCACGTTCGCGATCCCGTTCATCGATTGGCGCGCGCACATCGGCGGGCTCGTCGCCGGCGCCGCCGCCGGGTTCGTCGCCGAAGGCATCGGTCGTGACCGGAGCACCCAGCGGCTCACCGCCGTGATCGGGTTCGTCCTGATGCTCGGCGTGACCGTCGCCCTCGTCGCCTGGGGAACGATGCGCTACCGCGAGGCGTTCCCGGGCGCGTTCTGAGCGGACCGATCCTCCGTCCGTCCGGTCACGCGCCCGGCGGCGGGGCGTCGCGATCGGCGATGCCGTACAGGTACCCCTCGCGCGTGCCGACGTAGATCCATCCGTCCCACACCGCGGGCGTCGACTCGATGCAATCGCCGAGATCGATCGTCCACCGCAGGGGCGGCCGTCCGCTGCCGACCGTGAGGTCCCACGCGACGAGCCGGCCGGAGCTGTCGCCGTGGATCAGCGTGCCGTCGACGATCACCGGCGAGACGATCGACGGCGCGCCGACCTGCAGCTCCCACGCGATCTCGCCGCTCACGCGGTCGACGCCGAGCACGCGGCCGGCGGCGGTCGCGAAGACGACGAGATCGCCCCACACCGCGGGCGTCGACCAGGACCCTCCGGCGCCTTGGAACCCGATCTCCGGGGCGTCGATCGACCACACGACCGGATCGCCGGGGTCCGACGGATCGAGCTTCATCAGCTGCCCGACCTCGCGCGACCGCTGCGTGAACCGCTGGAGCTCGCTCGCGACGTACAGGAAGCCCTCGTCGTCGATCACGACCGTCGCGTCGGTGTCGTCGCCGGTCCAGAAGCGGAACACCCGCTCCGGGGGCGTTCCGTCGGCGAGGGTCCCCGAGACGTCCCACCCCGTGACGAGCCCGCCCGAGTTCGCCACGTAGGCGATCCCGTCGTCGTAAGCGACCGAGCTCTCGATCGAGACGTCGTCGTCGCCGATCGCGGCGAGGAGCGCGTCGTCGAACCCGGGAACGGCCTCGTACGTCGGATCGACCGTCACGCCCTCGGGCCCGTAGCTCCTCCGGAGGTCGATCACGTAGAACCATCCGTTCTCGCCGCCGAGCAGCACGTGTCCCCGGATCACGAGCGGAGCGCCGTCCCAGTCGTCGTTCCACAACGGCTCGGGCACCGACGTGTTCGCGTCGAGCGACCACAGGACCGTGGGCTCCGGCCGGTCGAGCGCGATCACGCGGAACATGTCGTCCCGCGAGCCGCCGTAGTACAGCGGATATCCGTCGGGATCGGTCGTCGCGGATCCCTTCGCGAGGTCGCCGGTCTGCAACGGCGGCCGGAGCGCCTGGCCGGTGGCGCCGTCGATGAAGTGGTACGCGCCGTCGTACGCGCCCTCGCGGACCTCGACCGTTCCGTCGTCGAGGACGACGACGTTCGGTTGGCCCGTCCATCCGGTGCCGCACCACTCCTGCAGCGGCGTCCCGTCGAGGCCGACCGTCGACATCGAACACATCGGTTCCTCCGGCGACCGCCAGCGGATCACCGGCGCCGACGGCACCGGCCCCTCCCCCATGTAGGTCCGCGTCGCGTTGCCGCGGAACGTCGGGAGCCCCTCGAACGCGGGGTTCAACGGTTCCGCCGGGACGGGATCGACGTCCCACGTGACCGGCCGCGCGTCGTCGCCGGCGTCGGCCACCCGGGACCCCACGGCGATCGCGCCGACCGCGATCGCGATCGCGACGGCGATCGACACGCCGGATGCCGACCGTCCGCGGCCCAGATCCATCACGGCATCGTAGATGCGGCCCGCGGAAGGACCCGACATCCTCGATGCGGCGTCGACGCGACCCGACCGGCTACGCAGGCGCCGGCGCCGACCGGTACGAGCCGAGCACGCGCAGGAACGACGTGTGCCGACGGACCTCGTCGAGCGCCTCGGCGAGGGCCGGGGCATCGCCGTCGGCCATCACGTCGACGTACATCAGGTACTCGAACGGCTTGCCCCGCCGGGGCCGCGACTCGATCTTGTGCAGGTTGATCCCACGGGCGGCGAACGGCCGTAGCGACTCGAGCAGCGACCCCGGCTCGTCGAGCACGGCCATCACGAGCGACGTCTTGTCGTGGGCGCCGAGGCCCGGGTCCTCGCGCCCGATCACGGAGAACTTCGTGTAGTTCCCCTTCTCGGTCTGGATGCGCTCGGCGAGCACGGCGAGGCCGAACAGCCGCGCGGCGTCGACGCTCGCGATCGCCGCCTCGTCCTTCACCCCGGCGTCGGCGAGCATCCGGGCGGCGCCGGCCGTGTCGTGGACCGGGATCGGCTCGATCCGCATCGACGAGAGGAACTCCTCGCACTGGGCGAGCGCCTGCCAGTGGCTCTTCGCGCGCCGGATGTCCTCGAGCCGGGCGCCCGGAACGGCGAGCAGGGCGTGGTCGACCCGCACGACGGCCTCGCCGACCATCTGGAGGAGCGTCGTGTGCTGGAGCAGCTCGTACGTCTCGTTGACGGAGCCCGCCTGCGAGTTCTCGAGCGGCACGACGCCGACGTCGGCCTCCTCGCTCGTGACGCG
>DATHTO010000154.1:0-6121 GCA_035463115.1 Actinomycetota bacterium | reverse complement strand
CGTCGTCGCCGTGGCGGCGGGGTCCCTGATCGCGCTGCCGGCCCTGACGCGGATCGTGCCTCCCGGAACGTTCCGAGCGGCGGCGGGCGTGCCCGCGTCGGCCGCGACGGCGTTCATGCTGTCCGTGAGCTTCCTCGCGATCGACGCGTTCCTCACGCTGATGCTCACGGACATCCGCGGCCTGTCGATCGGTCAGGCCGGGCTCGCGGTGACCGGCGCGACCGTCACGTGGGGTGTCGGGAGCGCGTGGCAGTCCTCCCGCGCCGACCGGATGCGGCTCTCGCGTCTGCTGATCATCGGCGCAGTGCTCCTGTTCGTCGGCGGCGCCGGCGTCGCCGCGGCGCTGTCGACCGACGTGCCGCTCGCGTCGGCGTTCGTCGGTTGGGCCGTCGTGGGGTTCGGCATGGGCGTCGCGTTCCCGACGATCCCGCTCGCGGCGATGCGTGCGGCGGGCGAAGGCGACGAAGGGACCGAACTGTCGGCCGTGCTCCTGATGGACATGCTCGGCGTCGCGACGGGGGCAGGGCTCGGCGGCGGCGCCGTGGCGCTCGCCGAAGCGACGGGTCGCCCACTGACGTCGGGCATCGCTGCGTCGTTCGCGCTCGGACTGCTCTCGGCGATCGCGCTGATCGCGCTGGCGTCCCGGATCGACCCGCGCGACGGCTGAGGCCGAACGACCGGCGACGGGCTACTGGGCGGGCGCGGACCCCGGCTCGATCTCGCCCGGCGCCGGCTCGACGTCGTCGCCGAGCCATTCCGCCTGCTCGGCGGGGCCGATGGGCGTCCCTCGCTCGATCAAGCCGGCATCGCGATCGCGCTTGCGTTGCGCGCGCGCGGCGCGGCGCTCCTCGCGCACGACCGCCTTCTTCTGGTTCGCGTCGCGGCGCTGCCGTTTCCCGTAGCTATCAGGCATGACGAGGCCTCCTGCGATCTCACGTGGTGCGCGCGCGTCACCGTGCCGAAGCGTCGGACGTGCGCCGTGCCCGTCGATGCCCGTGGGAGGGAGCCGTTGTGGAGCCCCGACGGGTGCCTTCGACCTCGCGGCCGAGCCCGTCCAGGGTACTACGTCGCGCGAACGCGCCGAGCCGGTCCGAGCAGGGAACGCCGCTCGACGGCTATCCCGTGTCGTCCGGCGTCTGCGGTGGGAGGCCGGTCCGGCGGGCCGGGGTGGTGTTCGGCAGGTCGGTGTCGCCCCGCGTCTCGGGATCCGGACGCGGCTCGTCGCCGCGGCGCGGATCCTCGAGCGACGACATGCCCCCGAAGAAGAAGCCGAGGCCCGTGGCGCCCACCAGGCCGAAGACCGTCCATCCCCACATCGCCGTCGTGCCCCAGCCGTGGATCAGCCCGCCGGCGATCGTGCCCGCGACCGCACCGACGATCGCGCCGATCACGGCTCCCGCGGCCACGCCTCTGCGGGTGCGCTGGTACGTGTCCGTCTCGCGCTCGCGCGGTTGCTGCTCATCACGCATGACGCGCTCCACCTCTCTCCGATGCGGGGTGCTCCGGGGTTGCCCGGCGCTCGGGGCCGCGAAACCCGGAAGCGTCCGGCTCAGCGCTGTGAGCCCGCCAGGAGGCCCTGCACGAAGTACCGCTGGAACGCGAAGAACACGACGAGAGGCACGATCATCTGGACGAAGGCGGCCGGCGCGATGACGTCGATGTTCGCCCCGAACGACCGCAGCTGCTCGCGGATCGTCACGGTGAGCGGCTGCGTCGTTCCTCCCGCGAACACAAGGGCGACGAGCAGGTCGTTCCAGACCCACAGGAACTGGAAGATCAGCAGCGACGCGATCGCCGGGATGCCGAGGGGCAGGACGACCCGCCAGAACACCGTCCATTCCCCCGCACCGTCCATCCGCGCCGCCTCGAGCAGCTCCGAGGGGATGCCGACGAAGAAGTTCCGCAGCAGGAACACCGCGAACGGAAGCCCGAACGCCACGTGGAACAGCACGACGCCCGCGATCGTGCCGAACAGCCCGAGGACGTCGTACAAGCGAGCGACCGGGATCAGGCCGATCTGCAACGGAACGACCAGGAGGCCCACCACCACGAGGAAGAGCCAGTCGCGACCCGGGAACCGGATCCATGCGAACGCGTACGCCGCGAGCGCGCTGATCGCGACGACGAGCACCGACGTGGGCACGGTGATCAGCACCGTGTTCCAGAGCGACGACAGCATCGTCGGATCGTCGAGGAGGTTGGTGTACGGCTCGAGCGTGAGCTCGGTCGGATGCAGCAGCGCGGTCCACCAGCCGCTCGCCGCGTTCGCGTCGGCCGAGCGGAACGACGACACGAGCAGTCCGAAGGTGGGCACGAGCCAGAACAAGGCGACGATGATCAGGATCACGTTCAGCGGCGCCCGCGTCAGCGCACGCACGATACGGCCGCTCGTCGACGTCGGCTGTTGCCGAGCCACGGTGGTGTCCGTCCGGGTCGTCGCTGCGGTGGCGGCCATCGCTACGTCTCCTCCGCGCGGAAGCGCCGGATGTTGAACAGCATCGCGGGGATCACGAGCACCAGGAGGAACACCGCCAAGGCGCTCCCGAGCCCGAAGTTGCGGGCACCGAACGCCGTCTTCCACATCTGGAGCGCGATCACGTTCGCCTCCCGCTGCGCCGACCCCGGCGCGATCACCAATACGAGGTCGAAGATCTTCAGGACGTTGATCACGAGCGTCACGAACACGACGCCGAGCACCGGTGCCAGCAGCGGGACGGTCACCCGACGGAACACCTGCCACTCGCTCGCGCCGTCGACGCGCGCCGCTTCGAGTAGCTCGCGCGGGATCGCGGCGAGCCCGGCGGCGATCACCACCATCGCGAAGCCAGCCCAGATCCAGACGTACGACACGATGATCGCCGGCGTGACGAGCGCCGGCCCCAACCACGAGATCCCGCTGAACGGCTCGCGGAAGTTCGACGCCCCGAGCCGTACCGACACGTCGCCCGAGACGTCCGGGAGCGTGAACGTGCCGTCGGGATCGGTCGTCGCGTTCGCGACGACCGTGCCGTCCGCATCGACCGCCTCCACCGAGACGCCGGGCAACCCCCGCTCCTCGGCGTCGACCTGCCCGGGCTCGCCGCCGCCGCCAGGCGTGAAGTCGAGCCACACGGTCCCGCCGACGCCGTTCTCGACCGCCGCCGGCTCGGCAGCAGCCGTGGCGCCCGACGGGATCTGCTCAGGCGGGATCGCGACCAGGCCGATCGCGACGGTGTCGCCCGGCGTCACGGTTGCGGTGGTCTCGAGTCCACTCGCGGTCTGCTCGACCGCTTCCTCGTCGGACGGACGGGCGCCCGGCAGCGAGCCCGGCGGTCGGACGACGTCGACCACGGCGCCGACGGCGGCATTCGCCACGCCGGTCTCGGGGTCCTGCTCGTAGATCAGCCGCCACGTCACGCCCGCCGACAGGAACGAGATCGCCATGGGCATGAAGATCAGCACCTTGAACGCCGTGCTCCATCGGATCCGCTCGGTGAGCACCGCGAAGATCAATCCGAGCGCCGTCACGACCGTCGGCGCGACGACCACCCAGATCAGGTTGTTCTTGATCGCCGTGAGCGTGGATTCGGCGCTGAAGATCTCGCCGTAGTTCTCGACGCCCACGAATCGGCTGCCGGTCGCGTCGTAGAAACTCCGTCCGACCGAGAACACGATCGGATAGACGACGAGCGCGCCGAGCAGCACGAGCGCCGGCAGCAGGAACAGCAGCGCGATCGCGAGCGGGCGACGAGCACGCGGCCTGAACGAGCCCGACCGACCGTCTGCGCCGTCGGGATCGACGCGGGGCGCCGCGGCTCGACCTCCGGCCGCGACCCCCGCCGTCGCCCCCTCCGTCACGTCGCCTACTCCCCGTAGGCCCGCTTCGCTGCCGTCTCCAACGCCTGGGCGGTCCCGTCGACGTCGCTCGGGTCCTCGAGGAAGTCGATCAGGATGCCCCAGATGCCCTGCCCGGTCGTGGCGCCGAACTCCGTCGGCTGCAGATCCGATAGGTCGTAGCGCGCGGCGTCGGCCGCGTTCTGCAACGCCTCAGCCGCCCGGCGACTCACGTCATCGCCGTACGCCTCGAGCGACACCTGCGTGTTCGGCGAGATGAAGCCGCCCTCGGCCGCCCAGATCTCCGCCGCCTCCGGCGTCGCGAGGAACCGGATCAGCGCTTGACCGCCCTCGGAGTCGTCGAGCAGCACCGCCAGGTCGCCGCCGCTCACGACGGCAGGCTCTGAACCGTCGATCGACGGGAAGTCGAAGAAGTCGGCGTCGGCGCCGAGCTCGGCATCGGTCTCACCGGTGATGATGCCCCCGACGAAGTCGCCTTCGAACACCATCGCCCCCTTGGGGGGGTCGGTGAACGCTTGCGTTACCGAGCCGTTGAAGTCGGTCTGCAGGGCGCCCTGCTGCCCGCCCGCGAGCTGGTCGGGGTCATCGAAGAGCTCCGCCATCGTCGACAGGGCGTCCTTGACCGACTGATCGGTCCACGGGATCTCGTGGGCGGCTAGCTGGTCGTACTTCTCGGGACCAGCGACCCGCAGGTAGACGTTCTCGAACAGGTCAGACAGTGGCCAGCCGACGTCGGCACCGATCGAGTAAGGCGCGACACCGTAGTCCGAGATCGTGTCACCCGCGACGAGCAGGTCGTCCCAGCTCTCGGGCGGTTGCACACCGGCACCCTCGAAGACGCCGACGTTGTACCAAACCGTCGACTTCTGGGCAGCCTTCCACCACAAGCCATACAACTCACCCTCGAAGTCCCCCGCGTCACGCCCGCCGGGAACGTCGGCATCGACGACGTCGCCGACGAGGTCGTCGATCGGGATGAGGCTCCCCTCCGCGGCGAAGCTGTCCACGACGCCGGGCTGCGGGAAGATCGCCACGTCGGGCGGATCGCCGCCCTCGATCCGCGGTCCGACGTACGCAGCGATGTCGTCGCCCGCGGACAGGAAGCGCACCTGCGCGCCCGTCTGCTCGGCGAACGCGTCGAGGACCATCTGGAAGCGCTCCTGCTCGGCGCCGGTCCAGGTTGCCGCCACCTCCACCGTCTCGCCGCTCAGATCCTGCGCCGGCGAGTCGGTGTCTCCACCCGTGTCGGTTCCGGCACCTTCGTCGAGGTCCTCGCCGCCGCCGCACGCCGCGGCCAGCAGTGCGAGGATCGCGACGATCGCCAAGGAACGCAGCTTCCAGCGCGATCGCGCGGTGTGCGTCATGCCGTTCCTCCTTTCGCCGGAACCGCGACGCGGTCCGGCGTCTCGTCGTGGATCCCGTGGCCCGTTTCGGGGTCGAACAGATGCAGCCGCGTGGTGTCGACCGCGAGCTCGATCTCCCCGTGCTCGCGCGCGTCCGTACGCGGATCGAGGCGTGCGACGAACCGAGATCGTTCCTGCTCCTGCAAGACGGCACCGCCGCTCTCGAGATCACGTGTGAGCTCACGCGTGTCCTCCGTCAGGACGGGCGGGGCGTCCACGCTGAAGTGGATCAGGACCTCGGACCCCAGCGACTCACGAAGGTCGACCTGCGCACGGATCCGCCGATCCGGCGTGGTCTCCGCGGCGAGCGAGGCGTCTTCGAGGCTTTCCGGACGGATCCCGAGGACGACGTCCCGTCCGTCGTACGCGGCGAGTGCGGGCCGCGATGCGACCAGCGACTCGTCGAGCGCGAGTCGCGTCTTCCCGAACGTCACCGTCATGCCGCCATCGGTTCGCTCCAACGTCGCGTCGACGAGGTTCATCGCGGGCGAGCCGATGAAGCCGGCGACGAAGAGGTTCGTGGGGTGGTCGTAGAGCTCCTGCGGAGGCGCGACCTGTTGGAGCTCCCCCTTCTTCATCACGGCGACCCGATCGCCCATCGTCATCGCCTCGGTCTGGTCGTGCGTCACGTAGATCGTCGTCGTGCCGAGGCGCTGCTGGAGGCGCGACACCGCCGCGCGCATCTGCACGCGCAGCTTCGCGTCGAGGTTCGATAGCGGCTCGTCCATCAGGAACGCGGACGGGCTGCTCCAGCAGGTCGACCGACCCCGGGCGATGTACGACCACCCGAACAACATGTTCGTCGCCGGCTTCATCGGCTCGCCCGCGATGAACCTGTTCACCCTCCCCGTGGGCCCGGACGGCACCGCCTACCTCGGCGGCTC
>DATHTO010000153.1:0-4233 GCA_035463115.1 Actinomycetota bacterium | reverse complement strand
GAGTCCAGCGATCTGCGAGAGCATCCCCTCGCGCGAGCCGAGGTCGGCGAGGCCCGTCGCCTGCGTGGCGTCGAGCAGCTGCCCATCCATGTACCCGCCCTTGAGCACGAGCGAGGGGTACTGCCGCGACGCGGCACGGATCGCCTTCGCGGCCGCGACGACGTCGCCGGACACGAACGCGACGGCGCTCGGACCGCTCAGCAGGTCGGCGATCTCGACCATGCCGGCGTCGGTCGCGGCTCGCTGCATCAGGGTGTTCTTCACGACGGCGAACTGGGTGCCGCCTTCGCGCAGGGACCGCCGGAGCTCGGTGATCTCGGACACCGACAGGCCGCGGTACTCCGTGAGGAGCAGCGCGTCGGAGCCCTCGATCCGCTCCTTGAGCTCGGTGACCCGTTCGACCTTCTCGGTTTTCGGCATCGCGCCTCCAGAGACGAAACAACGCGTCCCCGCAGACAGCGGAGACGCGCATACGGCGATGCCTCGTCTTCGTCAGCCTCGGCAGGTGCCCCTTCCGGGGATTACGCGCTGCGCGCCCCTGCTGTCTGCGGCGACGTCGAGGATACGGGCAGGGGCGCGACGTCGACAATCGCGCGCGTGGGCCCGCTCAGACCGGCGCGCCGCGGAGCGGGGTGTACCGGTGCAGGTCGTGCCCGCCGACGAGCACCTCGCCGTCGAGCGAGAGCCATGCGTGCGCCTCGACGCCGTCGTCGGCCTTCGCGACGCCGAGACGGATCTCGGGAGACCGGCCCGCACGCCGCAGCATCGCGTCGGCGGCCAGCGCGCGGGTGAGGCAGCTCGCCGCGGGCACGCGCCGGCCGGCGGCCTCGACGGCCCACGCGATCCGCGTCGGCGCCGCGGGAGCACCCGCCGGTCCGAGCCGGTCGGCAGCTCGCCGGAGCCGCGAGAACGGCACGACCCACAGGCCGATCCGCATCGCCACGACCCACGCGAACGCGCGCAGGAGCAGGGCCCGGTCGGAGGCCGGCAGCGCGAGCGCGCGGGCCATCGTGCGCATCCGCACACGATACGTCAGCGGACCGAGCCAGCGGCCGTGGTTGCCTCCGCTGGACACCTCGCCGGGCGGCACCTAGCATCCTGCGAAGCCCGACCCGGCGCGCGCCGCGCGCCCTGTCAGCCGACGGGGAACCGTGACACCCGACCTCCTCGACCTCCGACGACGTCTCGCCGACTCCGATGCCTCGGTCGCCGTGGTCGGCCAGGGATACGTCGGACTGAGCCTCGCGCTCGCGGCGGCCGGCGCCGGGTTCCGCGTGATCGGGTACGACATCGACGGCGAGCGGATCGCGGACCTCGCGGCGGGTCGGCTCGTGGTGCCGGGCGTCGACGAGCAGGCCTTCGGCGAGGGCACGGCGACGGGACGGCTCTCCTTCACGACCGACACGGCGCGCCTCGGGGAGGCCGACGTGATCTGCATCTGCGTGCCGACGCCGGTCGCCGATCACTCCCCCGATCTCAGCTACGTCCGACAGGCCGCGACGACCGTCGGAACCGTGCTCCGCACCGGAGCGCTCGTGGTCCTCGAGTCCACGACGTATCCGGGGACGACGGAGGAGCTCGTCGCTCCGCTGCTCGAGCAGGGCGGCCTCGTCGCGGGACGCGACTTCCTCCTCGCCTACTCCCCCGAGCGCGTCGATCCGGGGAACGCGGCGTGGGGGCTGCGCAACACGCCCCGCGTCGTCGGAGGCGCGACCCCCGAGGCGACCGAGGCCGCCGTCGTCTTCTACTCCCGGTTCGTCGACAAGGTCGTCGCGGTGTCGACGACCCGCGTCGCCGAGACGGCGAAGCTCCTCGAGAACACGTTCCGGCACGTGAACATCGCGCTCGTGAACGAGCTCGCGATGCTCTGCCACGAGATCGGCATCGACACCTGGGAGGTGATCGACGCCGCGGCGACGAAATCCTTCGGCTACATGCCGTTCTACCCGGGGCCCGGCGTCGGCGGCCACTGCATCCCGCTCGACCCGACGTACCTCGCGTGGCAGTTCCGCCGCGCGGGCCGCAGGTTCGGCGTCCTCGAGCAGGCGCAGGAGGTCAACGAAGGGATGCCGGCCTACGTCGCGAGCCGCGTCGGGTCGATCCTGAACGACGTCGGCCGCGCCGTGAAGGGCGCGAACATCCTGGTGATGGGCGTGACCTACAAGCCCGACGTCGGTGACACGCGGGAGTCACCGGCGCTCGCCGCGATGCAGGCGCTGCGCCGGCGCGGAGCCGACGTCCGGTTCCACGACGTCTTCATCGACGAGGTTCCGTTGGACGGAGACACGGTGCGTCGCGTCGACGACCTCCGCGGGGCGATCGCCGACGCCGACCTCGTCGTGCTGCTCACGCCGCACACCGGATACGACCTCGACGAGCTCGCCGCGAACGCGCGCCTGATCTTCGACACGCGGAACGCCTTCCGCGAGGATCGCCGCCCCAACGTCATCCCGCTGTAGGCCGGCGGCTTCAGAAACGCCCGCGGCTCATCGACCGCCACGTTGGGAAAGAGAACGGACCCCGCGAGCGGGGTCCGTTCGTGCGTCCGCCCAAGGCACCGGGCGGGTAAACCGGTTCAGGAGATCGTCAGCGGCGGTCGCCTCTGCCGACGTCGCCTCGGCCTTCGTCATCGACGGTCAGCCGATCGGAACCGCTCCGCAACGCCGCCGACAGCGCGCCGACCATCGCGATCGCAGCGCCGGCGGCAGCCACGTACAGACCGATGTCCGGAGACCGATCGTCGGACCCGAGGTAGCTCCAGAGGGCCAGGACGTTCACCAGCGCGATCGTCGCCAGCGCCGAGCCGAGCAGGTCCGCGTCGAACCACGAGCCGACGCGCCGGTTCTTCGCCATCAGGATGCCGATGACCAGGAGCGCCGCCCCGATCCCCAGCACGACGCGACCATCGGGGATCTGGAAGCCGTTGGCGGCTCCGACCGCTTCGTCGCGGCTGTCGATCCAGTCCAGGAACGATGCCACGATCATGATCGCCGAACCGACGATGAGCATCGGAGCCGCGGTGCTGCTCCGGCTCTCCCGCCGGTCGCGCACCCGTCCGTCGCCGACCACGGCCTCCGAGCCTGTCCGCTCTCTTTGCTGCATGCAGACCTCCCTCGTCCCGATCTCCGGGACCTCCCGCGCCGGGCGGCGTGGTGAGCTCGTGCGTCGTACCCGGTGCGGAGATACACAAACCCGCAACGCGATCGCTGCGCTGGCTCGCCCGGGAGCCGCTGCGATCAGCGGCCCCCGGGACGGGCGGCGTTCCGGCGATCTAGCGGCGGCGGCCGATCGCGAGGCCCAGGAAGATGCCGATGATCAGCATCCCGGCCCCGGCGGCCATCGTCGACCAGGTACCCGCTTGCATCGCGGCCTGCGTCGCCTGGGCGCCTGCGATCGTCGCGGCCTGCCCAGCTTGGCTCACCTCGAGCCCTTTGACCTCGTCCTGCAGCTTTCCGAGGTCGTCTGAGGTCGTCGACATACCGTTCCCCCTTTCCGTGTGGGAGTGCGGTCGTTCCCGCCGACCGTGCCGTCAAACGCGGGACCGAGCGAAATGGAGCCCGTACGCGGGGCGACGGACCGACGGCTCGCCCGTTCGGTTGGCGACGTGATCGTCGCAGGAGGTGTTGCACCTGTTCGATGCGGGAACCATTCCGGGGCACCGCAACCAGATGATGGCGTGGACCTGCGCTACAACCTGCCCGCCGCGACGGACGCGCCTCGGCGAGCTCGTCAGGAGCTCGACCGGGATCTCGGCTTGAGCTCGATCGAGACGCGCCAGCGTCTCGCGCTCGCGCTCAGTGAGGTCGTCTCCAACGTCATCCGACACGGTGAACTGTCGGACGGCCAGGAGCTGACGATCATCGTGGACGAAGACTCACGGGCGATCCGCGTCACGGTCGAGCAACCGACGACCGTCCCCGTCGCCCTTCCCGATCTCGACGTCGACCGGGTCGGTGGATTGGGACTTCGGATCGTCGAGGCCTCGGTGGATCGCTGGGGGTACGAGACCGGCCCGCCAGGCCGCGTGTGGTTCGAGCTCGCGCCGTAGGGCCCTAGAGCTCGACGCCGCAGGGCATGACGGCAGGTTCGTGGCCTCCAACCCGACAGGTCCGGCGTGAGCGGACCTCCCTGCCCGATGGACGTACCGGCGTCAGTCCTGCGCGGTGACGGTCTCGACGCCCTTGGGCTTCGTCGGATCGATCCGGACGCCGGGGCTCATCGTCGCCGAGACCG
>DATHTO010000152.1:0-4013 GCA_035463115.1 Actinomycetota bacterium | reverse complement strand
GGTCTCAGTCAGTCCGAGCTCGAGGAGCTCTCGGGGATCCCGAAGGCTCGCCTCTCCAGGTACGAGAACGGACACGTCGAGCCGTCGATCCAGACGCTCGCGCGTCTGTCCAAGGCCCTGAACGTGTCCGAGGCGTCGCTGCTCGGTGACGAGCGTGCGATGCTCGAGGAGTTCTTCGGCGTGCTACAGGCCCGGGGCGTGGAGATCCTCACGAAGGAGCAAGCGCAGCGTCTCGGCAACGCGGTCGCCGACATGGTCGACGGCGTGGGCGGGATCGACAAGATCGCGCCCGCCGGCGGAAGCTCACTCCGCTCGGCGCTCGAGACCGCGGCTCGCTAGCAGCTCCGTCGGCGGCGCCGCGTCGGCGGCGCCGCCGTCGAGCACCATGATCGGCTCCTCCGTCGGCGCCACCGCCACGGGGAGCGGATGCGGCATCTGCAGCAGGATCGCCATCGCCGATATCCATCCGACGGCGACGCCCGAGAGCACCCACCACGTGAGCGCCACCGAGCTCTGCGTGTAGACGATCCACGCCACCACCGACGCCACCGCCTGCCCCGCCGCGAACGCCAGCGCGACCTGGGTGGGTGACGAACCCCGGTGCTTCAGGCGGTGCGACGTGTGATCCTGCCCGCCGAGCCACAGAGGACGGCGCCCGGCGAGTCTCGCGACGACGACGATCGTCAGGTCGAACAGCGGAACGATCGAGAGCAGCACGATCACCGCGATGCGGGTCGGTGTGTGTTCCTTCACCAGGTCGAGGTGCAACGTGAGCGCCGCGATCAGGAAGCCCAGCAGCATCGAGCCCGCGTCGCCGAGGAAGATGCGCGCCGGCGGGAAGTTGTAGCGCAGGAACCCGATGCTCGCGCCGGCGACCGCGAACGCGAACGACGCCACGATGTAGTCGCCCTGGGCCGCCGTCACGGCGCCGACGCCGGCGGCCGCCGTCGCCGCCACGCCGCTCGCCAGGCCGTCCATGTTGTCGATCATGTTGAACGCGTTGATGACCGCGACGACCCAGACGATCGTCACGAGCAGGTCCAACGCCGGGACCATGAAGACGCCCGCCCGGATCCCCGACAGCCAGAGGGACAGTCCCGCCGCCGACTCGAACCCGATCCGGATCCACGGCGACACGGTCCGGTAGTCGTCGCGAAGGCCGACCGCGCCGAGCACGACGGCGCCCGCGAGCACGGTCATCACCTTGCCGTCGAACCCCGACGTCGCGGCGCCGACCGCGACGAGCCCGATCATCACGGCGATCCCGCCCAGGTACGGCGTCGGCCCGGCGTGCGCCTTGCGTTCGGCGTCGGGCCGGTCGATCAGTCCGACGCGGTGCGCGAGACGCGCCGCGAGCGGCGTGAGGGCGAGCGTTCCGATCAGGGCCGCGACGAACGACAGCGCGTAGCGGACCTCGGGACTCACGCAGCGGCCTCGGACTTGCTCCGTTCGAACGCGATCACGTCGCCGACGATGTCGTCGAGCGACCGACTCGGCTGCCAGCCCGTCAGGTCGCAGATCCTGGTGATGTCGGGCAGCCGGCGTTCCATGTCCTCGAACCCGCGCACGTACGCCTCGTCGTAGGGAACGACCTGGATCGGCGACGACGAGTCCGTGCGCTCGACGACGAGCTCGGCGAGCCGTCGGATCGTCACTTCGTTCCACGCGCCGACGTTGTACGGGCGTCCGGGGCTGTCGGGGTGGTCGAGCAGCGAGACGAGCCCCGCGACCGTGTCGGCGACGTGGCAGAACGACCGCCGCTGCTCGCCGGTCCCGTGCACGATCAGCGGATCGCCCCGCAGCGCCGCCCGGACGAACGTCGGCAGCACCATCCCGAACTCGCCGCGTTGCCGGGGGCCGACGCAGTTGAACAGGCGCGCCACGATCGTCGGGGTGTTGCGGTCCTCCCAGTAGGCGTGCGCGAGGATCTCGTCCACCGCCTTCGACGTCGAGTACGACCACCGGGCGACGAAGGGGGAGCCGAGGACCCGGTCGGCGTCCTCGTGGAGCGGCTGCACGGCGCTCTTGCCGTAGATCTCGGACGTCGACGTGATCAGGACCCGCCGCCCGAGGGCCGCGCAGGCCTCCAGGACGACCTCGGTGCCACGGACGTTCGTCAGCAGCGACTTCAGCGGCTGGTCGATGATCAGCCTGACACCGACCGCGGCGGCGAGGTGGACCACGACGTCGGCTTCGGCCACGAGGGGGCGCACCGTGTCTGCGTCGAGGACCGAACCCTCCACCAGCTGGAACCGCGGATGCGGGAGCAGCTCCTCGACGTTGTCGACCGTGCCTGTCGAGATGTCATCCAACGCAGTGACGTCGTCACCACGGCCAACCAGGAGGTCGGCCATGTGCGACCCGATGAATCCAGCGCCACCGGTCAGGAGGAACCGCACCGCCGGATGCTAGCCGATGGTTGCCCTCCCCGGCATCTCGCCTCTTGGGCCTACGGGACGGAGCCGCGGCCATCCGGCCGACATCGCCGCGCCGCGAATCGATCCGTCATCGAGGGGTATGCGAACACTTTCCATCACACCCCCCATCTCCCACCAACAACTCGCGCGACCTGTCACAGGGGGCCCGGACCGAGGCGGATCGGCCGTCGCTGTGCCGTCCCCACGTCCAGAAGGAGGACGGATGGAGAGGAAGAGGAGACGAGGCATCGGCCTCGCGGTGGTGGCGGCATCCTTGGTGCTGACCGTCGGCGCGGCGCCGCTGATCGGGTTCGGTGCGGACCACCTCGACGCACCGAACTTCACGTCACCCGAGACGCGGCCGGACGCCGACATCAACGACGTCTACGTGTTCGAGGGTCAGAACGCGAGCAACACGGTCATCGCGGTGACGACGCATCCGGCGGCCGGCGCGATCGCACCGCTCACGTACGCGACGGACGTGAAGTACCTGATCCGCATCGACACGAACGGCGACGCGAAGAGGGACCTGCAGTACGAGCTGCGCTTCGGCAAGCCGAACGATGAGGGACGGCAGCGCTACGTGCTGATCCTCTCGGACGACCGGGGCGACGGACGTCACAAGAAGGCGGTCGGGTGGACGGGCCGTACTTCCGACGTTCGCGGCGGAGGCAAGATCTTCGCCGGTCTGCGTTCGGACCCGTTCTTCTTCGACCTCGACGCGTTCCGCGGCACGGTGCTCGGTCAGAACGACCGGCGCTTCTGCGACGGGATGGCCGTCGACTTCTTCGAGGACCTGAACACGAACGCGATCGTCCTCGAGGTCGCCGACAACAAGCTCGGGCGCAACATCGGCGTCTGGGCCGTCACGAAGGAGAAGGGCAAGTTCGGCGACCCGATCGACCGCATGGGTCGTCCGGCGATCAACACGGTGTTCAACTCGGGCGCCGACAAGGTCCGGTTCAACAACGGCCGGCCGGCGACGGACCGCGCGCGCTTCGGCGACAACGTCGTCGACGTGCTCCGGACGTTCTCGGGCCTCGACGCCGAGGGCGCGTACACGAACGCCCAGGCGAACACGCTCGCCGACGTGCTCCTGCCCGACATGGTGACGTACGACACGTCCACCGCGGCGGCAGGGCCCCTGAACGGGCGTGCGCTCGCTGACGACGTGATCGACGTCGAGCTGAACATCGTGACCGGAGGGTTCCCCTTCCCCGGTCGCGACGACGAGGGTGCGATCCCGAGCGACTGCGTGGGTCCGCACTCGGACTACATGGACGCCTTCCCGTACCTGGGACGTCCGCACGCGTAAGCGGAACGGCAGGGAGGGGCGGCGCGACCGCCCCTCCCGCCCTCCATCGACGGAAGGCGCCCAGCGCATGGCGAAGACGCGACACCTGACCGTGGGGCTTTTGCTCGCGGCGATCGCGATCGCCGCGCTCACCTACCTCGGCCGCGACGTCCCCTCGGCGCCGGCCCTCACCGCGCCGACCGTCGCCGACGGAACGCTCCCCGGCGGCGCCGTCACCGGTCTCAACGCGGCGCCGGGCCGCCCGCAGCTCGCGGAGCTCGAGCGGCTGATCCGCGCCTTCG
>DATHTO010000151.1:0-4842 GCA_035463115.1 Actinomycetota bacterium | reverse complement strand
CACCGGGTCGTCCACGAGCTGGAGCAGGTCGCGGTCGCCGCTCACGATCTCGATCCGATCGTCGTCACGCGCGTCGAGGCAGAAGGCGCCGATCGCGTCCTCGGCCTCCCAGCCCTCGCTCTGCGCTTGGAGGAGGCCCGTTCGATCGAGCGCCTCTCGGAGCAACACGAACTGCGGCGGAAGGTCCTCCGGATCTTCGTTCCGGTTCGCCTTGTACGACGCGTAGATGTCGGTGCGGTGGACGGGCCGCCAGTCGTGGTCGTAGACGTGCACGATCTCGTCGGGCCGCCGGTTCACGAGGAGCCGCACCACCATGTCGAGGTAGCCGTGCACGGCGCCGACGTTCCTCCCGTCGGGGGCCCGCACGCCGTCGCGCATCGCGAAGTACGCGCGGTACGTCATGCTCGACACGTCGAGGAGCAATCGATGGACCACCGCGGGAGCCTACTCTCGCCTTGGCTCGCGGAGAGCGACACACGCGTCCCTGAAGCACCGGACGCGCGTCCGGCTGCCCTACTCCTCCGAACGGGCGAGGCTGAGGATCAGAATTACGAGAGATGGGAGGAAGAGCCACCCGACCCATCCAACGAGAGCTGGAAGCGCAGCCAAGGTGATGGCGACGGTTGCGCCGGCGAGCGACCCTTTCGACCTCGCGAGGAACGCAAGAAGCCCGCCGGCGGCACCCAACAGGAGCGTCCAGAGGTTCGCTGCGTTGAAGTCCACATCACGGAGTGGAAGAGACACGGCAACCACGATGGCCACCGCGACGGCGAGGCCTCCTGCTACGCGCGCGACCGTCCATGACGTCGGTGGTTCCGCGGATGTCCGGGCCCGGTCGGCCACGTCCTCCTCCTCACCTTCGCGACGACCGGAGTCCGTCTCGACCCCGGACGTCGAGCCTAGCCCCACGGGGACTCCCGACAACACGCCGCCTGCGTCCCGGAAGGAGCTCGTTGACTTCCTGTGCACCAGGACGCACCATCGTTCCTCCGGCGAGCCACGGAGGCGCACGCGTTGCGACGCATCCTTCCCCACGCGCCCCGACGGTGGGCGAGGAGCCCGCTCGGAGCGGTCGTCCTGATCGTCGCGATCGTCGCCTGTCCGGCAGCGCCGGTCCGCGCTCAGGTGGACGCCGGTACCGCCCACGGTCGGCCCGACGTGATCGTGATCCTCACCGACGACCAACGCTGGGACACGCTGGGTGACATGCCCGTCGTCGAACGGGCGCTCGTGGGTCACGGTGTGACCTTCGAGAACGCGTTCGTCACGAACCCGCTGTGCTGTCCGAGTCGCGCGAGCCTGTTGACCGGTCTCTATTCCCACAACACGGGCGTGTACCGCCAGGCTCCCCCGTACGGCGGGTTCGCGTCGTTCGACGACCGATCGACGCTCGCGACGTGGCTGGATGACGCCGGCTACTCGACGGCCTTCGTCGGGAAGTACATCGACGCTGGACAGTCGAGCCACCTCGCCGGCTACGTCCCTCCCGGATGGGACGGATGGACCGCGTTCGTCCACGCCGAGTACTACGGATACGAGCTCTCCGTGAACGGTTCGATCCAGCATCGTGGCGATGAGCCCCATGACTACTCGACCGACGTGCTCGCCGCGCGTGCGGTGGACTTCCTGCGGGCGACCGACGATCCGGCGTTCCTGCTCCTCGCGGTCGCGGCCCCACATGCGCCGGCTCTGCCGGCTCCACGCCATGCGGGCGTGCCGGTCAGGGAGTGGATCCCGGCCCCCGCGTTCGATGAGGCTGATGTCTCGGACAAGCCACCATGGGTTCGGCGCCTCCGGCGGATCGGTGATCGAGCGCGGGCCGGTCTCGCCGCGCTGTATCAGGCCCAGCTCCGGTCCCTCCTCGCGGTCGACGACGCCGTCGCGGCGGTGATCCGAGCGCAGCGGGAGCGGGGACGCCTCCACGACACCGTGTTCGTGTTCACATCGGACAACGGTCTCCTCTTCGGCGAGCATCGCTGGGTGAAGAAGGAGGCGCCGTACGACGAGAGCATCCGCGTGCCCATGGTGATCAGGTACGACCGCGTCACATCGGCGAGGGTGGAACCGCGGATGGCGCTGAACATCGACCTCGCACCCACCCTGGCGGATCTCGCGGGTGTCGAACCGCCTGACACCGACGGGACGACGCTCAGGCCCCTGCTGGATGGGCGAGCAGACGTCGCATGGCGGGACCGCTTCTTGATCGAGCATCTCGAAGGAGCGAATCAGGTGACGACGTATTGCGCCGTGCGCTCGGAACGTTGGCTCTTCGTCCGCTACCGCGACGGGTTCGAAGAGGTGTACGACGTGACGGCCGACCCCTTCCAGCTCCGCAACGTCGCCGACGAGGTGCCGGATCGTCGGCACGGGCTGGCTCCGTCGCTGCAGCGACTGTGCGACCCCGAGCCGCCGGATGCTCCGAGGATCGACCGCCCGGACGGGGCCACTCCGATACCGATCGAGCCCGGCGGTGTGCCCGTCGCGCTGTTCTCCGCCGTCGGCTTGGCGATCGGCGCCGCCGCCGTCGCGCTCCGTCGGCGGCGAACCAGCACCGAGGCTCGGATGCGCGCGACCGCCCGGTGAGCGAGGCTCCTCGCGGGCTCCGGAGCCTGCGCCCGACGCCATGGCTCGTCGTCGGCGGCGGGTTCCTCTCGTTGCAGCTGTCGACCCTCCCGTGGCGTGTCCCGGCATCGTGGGACGAATCGATCTACCTGTCGCAGGTCGGCGACGGGCCCGCGCTGCCGTTCGTCGCGTCACGCGCGCGCGGGATCGTCGCACTCGTGGCGCCGCTCGCGGCCGCCGACATTGGAGTGCCCGCGATCAGGGTGGCGATCGCGATCCTCGCATCGGTCGCCCTGGTGCTCGCCTTCGCGACGTGGACGACGACGATCGGGCGTGGAGCCGTCTGGGCGTGCGGCGTCTTCGGGGCGAGCTGGCTGGCGCTCGCGCAAGGATCCGCCGTGATGCCGAACCTGTGGGCAGCGATCGCCGCCGTCGGAGCGGTCGGCGCCACCGCCACCGCCTGGCGGAACGCCCGACGTGGATGGCTGGTTGCGGCGGGCGCGCTCGCGGCGCTGACGATGGTGTTCCGTCCGATCGACGGTGCGATCGTCGTGGCGACGCTCGTCGCGTGGACGGCGATCCGACGTGCATGGATGGCGGGATCGGCGGTGCTCGTGGGCGGCGTGGTCGGGATCGCCCCGTGGGTGATCGAGATGACCGTGCGTGAGGGAGGACCCTCGGCCGCGCTCGCCGGCGCGATGTTCGCAGGCCACGTCGGAACGCGGGACCCGTTCCGCACGGGGATCGACCACCTGTGGCTCTCGGACGGCCCGTTCACGGGAGCGGTCGACGGGCCATCGATCCTTCCGCTGCTGTGGCTCGTGGCCGCGGGTGTGCTCGTGGCCGCGGGGCTGAGACACGCACGCAGCGGCGACGACCGCTCGATCCTGCTCGTCGCCATCGCCGCCGCGAGCGCGATGGCGTTCGTCTACGTCGGGCTCGTCGAGCCTCCGGTCGCCCGGTTCCTCCTACCGGTGTACGCGCTCGTATCGGTCCCGATGGGCGTCGGCCTCGACGCTGCGTGGAACGCGCGGCAGATGCGCGTCGGCACGGTCGTGTTCGTCGCGTGCTGGGTGTTCCCTCACGCCGTCGTCGCCCACGGCGTCGTGGACGAAGCGCAGGAGCGGCGCCAGGCCGCCGTCACCGCAGGGACCGCCATCCGCGAGGTGCGAGGCCAGCAGCCCTGCGCCGTCGTGGGGAACTCGTGGCCGCAGATCGCCTACGTCGCTGGATGTGAAGGGTGGCGAGACGTCGCGTCGGCGTCGACCGGCGCCACGCACCGCATCTTCGCCGTCGTGGGCGCCGACGAGCCGCCACCGGCGGCGTCGGTCGACGTGGTCTCGACGGGAGAGGGACTCGTCGTGCATGAGATCGACGTCGCAGATCTCTGACCCGTCGTCGAGACGCGTTCGTGGGGATCCGCCTGGTAGCGGCGCGGACCGTCCGAGCCCGATCCGAACGGTCTCACCGCCATCCCGGCACGCGGCCGGCCTGCTCGATCCAGCGGATCATCTCGGGACGTTCCGCCTCCTCGAGGGTCTTCACCTTGACGTAGCGCGTTCGACCCTCGCTGCCGAGCGGCGGCGGTGGGTCGAACCCCTCGCCGCCGAAGAACACGACGTTCACGGACACGTCGTAGGCGACCATCTCGATGATCCATCCGAGATCCGGCAGTCCGTAGTACGCCTTCTTCCACTTGAGTGCGTAGCGGAGCCCGGGGATCGTCTCGCGGATCGAACGGTCCAGCGCCTCGACGATCGGATGCAGATCCGGCATCACGCGCCGCATCCAATCCTCGATCTCGGCGTGACCCTCCGATGGTTCCGGAGGCTTCCGCGCGGTCTCCCGGTTGCCGGTCTTCTTCATGTCGCTCCCTTCCACCCGTGCGTCCTTCCACCGATCGACGTACCGCCCGCCGCGGACGACGCCCGGCAGCGTAGCGGCGACGACGGGGACCAGGTGTGGGGGCCCGCGACGGCCACGACGGTGGAAGGGCCGATGCTGTCGAAGGCCGACGTCGCCGCCAGGGCCGGCGCGATCGGCTGCGCGGACGGACCGGGGTACGGAGGCGCGGTGATCGCCGGTCACGGGTCGGTCGGCCACGGCAGCGTCAGCGCGTCGAGCAGGTCGAGCTCACCGGGCGAGTGCCCGCAGACCGTGAAGAAGCGAGCGAGCTCGCTGCGGTGTTGGGTCCCGTGGTTGACGACGTGCGTGAGGATCAGCCACCGCGGGATCGTGTCGTTCGGGTCTTCGCTCATGGCGAGCGGCTCGTCGAGCTCG
>DATHTO010000150.1:0-9021 GCA_035463115.1 Actinomycetota bacterium | reverse complement strand
TCGAGCCAGCGCGTGACCGGCGTCGAGGCGGCGCCACCGAAGCCGGGCGGAGAGATCGTCGAAGGCGACGACGGCGTCGCGCGGATCGTCGACCTCCTCGCCGACGCGAAGGTGATCTGATGGCGACGATCTGGGTCTTCGCCGAGGTCGGCCCCGACGGGCCCACGCCGGCGACGTTCGAGCTGCTCACGAAGGCCCGATCGCTCGGCGACGTCGCCGCGGTCGCGTTCGGCCCGGGCGCGTCGCCGGCCGCCGGTGACCTCGGCGCGTACGGCGCCGCCACCGTCTACGCCGGCGACGACGAGCGGTTCGCCGAGCTCGACAAGCGGTTCGCGGCCCACGCGCTCGCCGCGTTGGTCCGCGAGCACGGCGCCGACCTGATCCTGTTCGGCAGCACGTACGACGCTCGCGACGTCGCGGGCAGGCTCCAGGCGCTGCTCGGCAGCACGTTGATGGCGAACGCGACCGACGTGATGAGCCCCGACCGCGCTCGCACGGCGATCTTCGGCGCCACGCAGCTCGTCGACGTCGAGCTGTCGGGTCCCTCACCCCGCCTCGTGCTGATGCGCCCCCGCGTGATCGCCGCCGAGCCGGCCGGCGGCGCGGCGACACCCGAGGTCGTTCCCGTGGAGGCCGACGTGCCCGCGGATCTCGTCACCGCAACCGTCGTCGAGCGCCACGAGGAAGCCGCGAGCGGTCCGTCGCTCGACGCCGCGCGGGTCGTGGTGTCGGGCGGTCGGGGGCTCGGCGGCGGCGACGCCTTCTCGATGCTCGACGACCTCGCCGGCGCGATCGGCGGTGCGGCGGTCGGCGCCTCCCGGGCGGCCGTCGACGCCGGGTGGGTTCCGTACAGCTACCAGATCGGTCAGACGGGCAAGACCGTCGCGCCCGACGTCTACATCGGCGTCGGCGTGAGCGGCGCGCTCCAGCACCTCGTCGGCATGAAGAGCGCGAACCGGATCGTCGCGATCAACAAGGACGCCGACGCGCCGCTGATGCAGATCGCCGACGTCGGCGTGGTCGGCGACCTCTTCACGATCGTGCCGAAGCTCACGGAGGAGATCCGGCGACGGAAGGGGTCCTGAGCGCCGTCGCGCTCGTCGCGGCGATCGCCGTCGCCGGCGTCGTCTTCGCTCGTCGCGCGAGCGCGCGGATCGGCGTGATCCGCGCCGCGCGGCCTTCGGATCGCACCGACGATCCCGGCCGTCGCGTGCAGCGCGAGCTCTCGCACGTGCTCTTCCAGCGGAAGCTCTTCCAGAAGTTCGTCCCCGGGCTGATGCACGCGCTGATCTTCTGGGGGTTCCTCGTGCTCCTGCCCACGATCGTCGAGGCGGCGATCGCGATCGTCGATCGCGACTCGCATCTGCCCCTGCTCGGCGACGCGCCGTGGTTCCTGTTCGTCGTCGACGCGTTCGCCACCGGCGTGCTCGTCGGCGTCGTGATCGCGTTGATCATCCGCAAGGTCCAACGTCCGGAACGGTTCGGCGGGTCGCATCTGCGCGAGGCGGACCTGATCCTCGCGTGGATCACCGCCATCGTCGGCACCCTGCTGCTCTGGAACGCCACGAAGATCTCGCTCGGGCTCGTCGACCACGCGACGTCGATGCCCGTGTCGAACGCGCTCGCCGGCATCTTCGGCGGAGGCGCGAGGACCGAGGTCGCCGAGCGCATCCTCGTCTGGGCGCACCTGCTGCTGGTGCTGGGCTTCCTCGCGTACCTCCCGGGGTCGAAGCATCTGCACATCGCGACCGCCGCACCGAACGTCTTCCTCGCGAAGAACGAGCCGCGGGGGTACCTCGCCCCGCTGCGGATCGACCTCGACGCGCCCGAGGAGGAGCTCCGCTTCGGCGCCGCCGTGTCGACCGATCTCAGCCGAACCCAGATGCTCGACCTCTTCTCGTGCACCGAGTGCGGTCGGTGCCAGGAAGCGTGCCCGGCGTGGGCCACCGGCAAGCCGTTGTCACCGAAGCTGCTGATCATGGGCCTGCGTGACCACGTCGTCGGCGAGGCGCCGGCGATCATCGCGGCGGCGAACGGCGCCGGCGAGGTCGAGCTCCAGCCGCTCGTACCGAGCGCGGTGACCGACGAGGTCGTCTGGGATTGCGTGACGTGCGGCGCCTGCGTCCGCGCGTGCCCGGTCGACATCGAGCACATCGACACGATCGTCGACATGCGCCGACACCTCGTGATGGCGGAATCGCGCTTCCCGAGCGAGGCCGGCGCGATGCTCCGCGGGATCGAGGGTCCGTCGGAGAACCCGTGGGCGCAGCCCGCCGGCGCGAGGACCGACTGGACGAAGGACCTCGACGTGCGGGTGCTCCAACCGGGGGACGATCCGCCCGAGTACCTCTTCTGGGTCGGATGCGCCGGCGCGTTCGACGAACGCGCGAAGGAGACGACCCGGTCGGTTGCCCGGCTGCTGAACGCCGCCGGCGTCGACTGGGCGATCCTCGGCTCGCGCGAACGCTGCACCGGCGACCCCGCGCGGCGGATGGGGCACGAGTTCCTCTTCCA
Organism: Actinomycetota bacterium; assembly: GCA_035463115.1. GTDB lineage: Bacteria > Actinomycetota > UBA4738 > UBA4738 > HRBIN12 > BPGL01. The sequence continues at coordinate 6,507 of DATHTO010000150.1, read as the reverse complement.
GACGCTCGCGGAGCAGAACGTCGCCACGCTGAACGAGGCGCGCGTCACCAAGGTCGTCGCGAGCTGCGCGCACTGCTTCAACACGCTCGCGAACGAGTACGCCGACTACGGCGTCACGCTCGAGGTCGTCCACCACACCGAGCTGCTGTCGACGCTGATCCGCGAGGGTCGCCTGTCCCCCGCCGGACCCGCGGCCGGCACGGTCACCTACCACGACGCGTGTTACCTCGGTCGCCACAACGGCCGGTTCGACGCGCCGCGTGACGTCCTGGGCGTCGCCGCGGCCTCGACCGTCGAGATGCCGCGGAACCGTGAGGACTCGTTCTGCTGCGGCGCCGGCGGCGCTCGCATGTGGATGGAAGAAGGCGGAACCGCGCGGATCAACGAGACGCGGTTCGCCGAAGCCGCGGCGACGGGGGCCGACACGGTCGCGGTGGCATGCCCCTACTGCTTCGTGATGCTCGACGACGCCGCGAAGTCGTCCGCGACGAACGGTGACGGTCCACGCGTCGCCGACGTGGCGACGCTGCTCGACGAGGCCAACCGCGGCGCGCCGGCATCGAGCTGACGACCGCGACGCGGCTGCCGATCCTCGCGCTCGCGATCCTCGCGCTCGCGGTCACCAGTCGATCGTCTCGACGTGGCGAGCGATCCGCCTGAGGATCGTTCCGTCGGCGCGGAGGATCCACAGCCCGTCGCCGCGTGCGGCGAGCCGGCGCCCCGACGGCGAGTACCGCGGGCTCGTGAGGCCTCCCTCTTCCGTCGGAGGCCGGGCGAGCAACTCGTCGTCCTTCCCGTTCGGGCGCACCGTCCAGACCTCACCGCAGATGTGGCACGTATGGCGCCAGTCCCGGTAGACGATGGGGGTGCCGTCGGGCGCCCAGTCCGGATCGGTCCCGAAGCGGACGCCGAGCCCGTGGAGACCCGAGCCGTCCCGCCGGACGGTCGCGATGCCGAGCGGCGCGTCGCCACCGCACGCGACCGTCATGTTCTGGTGCTCGAAGCCGACCGCGAGCCAGGTGCCGCCCGGGCTCCACGAGACGCCCGTCACGTGCGGCTCACGCGTGACGATCGGCCGCGCACGGGCGTCCCGCACGCGGACGATCCACACCTGCCCGCAGTCGCGGATGCCGCGGGGCACGTCGATGTACCGAGCGCTGGCGAACGCCACGTGGTTCCCGCGCGGCGACCACGTCAGGGAGTCGACCTCCTCGAAGCGGTCCGGAACGCGGAACAGCTCGCGGCGCGCGTGACCGCGCCGGTCCATCACCATGACCGTCCGGCCGCCCTCGACGTACGCGATCCGGCGGCGATCCGGCGACCACGCGACGTCGTGCTGCCATGCATCGTCACGCGTGAGGCGCCGGAGCCCCTCGCCGCTCGGAAGGATCGTCCAGACGTCGCGTTCCTTCGTGAAGACGATGCGCGAGGCGGCGGAGGCGGCCGGAGCGGCGGCGCCGAGCACCAGGAGCAGCGCCGGAACCAACGCGATGACGAGCCGTCGCCGCAACGGGACCCACGTCTCCTTCGGGCGGGCGGGCACGGCCATCCTGCGCCCGGCCGAGACGGCGGTCAACCCACGGCGGACGCCCCTCACGCGGCGCGCTACCGAACGTGCCGCGGCGACGGCGTCGCGTGCCGATCGCGACGGGCGGCCGGCGAGAGGGCACCGACGTAGACGCCGGCGAGCACGAACGGAACGCCGAGCAGGAGCCCGGTCGTGATCGGCTCGCCGAGCAGCACCGCGCCGAGCACGACGGACACCGGCGGGAACAGGACGAACTGGTACGAGGCGGCGCTCGCCGACCACCGCTCGAGCACCGTCAGGTAACAGATGAACAGCAGCGGCGTTCCGACGACCATGAGGTAGACGAGCGCGATCCACACCGACAGCGACGTCGGCAACGACGGCGACTCGTCCGCCACCACCGACGCGGCGAGCAGCAACGCCGAACCGGTCACCATCGCCACCGCGTTCGTCGTGATGGGGTGGCTCTCGGGCAACCGCTTCACGACGATCCCGGACTGCGCAGCCGTCATCGCCGCCCCGACGACGAGCAGGAGGGATCCGAGCGGCACGGCGCCGCCCGGCGGTTCCGCGGCGATCAGTGCGATCCCCGTCATCGCCACGACCGCGCCGATCAGCCCTCGCCATCGGAACCGCTCCAACCGCTGCACGACCGCGAGGATGAACGTGAGGAGCGGCACCGACGCCATGATGACGGCGGCGAGACCCGCAGGCACGCGCTGGACGCCGACGTAGAACAAGGCGTACGAGAACGCGAACGCGAGCGCGCCGTATCCCACGGCTCCTGCGAGCGAGCGCCCGCGCGGCACCCGCAGCCCGTTGATGCCGACGAGCGCGAACATCACCGCGCCCGAGACCGCGAACCGGAGCCCCGCACCCCAGAAGGGGTCGAGTTCCCGGTTGCTGAAGCGCACCGCCACGATGTTCGACGCACCGAAGAGCACCACGCCGGCGAACGCGAGGAGCGTCGTCCGTTCGGCCCTCGACCGCATGTCGCGTCAGGGTACGCTCTCCCGCCATGGCGACCCCGCTGATCCTCGACGTCGACACGGGCGTCGACGACGCGCTCGCGATCCTCTACGCCGTCGCGTCGCCGGACGTCGACCTGATCGCGTGCACCTCCGTCATGGGCAACGTCACCGTCGAACGGGCGACCACGAACACGTTGGCCGTGCTCGAGCTCGCCGGCCACGCCGACGTGGAGGTCGCCGTGGGCGCGGAGCGACCGCTCGTGCAGGACCACGAACCGTTCCCCGTGGTGCACGGCCCGGACGGTCTCGGCAACGCCGACCTCCCGCCCCCCGCCTCGGCGCCGTCGGACCGCAGCGCCGCGCGCGCGATCGTGGAGCTCGCGGCCGAGCGACCCGGCGAGGTCGTCCTCGTCGCGACGGGACCTCTCACGAACGTCGCGGTGGCGCTCACCGACGAGCCGGCGCTGCCCGCACTGCTGCGGGGGTTCGCGATCATGGGCGGCGCGTACGACCGCAGCGGGAACGCGACCCCCGCGGCCGAGGCGAACATCTGGGTCGACCCCGAAGCCGCGGCGGCGGTGTTTCGCGCGTTCTCGGGGGTTCCGGCGGACTCGCTGCCGCTCTGCGTGGGGCTCGACGTGACCGAGGACGCGATGATGACGCCGGCGCACCTCGACGAGATCTGCGCGGCGGCGCCGTCGTCGGCGCTCGCCCGGTTCCTGCAGGAGTCGGTGCCGTTCTACATGGACTTCTACGGCCGGACGCGCGGCTTCGAGGGAGCCTGCATGCACGACCCGCTCGCGCTCGCGGCGGCGATCGAGCCGACGCTGTGCTCGTGGGAGACGACCCGCGTCGAGATCGAGACCGACGGCCGCTGGACGCGCGGAGAGACGGTCACCGACCGGTTCGGCATCCGGACGTCGCCGTGGCCGGTGGGGTGGGCGCAGGAGGACAACGCGCGCGTCGCCTTCGGGCTCGACCGGGGCAGGTTCACGCGGGTGTTCGTCGAACGGCTGCGCGCCCTCGTGGCGTCGACCGCATGACACCCGTCGTCGCGGTCCTGGGCGCGATCAACGTCGACCTCGTCGTGACCGGCGCGCCCCTGCCGCGTCCCGGCGAGACGGTGACGGGCGGCACGTTCGCACAGCATCACGGCGGCAAGGGCGGGAACCAGGCGACCGCGGCCGCGCGCGCCTTCGGCGACGCCGGGCGGGTCGTCATGATCGGCGCCGTCGGCGACGACGACCTCGGAACGTCGGCCCGCGCGTCCCTCGACGCCGAAGGCGTCGACGTGTCGCAGGTCCGGACGAGCGACGCGCCCACCGGGGTCGCGCTCATCACGGTGGCGTCCGACGGCGAGAACCAGATCTCCGTGGCGCCCGGCGCGAACGACACGGTCGAGCCGACGCACGCGATCGATGCGCTGACGTCCGCGAGGCCGTCGGTCCTGCTGCTCAGCCTCGAGATCCCGCGGGAGACGGCCCGGGCCGCGGTCCTGTGGTGTGCGGACCATCCCGTCCGCGTGTTGCTGAACCCGGCTCCGATGCGGCCGTGGGCCCACGAGCTCGTCCGTGGCGCGACGTGGGTCACGCCGAACGAACACGAGCTGGCCGCGATGGGCGCGGTCGCCGACGACGGGCCCGCCAGGATCGTCGAGACACGTGGCGCCGACGGCGCCGTGATCCACGGCGACCCGACGATCGTCGTTCCGGCGCCCGCCGTCGACGCGGTCGACACGACCGGCGCGGGCGACTGCTTCAACGGCGTCCTCGCCACAGCGCTCGCCGAGGGCCTCGCCCTCGAAGACGCCACGCGTCGAGCCGTTGCCGCCGCGTCGACATCCGTGACCGCGCCCGGCGCCCGCGGCGGGATGCCGCATCGGTCCGCGATCGTCGCCGGTCGGTGACGCCGTTCCGCGCCGGTCGTCAGGTGCGGGCGCGGGCGCCGGAGGGATCGTAGAAGGCGCGCGCGTGCACCGATGCGGGAACCTGGCGGTCGCGGATCTCGACGCGCCACTCGCCGCTGTCGAGCCACGCGTCGTCGACGCCGTCCGGACCATGGACCCATGCCAGGCCGACGCCACCGCCGACCGTGAACCCGTACGCGCCGCTCGTCACGTGTCCGACGCGCTCGCCGTCACGGAGCAGTGATTCCGCGTGCCACAGCGTCGGCTCGGGGTCGTCGAGCTTCACGGAGGTCAGCCGACGGTCGTGCGGTTCCTCCAGCACGGCGGCGAGCGCAGCCTTCCCCACGAAGCCACCGGGCTTGCCCAGCTTCACCGTGAAGCCGAGGCCCGCGATGAACGGATCGTCGAGGGTTCCGATGTCGTGGCCCCACGAGCGGAACCCCCGTTCGAGCCGGAGCGCGTCGAACGCGAAGGCGCCGGCGTGCCGGATCGACACGTCGGCGCCGGCCTCGAGGATCGCGTCGTAGACGCCGGGCGCGAACTCCGTGGGCACGTACAGCTCCCATCCCAGCTCCCCGGTGAACGACGCGCGCAGCGCCCACGCCTTCGCCCACGCGACGTCGACCTCCCGCGCGGTGAGGAACGGGAACGCGTCGTTCGAGAGGTCGGCGTCGACGACCGACGCGAGCACGGCCCGTGACGCCGGCCCCGCGACGTGGAGCACCGCGAACCCGCTCGTCACGTCGGTCACGGTGGCGCCGTCCGACAGCGCGGCGCGCAGCAGCGCCTCGGTGCGGCGTTGGTACATCGTCGGAGCGACGACGAGGAACGACTCCTCGCCGGTCCGCGTGACGGTCGGATCCATCTCGATCCCGCCGCGCTCGTTGCAGATCGTCGTGTACACGACGCGTCCGATCGGAACGTCGATCGAGGACGTGCAGAGCGCGTCGAGCGACGACAGCGCCTCGGGGCCCTGGACGAGGAACTTCGCGTAGCTCGAGAGATCGAACAGGGCGGCGCCCTCGCGGGTCGCTCGGACCTCGTCGGCGACCGCCGGGAACCACGACGGCCTGTCGAAGTCGTACACCCACGCCGGATCGCCGTCGGAGCCGGGCTCGTACCACGCGGGGCGCTCCCAGCCGCCGGCTTCGCCGAACGCGGCGCCGGCCGCGCGGAGCTGTTCCTCCAGCGGGAACCGGCGGACGCCTCGCGCGGTGCCGGGTTGCAGCGCCGGCCAGTGCATCGCGTAGAGGCGGCCGAGCGATTCCGACGTCCGGGCGTGGAGCCACGCGCGGTTGTTCGCCCAGCGGCCCGACCGGGCGACGTCGACCTCGGTGAGGTCCATCGTCGGACGGCCCTCGACGATCCATGCCGCGAGCGCCATGCCCGCGCCCGGACCGTAGATGATGCCCTGCGAGTTCATCCCCGCGGCGATGAACAGACCGGGCAGCTCCGGGAACTCGCCGAGGTGGAAGTTGGAATCGGGCGTGAAGCTCTCCGGAGCGCGGAGGAAGTGCCGGAACCCGACGTTCCGGAGCTCGGGCAGCCGTTCCCTCGCCTTCGCGAGGACGGGATCGAAGTGGTCCCAGTCGGGTCCGAACTCCGCGAACCCGCCGACGTCGATGTCCGCGGGCGCCTTCGGCTTCCCTCTCGGCTCGAACGCGCCGACCATGTACCCACCCTGGTAGTGGCGGACGTAGAAGGAGCCGTCGAGGTCGCGGAGGATCGGCAGGGTCTCTCCGGCGCCCTCGGTCGGCTCCGTGATGACCCAGACGTGCTCCGCGGGATACAGCGGAACGGAGACGCCGGCCAGTCGCGCGACCTCGCTCGTCCACAGGCCCGCGGCGAGCACCACGGCACCCGCCTCGATCGCGCCCCGATCGGTCTCGACCGCCGAGACGCGCCCACCGTCGGTCGCGAAGCCGACCACCGACACTCCGAACACGAACCGAGCGCCTCCGTCGTGTGCGCCCTTCGCGAGGGCGAGCGCGGCGTCGCCCGGGTTCACGGTTCCGTCGTGCGGATAGAAGGTTCCGCCGACGACGTCGTCGATCTCGATCGGGGGCCAGCGATCGCGGAGCTCCTGTGGCGTCAGCTCGTGC
>DATHTO010000149.1:0-101693 GCA_035463115.1 Actinomycetota bacterium | reverse complement strand
GGAACGGCACGGCGTCGACGCGGAACCCGTCGACGCCGAGCTGCAGCCAGAACCCGGCGACCTTCGAGATCTCCTCACGGACGTCGGGGTTGGCGAAGTTCAGATCCGGCTGATGCGCGTAGAAGTGATGCAGGTACCACTGGCCCGCCCCCTCGTCGAAGGACCAGATCGAGTCCTCCGCGGCGGGGAAGACCGGCTCGGCCTTCGCGTCTTCCGGCGGCTCGTCACGCCACACGTAGAAGTCGCGGAACGGCGACTCCCGCGACCGACGAGCCGCCCGGAACCACGGATGCCGATCGGACGTGTGGTTCACGACGAGATCGATGATCACGCGCATCCCGCGGTCCTTCGCCGTTCGCACGAGCGCGACGAAGTCGCCGAGCGACCCGAGCGCCGCGTCGACGCCGTAGTAGTCCGTGATGTCGTAGCCGTCGTCGCGGTTCGGCGACGGGTAGAACGGCATCAACCACAGGCACGTCACGCCGATCCCCGCGAGGTAGTCCACCCGTTCGGTGAGACCCGTGAGGTCGCCGATCCCGTCGTCGTTCCAGTCGAGGAACGTCTCGGGGTCGAGGCAGTAGATCACCGCGTTCTTCCACCACAGGTCGCTCGTCCGTGCCGTCGTCACGACGCGACCTCCGGAACCACCTTTTCGGCGAACGCCTCGATGAACGCCTCCTGCTCCTGCCCGACGTGGTGCAGGAAGATCATGTCGGCGCCGACGTCGACGAGCTCGCCCAGCCGGTCGATGTGGTAGCCGAGGTCCGACGACACGATGACGGATCCGCGCACGTCGTCGGGCTCGACGAACCGTGCCGCGTCATCGAACTGCGACGGTAGCTCGAGGTTCCAGTTCAGTGTGGTTCCGAACACGTTCGTCCGCCATTGCTCGTGCGCGATGTCGAGCGCCGTTGCCTCATCCTGCGCCCACGACAGGTGCACCTGGACGGCGATCGGCTTGCCCTCGCCGCCGCCGTCGCGGAACGCGTCCACCACCCGCCGGAGCGCTTCGAGGGGCTGGTTGACGGTGACGAGTCCGTCGGCCCATCCACCGACGACGCGAGCGGTCTCGGCGGAGACGGCGGCGCCGAAGAGCTCCGGCTGCTCGGCGGGCAGGCTCCAGAGCTTCGCACGATCGACGTCGATCAGACCGTGATGGGTCACTTCCTCGCCGCGCAGCAACGCGCGGATCACCTCGACGCATTCCAGGAGGCGACGATCACGCGTCGGCTTGTCCGGCCATCGGTCGCCGGTGACGTGCTCGTTCAAGGCCTCGCCGGACCCGAGCGCCGTCCACAACCGGCCCGGGTAGAGCTCACCGATCGTCGCGATCGCCTGCGCGAGGATCGCGGGATGGTAGCGCTGGCCCGGCGCCGACACGACCCCGAAGGGCAGACCGGTCGCCTGCATCGCCGCGCCGAGCCACGACCACGCGAACCCCGAATGCCCCTGCCGCTCGCTCCACGGCGCCAGATGGTCCGAGCACATCGCCGCGCCGAACCCGGCATCCTCCGCGGACACGACCGCGGCGAGCAAGGCGCTGGGCGGCAGCTGCTCGTGCGAAGCATGGATCCCGACGAGGGGCATGCCGGAGGCGCTACCCAGGCGCCCATCCAGTGAACCGCCGTGCCGGGGGCCCGCGGATCCGAGGCGTCGCTGATGTCTCCGCAGGTGGTTTCCGGAGCGGCCATACGGGAAGTCCGCTCGTCAGCGGAGCGCTCGTCGGCGCGCGCTCCATCGACCCCGGGGAGGGCGGAAGGAGATGGACACACGAGCCAACGATCGGATCGATCGGCGCACGGCGGAGCGAGGATGGCCCGACTACGTGGTGCTGACGCTCGGCGTGGTGTACCTGGCGATCGGCGCGCTCGGGTTCACGGTGACCGACGGCGTCGGCTTCGCCGACAACAACGGCGATGAGCTGCTCGGCATCTTCGAGGTGAACCCGCTGCACAACATCGTCCACCTCGCGATCGGGCTGGCCCTCGTCGCCGCCTACATGGCCGGCCGCCGGGCGGTCGTCACGATCGCGGGCATCATCGCGGCGACGTACCTGCTGGTCGGCGTCGTCGGACCGTTCCTGTCCGGGGAGGCGAACATCCTCGCGCTGAACGGTCCCGACCACGTGCTCCACATCGGAACCGGGCTCGTGCTCGCCGCGACCGCGTTCGCCGGCACCCGTGACACGCGGACGTCGCGGACCGGCACGCTCCGGAACGACTGACCACCTGGGAGGCGCACCGCGTGGGCACCGCGACGGCCCGAGCGAACGACCTGCTCGCGATCTTCATGAACGATCAGCTCGCGCTCGGCATCGGCTATCGCGAGCTCGCCCGCCGTGCCCACCGCGAGAACGCCGGCACCCCCCTCGGCGACGCCCTCCACGGCGTCGCCGAGGGGATCGCCGAAGACATCCGCACCTTCGAAGGCATGATGTCGGCGCTCGGGGTGCCGCGCAGCCCCGTCAAGGGAACGCTCGCCGTCGCCGGTGAGCGGGTCTCGCGGCTCAAGCTCAACGGGCGCGTGACGTCGTACTCGCCGCTCAGCCGCTTCATCGAGCTCGACGTGTTGACGATCGGCCTCGCCGGGAAGCCGCAGCTGTGGATGACCCTGCGGGACCTCGCCGGGTTGGGCGATCGCCTCCCCGAGGTCGATTTCGACGAGCTGATCCGCCGTGCGAAGGTCCAGCACGACGCGCTCGAGCCGTTCCGACTCGAAGCCGGGCGCGAGGCCTTCCGCGTCTAGGGCGGGCTCGCGCCGGGTAGGCCTTCTCTGGCGCGCACGAGGCGCGTTCCCCAGTACCCGCCACCCGCGGGGCGCGACGACGAACGGGAGGATGCGATGCCGAAGGATCGCGGTTCCGACCTGCCGGGCACCGTCGAGCGGTCGCCCGCGAAGGCGCGACGCACGTACGAGAAGGCGCACGACAGCGCCGTGGAGAGCTACGGGGAGGGCGAGCGGGCGCACCGGACGGCGTACGCCGCCCTGAAGCACTCGTTCGAGAAGGTCGGCGACCGCTGGGAGCCGAAGGACCGCAAGGGTCCCTCCGACGACCGCGCGGCGGAGGGCGGCAAGGCCGCCCGGCGAGGGAGCGGCCGGACGGCAGGCGGCGTCGACGTCCGCGGCCACACGAAGGACGAGCTGTACGATCGCGCCCGCACGCTCGGGGTGCGCGGGCGCTCGTCGATGTCGAAGCAGGAGCTCGCCGAGGCCATCGCCCGCAAGCAGGACTGAGGACGCGCGGCGACACCAGGCGGTTCCGGGATCGGAGCGCCGGTCCTCCGCAGGCCCGCGACCTCGGATGTCGACCTGTCAGGCGCCGTCGAGCGGAGGTCGCACCCCGACCTCGTCGAGGTGGGCCAGCATGTCAGCGGGATCGACGTAGACGCGGTAGGCGCCGGCCCGCTGCAGCTCGTCCTCGCCGTACCCGCCCGTGAGGAGGCCGACGCCGAGCGCACGCGCGCGCTGCGCCGCCAAGAGGTCCCACACGCTGTCGCCCACCACGACGGCGTCCTCCGCCGCGACGTCGAGCTGCTCGATCGCCGCGAGGAACAGATCCGGGTCCGGCTTCGCCCAGCGGACGCGATCGCGGGTGATGACGGGGACACCGTCGGGCAGCTCGAGCAGCTCGAGCGTAGGGCCCGCGCTCTCGATGTGCCCGCTCGTCGCGATCGCCCACCGGACATCGAGCTCGGTGAGCCGGCGAAGCAGGTCGACCGCTCCCGGAAGCGGCCGGATGTTCGGCAGATGCCGCGCGTACCCGTCGGCGTGCGCGCGGCGGAGCCGCACCGCGTCCTGATCCGACACCGGACGGCCGGTCTCGCGCAGCAGCGCGTTCGCGAGCAGGCCGCCACTCATCCCGATCTTGCGGTGGATCCGCCAGACCGACAGCTCGATGCCGTCGTCGCGGAGAGCCTCGTGCCACGCCAGGACGTGGTGGTAGACGCTGTCGACGAGCGTCCCGTCGAGATCGAACACGAAGGCCGTCACGACGTCATTGGCTACGGCGTCTGCGCGTCGTCGTCGCCCGATCGCGCCCACGACGACGGAGCGTCGCTCGCCGGGAAGGAGTCCTCGCTCTCCTCCTCGACGATGTCGTCGGCGTCCGGGTCCCTCGAACCGCGCTCGGCCCGGCCACGTCGCTCGTCCTCCGCCGGTGGAGGGACCCGCTCGTCGGACCAGCCCTCCGGCTCGATGCCCCCGCGGCCGATCGCGGCGGCCAGCTCGTCGTCGGACACGACACCGGGCTCGATGTCGGCGACGAGCTCACGTGCGCCCTGCTCGAGCGAAGCCCGCGCCACGCCAGGGACGACGAGGACCGCGTCGAGCGCCTCAGCCGCGCCGTCGGCGCTCGGCAGGCGGAACCGGCGCCGGATCCACGTCGCGCCGCCCGTCGGGTCGTTCGCCGTCTCGAAGCCGCCGACGGCCTCGGTCGGCGCCTGCGGCGTTCCGTCGCTCGCGGTCGACGGGACACCGGACGCGTGCTCGGGGCGCACGGTTCGTTCATCGGGCATGTGGACCCTCTACCCTCCCGCGTATCGTTCCCAACCTCCCGATCGTCGTGCGTGTGCCGACGCCCCGACGGGAAGGACCGGTCCATGGGCACACGAGACGACGACCGCGACCGGCGTTCGGACCGGGATCCGGGGGACGAGCTCGCCGTGGGCGAGGGTCCAGAGGCGTCAGACGGCGACGCGCCGGATCGGGCCAACGAGCGTCCGGGGACGCGGGACGGCTCCGACCCCGGTCTGCCGGTCGGCGAGGTGTTCCGCAGCGGCAGCTGAAGCCTCGGCGGGCGGTCGATCGCACTGCGGGCATCGGCGGGTCAGCGCTCCGCCGCGATCCGGAGGCCGTCGCACTCACGGGATGAACTGCTGCTCGATCCCCGTCACCGTGCCGTCCTCGACCGTGAGCCGGTACGGGAACGCGCGGATCGCGACCTCGGGGTTCCGTCGGAAGAGGTCCTCGAACCGGACGAAGGTGACCGTCAGCGGGCTCTCGATCTGGCCGAACGGCCACACGACGAGGCTCACCGTCGTCGTGGGCGCCACCTCGACGACCCTCCAGCGCGGATCGTCGTTCCGGATGTAGTAGCCGTTCTCGATCATGGTCGAGCCCTCCGGCAGCACGCCGTCGGCGATCGCGGCGTCGACGGCCGCCTGGTCGGTGAACCACTGGGCCATGTCGAACACGAGGCGGGGAGGATCCTGTCGTGCGCCGACGGCGACGAGGTAGCCGAAGGCCTCGCCATCCGGGAGCGCCGGGCCGAGCATCCGCTGGAGCGTCGCGCGCGCGTCGGCGAGCTTCGCGGCGAGAGCTCGTTCGTCGCCCTCGACGGTCTCCAGGCGTCCTTCGAGCCGCGCGACGCGGGCGGTGATCGCCGCCAGCCGCTCGGTCGCCGAGGTGACCTCCGCGACGGCGGCGTCGCGCTCCTCACGGATCGCGGTGATCTCGTCGTTCCGTTGCGCGAGCTCGGTGGACGTCCACAGCGCGATGCCGGCCGCGACGACGAACAGCGTCGTGACGGCCGCCAGCGCCACCATCGGCCGCGACGGTCGCGGACCGAGCGCAGGCGGGATCGTCGGCTCGAGACGGTGGTCGGATCGGAGCGAGGGTTCGGTGCGCATGGCACTCGCCTCCTTCTCCTCCATCGTCGGCGCCCGACGCGCTCGCGCGAGGGACCTCCGGCCCGGAACGACACGGACCAACCGGCGCGGGTGCGAGCGCGCTCGCGGTTCGGGCGAACGCGGGTGGGTACCACGCGCCCATGCTGGTGGACCGGACGGCCGCGCTGCTCCTCGACGGTTACCTCTTCGGCGAGCGCTTGCGACGCGACGCGAGATCCGACATCGTGCGCACGCGACTGCTCGGCGAGCCGGTCGTGATCGTCGTCGGGCGCGACGCCGCCCGGCTCGTCTACGACCCGGAACGGTTCGAACGCGCGTCGGCGGTGCCGCGACGGATCCAGGAGACGCTGACCGGATCGCGCGGGGTGCAGACGTTGGACGACGACGCGCACGCCGCGCGCAGGTCCCTCGTGATGTCGATGATGGGCGACGACGCGGTGGAGGCGTTCCGCGACGTGGTTGCCGACGAGTGGCGGGCGGCGTCGCGCCGGTGGCACCCGGAACAGCGCGTCGTCGTCTTCGACGAGGCGCGGGAGGTCTTCTTCCGTGCGGCGTGCCGCTGGACGGGGGCACCCACGCCGCCGGATCACGAGGTTCCGATCGTCGCCGCGGCGCTCGCGTCGCTCGTCGACGGGTTCGCGCGGGTGGGACCGCGCCGGTGGCTCGCCCGTGCATCACGGCGGCGCCTCGAGGGGTGGGCCGCCAACATCGTGCGCGACGTGCGCGCGGGCGTCGAGGCCGTCCATCCCGACGCACCGCTCACGCGCCTCGCGAACCACCGCGAGCACGGGGAAGAACTCGACGAGCACGTGGCCGCCGTCGAGCTCCTCAACCTGCTGCGGCCGATCACCGCGATCGCGTGGTACGCGGCGTTCGTGGCGCACGCGCTCCACGCGCATCCGCTGTGGCGGGAGCGACTCCGGTCGAGCGACGACGACGACCTCGACGCGTTCGTCCAGGAGGTCCGTCGTCGCTATCCGTTCACGCCGTTCGTCGGCGCGCGCGTCCGGCGCCCGTTCGCCTGGCGCGGCGAGACGTTCGAGCCCGGAACGCTCGTGCTCCTCGACGTCGTGGGCACCGACCACGATCCTCGGCGCTGGGGCGACCCCGCGGCGTTCCGGCCCGACCGGTTCCTCGGGCGAGACATCGACGCGTACGCGTTCATCCCTCAGGGCGGCGGCCCCCATGCCGGGGGTCACCGGTGCGCCGGCGAACGCGTCACGATCGAAGGCATGCTCGCCACGACCGCGTTCCTCGGTCGTGAGGTGCGCTACGAGGTCCCAGCACAGGATCTACGGATCCCTCTGGGAAGGATCCCGACGCGGCCGCGGAGCGGCATGGTGCTCACTGACGTTCGGCCCGTCGCGTCGACGCCCGCGGCAGCCGGCGCCGACGAGACGCTGCGCCGAGCGAGCTGACGACCGCTCGAGCGAACAGCGAACGCGGCGGCGTCCCATCGAAGACCGGGAACGCCGCCGCCGATCGCTTCGTCCGGCTTTCTGTCAGCGCACCTCGCCCGAACCGGTCGTCGTCGATGCCGACGCGCGCGTCCGCTCCTCGGCGATCCGCTGTTCGAGCTGGGTCTTGCCCGCGTCGGGGTCCGCGTTCTCGCGGATGTCCACCGTGGTCGACTCGAGCCGCGTGGACCACCGGTCCCAGTACCGCGACATCGTGCGGATGCCACCGCCGCCGATCGCCACGATCGCCGAGCCGACGATCACGGCCAGGAGCGCGTAGAACAGCCCGTTCACGATCTCGGGCGCGACGCGCAGCTGGTTCAGGGCCGCGAACACGCCCACCACGAGGATCGCGATGCCGCCGCCCCGGGCGATCCACGAGCCGGCGGTCGCCCCAGCGAGCGTGGCCGACAAGATGTCCGTCACCGCCTTCGCCAGTGCGCCGGCGATCACGAGGATCACCACGGCGACGAGGATGTTCGGGAGGTAGGCGATCAACCCTTCGATCAGCTCGCTGACCGGGTTCGGACCCCAGATGCCGAACGCGAGCTGGAGGGCGACGAGGAACACCGCCCAGAACACGATGACCCCGATGATGTCGGACGGTTCGGTCTTGCTGCGCGTGAACGTGTCACGCAGCGCGCCGCGCTCGACCCATCGGTCGAACCCGACCCGCTCGAGCAGGGCGTCGGCGAGCTTCGACAGCGCCTTCGCGACGAACCAGCCGATCAGCAGGATCAGCAGGAAGCCGACCAGCTTCGGCACGAACGCGGCGATGTCGCTCCACGCGTCTTCGAGGCCCTGCTCGAAGTCGATCTGTCCCAACATGACGTGCCTCCTTGGGGTCCGGCGGGGTCCGGGACGGACGCCCGGGTCCTCCCCCCGCCTGGGCGTGCGGAAACCCCGGGCGCCGACGTCCCGACCGGCGGCGCGAGCGTTCGCCGTTCCTCGCCGTCAGAGCCGGTCGTCGAACGCGACCACGCGGGCAGGCTCGCGGAGGCAGTGCACGCTCGTCATCGAGCCGTTGTAGCTGCCCACGTGCAGCGCCGCGATCACGTCGCCTTCCCGCACGTCGGGAAGCGGAACGCCCTCGCCGAAGAGATCGTTGCCCTCGTTGATGTTCCCGCCGACCGTCGTGGGCCGCGTGGGTTCCCCCAGCACGTCGCGGCACGAGACGAGGTCGAGCACCGCGCCGTAGACGAAGTGCTCGCACATGACGTTCCATCCGGTGTCGAGGCCGACGAAACGCACGCCGTCCCGTTCCTCCACCGTGACGACCTCGGCCAGGTGGACCACGGCGTCCTTCACGAGGAAGTCACCGGGCTCGGTGCCCACCGCGACGCCGAAGCGGCTGAGATGCGTCGCACAGATCGACGCCCATCGGTCGAGATCGAGCGGTCGGTCCTGCGGCGTCTCCGGAACACCGAGGCCCCCGCCGGTGTTGACCTCGGCGATCGGATGTCCGGCCTCGAGCAGCCGTCCGACCACCGTCGCCACGCGACGCACGCTCTCGTCGAACTCCGCCAGGCCCTCGGTCAGGTACCCATCACCGACGTGGAAGTGGACGGTGTCGATCTCGAGCCGGTGCCGCGCCGCGACCGCGAGCGCCTCGTCGAGCTGTTCCGGGAAGATGCCGAACTTCGTCGGTCGCTCCCCCGTGTAGAACGTCTGGCCGCCGCCGGCCTTCGACGCACCGATCCGTGGGTTCACGCGGATGCCGACGCGCCCGCCGGGCGCATTGCGTCCCACGCGGTCGAGCTGGGTGAGGAGATCGACGTTCACATGCACCCCGGTGGGGAGGATCCGGTCCAGGTCCCGATCGGACAGGTTCGTTCCCGTGTAGCTGATCTCGGCGGGGCCCCACCCGTGCGCGAGCGCCCACTCGACCTCTCCGGGCGAGCACACGTCCATCCCGACGAACGGAACGGCACGCCGGAGGAACGACAGCAGCGCCGGCTCGCGCTGCGCCTTGAGCGCGAGCCGCACGCGCGGTTCCAGGCCTCGGCCGCGCAATGCCCCCTCGAGCGCGCGCGCCTGTTCCGCGACACGTTCGTGGTCGTGGACGTACAGCGGCGTCCCGTGGGTGCGGGCGAGCGTCTCGGCGTCGCGTCCCGCGATCGTCAGGCGACCGTCGCGGATGTCGAGACCGGGCCGCCGCCACCACGTGCGCGCGTCCGTCGTCTCGTGGGTCGACATGGCGGCGAGCGTATCGGCGATCGTGCCGTCTCGACGACGCCGTGGGTGCGCGCGTCAGTCGCCGACGAAGCCGGGCCGGCGGTAGCGCGCCGCGTACGGCGGCACGGCGATCCCGTCCTTCAGGAACGGATCGGGAAGCGGATCGAGCGCGCGCACGACGAGCGGGATCTCGCCGGCCCACACGTCCAGCTCCGCGTCGGGCGTCTCGCCGTCGTCGGGAGGACCTTCGCTGACCTTCGCCGAAGCCTCGTCGAGCGGGACCGACAGGATCGTGGTCGCCTTCAGCTCTTGATCGGTGGGCGGTCGCACGTCGTCCCACCGGCCCGGGAGGAGCTGGTCGCTGAGCGCCCGGAGCGCGGCGAGCTTCTCCTCGCGCTCGTCGATCAGGCGCGCACGCCCGAGGACGACGACCGACCGGTAGTTCACGGAGTGCTCGAAGATCGACCTGGCGAGCACGATGCCGTCGAGGAGGGTCACCGTCACGCTGAGCGGGGTGCCGGTGCCGAGCTCACGCAGGGTGCGGCTCGCCGACGACCCGTGCAGGAACACCTCGTCGCCCACGCGCGCGTGCAACGTCGGGATCACGAACGGCTGGCCGTCGTGGACGAACCCCACGTGCGCGACGAGCGCCGCGTCGAGGATCGCATCGACCGTTCCGCGGTCGTACCGGCCGTTCTCGGGGATGCGGCGCAGCCGGGTCCGGTCGGATGCGGGCGCGTCGGTCGACATGGCGCCCGAGGTTACCCGCGCGACCTCGACCCCGTCCCCCGCGGCTCACCCAGCGACGATCCGCCTCTCACCGCGTCGGCGAGCGCCTCGGCGCGGCGGAGCTCCGCGGTGAGGTCCTCGGGCGCGGACGGGGCCCCGAAGAGGTACCCCTGTGCGAGGACGCACCCCTCGCGGACGAGGAAGTCCGCCTGCGCTCGGCGCTCCACCCCTTCGGCGAGCGCCACGACCCCGAGCCCCTGGCACAAGCGCAGGACCGAGCGCACGATCGACCGTGCGGGTCCGTCTTCCTCGATGCCGTCGAGGAAGCCTCGATCGATCTTCACGAGGTCGATCGGGAGCTCACGCAGCCTCGCGAGCGAGGAATGTCCGGACCCGAAGTCGTCGATCGCCACGCGGACGCCGCATGCCCGCGCCTGCTCGAGGACGGTGACGGCACGCGCCGGATCCATCGCGAGCGCCGATTCGGTGATCTCCGCGACGAGCAGGTCCGCCCGGCCCACCGCGTCGGCCATCGCCGCGACGCGGTCCGCGAACCCCGGGTGCCAGAGCTCGCGCGGCGACACGTTGAACGACAGGAACCGGAGATCGTCGAAGACACCCGCGCGACGCCAGAGCTCGCACCGCCGCGCGAGCTCCTCCATCACCCAGTCGCCGATCTCACGCATCAGCCCGAGCTCCTCGGCGACCGGGATGAAGCTCGACGGCCCGAGCACCCTCGCGTCGGGTCCGCGCACCGGCCACCGCAGGAGCGCTTCCGCGCCGATCGTCCGCTCGAGCACCAGCTCCACGACCGGCTGGAACGCGAGCTCCCAGTCCCCCGTCGCCGCGGCGCGCTCGAGGCGCCGCGTCAGCCCGGCGACGTCGTCGGCCTCCCCGGCCTCACGCGCGACCGCCACGGCGCCGGAGCGTCGCCGCTTCTCGCGGTACATGGCGCCGTCCGCCCGGCGCAGGAGCGCGCGGCCGTCGAGCCCGTCGTCGGGCATCACGGCGACGCCGACGCTCGCGCCGACCCGGAACTCCATGCCGCCGACCTCCACGGGGCGCTCGAGCGCTTCGACGAGGCGCGAGCGCAGCTGGTCCGCGGCATCGGCGTCGGTGGCAGCCGGTCCGTCGCCGGCGAGCCGCGGGATCGGTGCGACGACGAGGAACTCGTCGCCGCCGACGCGCGCCACGAGGTCGCCCTCGCGGAGCGCGCCGCGGATCCGTCCGCCGACCGCGCGCAGGAAGGCGTCGCCGGCCGCGTGTCCGGCGGTGTCGTTGACGAGCTTGAACCGGTCGAGATCGAGGACGCACACGGCGACGCGGTCGCCGCGGCGACGCGCCGACGCCAGGGTGACGCGCAGGTGCTCTTCGAAGAACGCCCGGTTCGGCAGACCCGTGACGGCGTCGTGGAACGCGAGGAACTCCAGGTCCGCCTGCGCGGCCCGGAACCGCTCGAGCAGGGAGCGTTCGTCGTCGAGCATCGCCTCGAGCCCCGCGCGGTCGTGCTCGGTCTGATCGAGCCGGCGCACGACCCAGGCGACGGTCTCGCCGGTGAGGACCGACAGCGGGACCACGACGAGCGCCGATACGAGCGCCGTCGGCACGTCGTCGGCGACGGCGAACAACGGCGCGACGTAGGCGACGGTCGTGAGCGGCGCGAGCAGCAGCGAGGCCCGCGGCGGATGCGCGAGTCCCAGCCACACGTGGACGATCACGAAGTACACGGCGTAGTCGAACGGCTCGCTCGCCGCGTACCGGTTCCCGGCGGCGACGACGACGAGGGCGATCGGCGCGAGGACCATGGACGACGACGGCGGCCACCGGTGCCACGGGAGCAACCAGGTCACGGCGCCGATCACGACGGCGGTCGCCCCGACCGTCACGGTGGCCTCGGCGGTCTCGGGCGTGAGCAGCGTCGACGTCACGACGGTGAGGAAGCCCGCGGCAACGAACAGGACGGCGGCCACGCGCGGCAGCACGCCCGGTCGACGGGCGGCGTGGATCGCGTCGAGACGTTCGCCTCGCGCGGGCGATGGCGGAACCCCGGGCGCCATGGCGTCGTGTCCCTTCTTGCCCAGGTCGGTGCCAGGAGGCACTCCGCCGGAGGGGTGATTCCTCAGGAACCCCGAGCGGCCGACGACCCCCGGTCGAACGACCCGGCGGTCGCTCCCGCCGATCGGGCGACGCCGTCAGCCCGGCGACGGCTCCGAGCGCGCGTCGACGCCCACGTCGGCGTTCTGCGACGTGGGCACCGCGAACGACGCCCACGTCCGCGTGACGTGCCCGACGCGCTCGATGCCCCAGCGGTCCGCGATCCGCTCGATGATCACGAGACCGAGGCCTTGCTCCTCGCGCCGCGTCGGGGGCCGCGGGCGGAACGCATCCGTCGGATCCTCGACCGCGAGCGTCACGTCGAACCGGCCCGCGTCGAGCTCGAAGATGATCATGTCGCGCGCCGGATCGAGGTGACCGACCAGCAGGGCCTGCGTGACGAGCTCGTCCGCGACAAGGAGCAGGTCACGGACCAACGACGTGGGCAGCGCTTCCTGCATCTGCTCGACCATGCGCCGGGCGACGGCACACGAGGAAGGGTCCGCCTGGAGCTCGATCCGCTGTCGCGCCACCCATCCTCCGTCCACGTCGCCGCGCCATCGCACCGTGGCGTCGGGCGCGAGGTCCACCGAACCTCAGCGTAGCGGCATGTCGCGTCAGATCCTGATGTCGAAGAGCAACACGAGCCCCACGACGATCAGGTACGCGGCCACGAGGTAGTTCAGCAGCCGCGGGAAGACGAGGATCAGCACGCCCGCGATCAACGCGAGGATGCCGGGCAGCGTGAGGTTCACGTCGACGTCGGCACGTTGCTGGGCCAGAGCCGCGAACGCCGCGCTCACGTGCTCGCCCTCTCCGAGGCATCCTCGCCCGGATGCGCCGTCGCCTGATGGTTCACCAGCTGCTCCGCCTCGTCGAAGCGCGCCCCGCAGATCGGACAGTCGAAGTTCGACGACCCGCGCTCCCATGCGAGCGGCATCGCATGCTCGTGCTGCTCGAGCTCCTCACGCGAGGCGAACGTGTCGCCGCACTGTGGACAGGTCAACGGCTCGTCGGTGCCGGGCTCATCGATGCGGGGCTCGTCCATGCGCGGGCGCTTACCCCGCCGGGTCCGAGGTGAACCAGGCGGGTCAGGCGGCTGTCGTCGCGAGGAGGTCGTCGATCGCGCCGGCGACCGTTCGGGGATCGAACGGCTTCGTCATGACCTGGGACGCGCCGGCGGCGAGGCAGGTGCCGAGATCGTCTCTGTTGCCGACGGCCGTCAGCACGAGGATCGGCGTCCGGACGTGGAGATCGTCGCGGAGCACCTTCAGGACGGCGTACCCGTCGAGCACCGGCATCATCAGGTCCAGGACGATCACGTCGGGCTCGGCGGCCTCGACGAGCGTGAGTCCCGCACGGCCGTCGAGCGCCGACACCACGGCGTGGTGCGGCAACGCGATCGACAGGATCGTGCCGATGATGTCTTCGTCGTCGATGACAAGGACACGGGCCATCCCCCCGGACATCGACCACCCGCGTGGCCTCCCGCAGTCCCCCGAGCGAACCAACTCCCCGATACCCCGTTCGGGGTACGTCGGGTGGCCGCCGAGGTTCCCCGCCGCCCGCGCGCGCGGGCACCATCCCGTCGGGTACGCTGATGTGCGAGGGCAGCGCGTTTCCGTTCACCATGATGGAGCAGTTCCCTCAGGTGGCTCGAACGGAGCCACCGGCCGCGGGGCGGTCCGCCGCCCACGACGGTCGATGGAAGGAGGGAACGACATGGCAACGGGAACCGTGAAGTGGTTCAGCGCCGAGAAGGGATTCGGCTTCATCACCCCCGAGGACGGCAGCGCCGACGTCTTCGTGCACTTCAGCGCGATCCAGGGCGAGGGCTACAAGGAGCTCGCCGAAGGAGCGCGCGTCGAGTACGACGTCACGCAGGGTCAGAAGGGGCCGCAGGCCGCGAACGTCAGGAACGTCTGACGTCAGCGATCCGCGTCACGAAGGGAGGCCTCCGGGCCTCCCTTCGTCGTTCCGGCCTTCGTCGTTCCGGCCTTCGTCGTTCCGGACCGCCTCGGTGGGGCCGGGCGAGGCCTCGAGGGCCGCGACGAGGCGGTCGAGGAACGTCGCCTGGGCCGCGACGAGCTTGGTCCGCGCCTCGTCCACGGTGAACCAGCCGGCCCGGTCGACCTCGGGGAACGACCGCCGCGTCCCGGAGCGGGGCGGCCATTCCATCTCGAAGGTGTTGCTCTCGATCGCCGAGACGTCGGCGTCGCCCTCGACCGCCCACGCGCTGACGATCTTCCCGCCCGACTGACGGACCTCACCGAGGTGGACGACCGCGTCGGCCGCCGGCGGTTCGAGCCCGAGCTCCTCGCGGAACTCCCGCAGCGCGACGCCGATCGGCTCGTCCGTGACGTCGTCGATCTCGCCCTTCGGGATCGACCATGCTCCGTCGTCCTTCCGCGCCCAGAACGGACCGCCGGGATGGACGATGAGCACCTCGGGGCCGTCCGTGGACCGCCGCCACACGAGCAGACCGGCGCTCCGCTTCGGCATCTCGCGTCAGCGCTCCCCGTCGCCGACGGGCTCTCCGCCGTCGCCGTCGGAGGGCCACGTCACACCCTCCCAGGGGTCGTAGTCGACCTCGAGCGGCTCCTGCTCGGGCCGGATCTCGTCGGGGACGTTCCGGAGGTTCACGCGGATCCGCGTCCACGTCGTGCTGCGCCCCCGCATCGAGTCGACGAGGACGTCGGGCGGCTCGAGGTACGGAACGACGTCGGGATGCCGCTCCTTCCATCGCTCGAGACCCTCGATCGCCTCGTCCTGCGACGCCGCCCGCGCGATCTCGACCAGTGGCACCGTGGAGCGCCGCCGTCCGGTGGGGCCGCTCCGCTTCCCCGGCGCCGGCGGCGGCACGATGCCCGTTCGGACCGCTTTCGCGGGCATCTTCCGCTTCGACGGCTGGACCCGCGGCGGTTCGGCGTCGGTCTTCTCGTAGTGCGGCGGCCACGGCGCGTCGCCGAACCCCGCGCTCGCGTGCTCGTCCGCGAGCTCGAGCAGGGCGTCGAGCGACCCGGCCGCGTCGTCGATCCCGGCCCACGGGTCGCCGATCGCGGCGAACCGCTCGGGGACCGTCGTGATCGTGAAGGCCGCCGGGTCGCACGCCAGCACCTCGTCCCAGGCGACGGGCGCCGAGACCCGCGCGTCCGGCGTCGGACGCACGCTGAACGCCGAGGCGACGGTGCGGTCCTTCGCGTTCTGGTTGTAGTCGATGAAGACGCCGTGGCGCTCTTCCTTCCACCACTTCGTGGTGGCGAGATGCGGCTCGCGGCGTTCCACCTCCCGGGCGAGCGCGACGGCGGCGCGACGCACCTCGGGGAACGTCCACCGCGGCTCGAGGCGGACGTAGACGTGGAACCCCCGCGAGCCCGACGTCTTCGGCCACCCGACGAGCCCGAAGTCGTCGAGGACGTCCTTCGTCGCCATCGCGACCTCCAGGATCTGCTCCCACGGCACGCCCGGCACCGGATCGAGGTCGACGCGGAGCTCGTCGGGATGCTCCAGGTCGTCCGCGCGGACGGGATGCGGGTTCAGGTCGATGCATCCGAGGTTCACGATCCAGGCGAGCTGCGCCTCGTCGGACACGACGATCTCGTCGGCCGTCCGCCCGGAGGGGAACCGCAGCTCGACGGTCTCGATCCAGGGCGGCCGCGACGAGGGCGCGCGCTTCTGGAAGAAGAAGTCACCGTCGGCGCCGTTCACGTACCGCTTCAGCGCCATCGGTCGCCGGCCTACGCCCCGCAGGGCGCCGTCCGCCACCGAGAGGTAGTACCGGACGAGATCGAGCTTCGTGATCCCGAGCGAGGGGAAGAACGGCTTGTCGGGGTTCGAGATCGCGACCTCGCGCCCCGCCACGTCGAGGATCTCCTTGGTCGGCGGCATGCCCGCCACGATAGGCAACGCGGGGCGCCTCCGCGTCGTCGGCGCTTGACGCCAGGGCACGGTCCACGCTGCGATGGACGGATGCCCCCGCATGACGCTCGTGACGGGATGATGTTCGACGACGTGGTCGCCGAGGGGTACGTGCTCGACGTCGACGAGCGGTTCGACGGACCGGACCTGGATCCGGACCGATGGCTTCCCTGGTACCTGCCGCGATGGAGCGGTCGGGCACGCTCCGCCGCCGCTACGAGCTGACGCACGACGGGCTGGTCCTGCGGATCGATCCCGACCAGGAGCCCTGGTGCCCCGAGTTCGACGGCACGACGCGCGTCTCGTCGATCCAGACGGCGTGTTCGCCGGCCCGCTCGGATCGACGACGGGCCAGCACCGCTTCCATCCCGCCGCCGTGGTCCGTGAGGAGCAGGACAACGTCCGTCTGTGGACACCGATGGAGGGCGCGTTCGAGATGCGCGCCCGGATGGAACTCGACGCCGCGAGCATGGCCGCCCTGTGGATGATCGGCTACGAGGACCGACCGGAGCGGTCCGCCGAGATCTGCATCGCCGAGGTGTTCGGTCGGAACGTCACCACGAGCGGCGCGGTCGTCGGGCTCGGGCTGCATCCGTTCGGCGATCACGACGTCGTCGACGACTTCGCCGAGATCCACGTCGCGATCGACGTCCGCGAACCACACGCCTACGCCGCCGTGTGGGCACCCATCCGCCTCGGGTTTGGGCCGCAGCCGACCCGTCAACTCATCAGGCGAGCCCGGTCCGCCTCCCGACCGGGATCCGACCGATGGAACAGCTCCACTACGACATCGCGCGGCACGACGACGAGGTGTACGTCGAGCTCTCGGGCGTGCTCGACCTCGCCACGCGGCCGACGTTCACCGAGATCGCCGACGACGTGCTCGGGCGGGACCGGCGTCGCGTCGTCTTCGATCTGTCGGCGCTCGACTTCATGGACTCGACCGGGATCGTCGAGCTGATCCGGGCCGCGCGCCGCGCGGAGCAGGGAGGGATCCCCGTCCGGTTCATCGGACCGAAGGGCGGCGCGGCGCGCCGAACCGCCGACGTGGTGGGGCTCGAGCGCATCCTCGGCTGGGACTCTCCCGCCGAGGCCTGATCGTCGGCCGGTAGGCTCCGCGTCGCGACGGCGGTGACGAGCCGCGGCAGCCCGCGACAGGGGGACGGACGGATGCAGCCAGCCGGCACGGCGCTCGCCGGCGTCGACCTCAAGCGACTACGGACCGGGCGGCTCGCGAGGCTGCAGGCGTCGATGCGGGCCTACGACGTCGACGTCTGCCTCCTGGCGAGCGAACCGAACGTCCGCTACGCGACCGGGGCGACCGCCATGCCCGTGTACGCGATGAGCACCTTCTGCCGCTGCGCGATCGTGCCTCGGGAGGGCACGCCGATCCTGTTCGAACATCCGAACTCGGTGCACCGGTCGGCACGGCGAGCCCCCGACGTCCGACCGATGCACGCGTGGGAGTTCTTCGACGACCCGTCGGCCGAGGCCGCGACGTGGGCGGAGCTCATGGTCGAGAGCTTCCACGAGCTCGGCGTGGGCGGCGCCCCGGTGGCCGTGGACCGGCTGGGTGCTCCCGCCTGGCTCGCGCTCCAGGAGCACGGCGTGTCGCTCCGCGACGCGGCTCCGATCACGCAGGGCGCCCGCGAGGTGAAGACGCCGGAGGAGATCCGCCTCCTCGAGATCAACGCCGACATCGTGATGGAGATGCTCACGGCGTTCGAGGAGACGCTCGAGCCCGGTGTCACCGAGCGCGACCTCGTCGCGACGCTCGCCGGAACGATGCTCCGCCGAGGCGGCGAGTACCTCGCGACGAACACCGTGTGCTCGGGGCCGAACACGAACCCGTGGCGCGCCGAGGCGACGGATCGCTCGATCGATGCCGGCGACCTCGTCTTCGTCGACACCGACGCGGTGGGGGTCGAGGGGTACTTCTATTGCGTGTCCCGGGCGTTCGTGTGCGGGGGGGCCGCGCCGACCTCGGCGCAACGCGACCTCTACCGCGCCGCGTACGACTGGCTGCGCGGGATGGAGGCGGTGATCCGGCCCGGCATCACGTGCGCCGAGGCCGCCGGTCTCGCTCCGACGATCCCGGAACGATTCGTGCCGCAACGGTACGAGTGCATGGTCCACGGGATCGGCCTCGAGGAGGAGAACCCGAGCGTGTGTCACCCGCAGGACGCGCAGTCGAACCCCGACCGGGTGCTCGAACCCGGTATGGCGCTCGTCGTCGAGCTCTACTGCGGCGAACCGGGAGGCCGTGAGGGCGTGAAGCTCGGCGACGAGGTCCTCGTCACCGACGAGGGGATCCGCGTGCTGGCCCCGTACCCCTTCGACGAACGGCTCCTCGGAGCCTGAATCGAAGGTCTGGATCGCGATCCCCGACGGCGTGCGGGGTGACTCGCCAAGCCGTCACGCCGATCGGTGTCCGCGGGGAGCTCGCCCGTCGACGCTCGCGTAGGGTTCCCGCGTGCGCGTCCTGCTGTGGCACGGATGGTTGCTCGAGGGATCGGGCACGAACGTCTTCACCGCCCGGGTGGCCGAAGCGCTCCGCGCCGGCGGGCACGACGTGGCGTTGCTGTGCCAAGAAGGTCATCCCGAGCGCTACCCGTGGATCGACGCGTTCGGCAACGTCGACGCCGAGGGACCGTCGGAGCTCACGCCGAACGTTCGCGCGGAGCCCTCGTCGGGACGCTGCGTGCTGCTGCGTCCGTCGATCGGTCGGACGCTGCCCGTCTTCGTGATCGATGCGTACGAGGGGTTCGACGTCGACCGGTTCCTCGATCTCGACGACGCCGCCCTCGCCGCGTACCTCGACCGCAACGTCGCGGCCCTTCGTGCTGCGGCCGCCTGGCACCGGACCGAGACGACGTTCGCCGATCACGTCGTGCCCGGTGGCCCGGTCGCGGCGCGGGCGCTCCCGCGTGGATCGTTCGTCGTGAAGACGGCGGGGAGCGACGTCGAATACGCGCTGCGCCCGCAGCAGCGCTACCGGGACCTCGCAGCCGAGGGGATCCGGGCCGCGCGAGCGCTCATCGGACCCAGCCGCGACGTGATCGATCGCGCGGTCGAGCTCACCGGCACGCGAGGAGCCACCACGCGTCTCGTGACGCCAGGCGTGGACACCGAGCGGTTCCGTCCCCGCGAACGCGGCGACGCGTTGCGGGCTGCCGCCCGCTCGCTCGATGCCGACGACGACACGGCCCACGGGCGTCGGTCCTCGCTCGACGACGAGCTCACGCGCGCCCTCGCCGAACGCGACCCCGCGGCGCTCGACGCGCTCGCGCACCGGTACGACCAGAAGGTCCCGGATCCGGATGCCGCGACGCGCCTGCGCGCGCTCGCCGGCCGCGACCGTCCCATCGTCGCGTACTTCGGCAAGCTGATCGAGGCGAAGGGGCCGCATCTCGTGATCGCGGCGGCGGCGCTCGCGACGACGCGTCCCGACGTGCTCGTCGTCGGCTTCGGTCTCTGGCGTGAGCACGTGGCGGCGCTCGCGTCGGGGTTGCGGAGCGGGGACGCATCGGCCCTGCGGTGGCTGCAGGAGCGGGGCGTCGTTCCGAGGGAGGTCGACGCCGACGCGCTCGCGGTCGCCGGTGAACGCATGGGCGACGTCTCGTTCACGGGGCGGCTCGACCACCGGTACGCGCCCGAGGCGATCGCCGCCGCCGACGTCGTGGTCGTGCCGTCGATCCTCGAGGAGGCGTTCGGTATGGTCGTCGCCGAGGCCGCGGCCACGGGAGCCCTTCCGCTCGTCGCCCGCCACTCCGGGCTCGCGGAGGTCGCCGCCGCGCTCGAGGCAGACGTCGGAGCGCCGGGCCTGTTCACGTTCGAGCCCGGTCCCGGAGCGACGGAGGCGATCGCCGGCGGCATCGACCGGCTCCTCTCGATCGACCCCGTCGAGCGCCGGGCGCTCGGCGCCCGCCTCGCCGGTTCCGTCGCCGAACGATGGTCGTGGGAGGGGACGGCGCTCGCCCTGCTGACGTGAAGGCACGGCCGACGGCATCGCGGCGCCCGACGCCACGTAGCAGCGGAGCCGAGCGGAGCGCACGCGGACACCGGAACGGCGCGCTACCGTCCGGGATATGTCGTTCGACGCGGGACCGCTCGAGGAGCTCGCCGCACGGACGCGGTTCTCCGGCGTCGTCCGGGTGGATCGAGCCGACGGCGAGCCGTACGAGGCGGCGTTCGGCGAGGCGGACCGGCGTCACCACGTTCCGAACACCACCGACACGCGGTTCGCGATCGCGAGCGGCACGAAGGCCTTCACCGCGCTGACGGTCATCTCCTTGATCGCTGACGGCACCCTCGAACCCACGACGCCCGTCCGATCGGTGCTCCGTGGGGATCTCCCCCTGATCGACGAGGGCGTGACGGTCGAGCACCTCCTCGCGCATCGCTCCGGGATCGGCGACTACCTCGATGAGAGCCAGCTCGGCGACGAGAACGATCACGTCCTCTCGCTCCCGGTCCACCGCTTGGCGTCGACGGAGGCGTACCTCGACGTGCTCGACGGGCATCCCACGGTGTTCCCGCCGGGCGAGCGGTTCGCGTACAACAACGGCGGCTACGTCGTGCTCGCGCTGATCGCGGAACGGGCGAGCGGCGTCCCGTTCGCCGATCTCGTCCGGCAACGGGTGTGCGAGCCCGCCGGGATGGAGCGCACCGCGTTCCTGCGCTCCGACGAACTGCCCGGCGACGTCGCGGTCGGCTACCTGCATCCGGACGGGCTCCGCACGAACGTGCTCCACCTGCCGGTGCTGGGGAGCGGCGACGGCGGGATCTTCACGACCGTGGGCGACGTCGTGGCGCTGTGGGACGCGTTCCTCGACGGCCGCATCGTCGCGGAGCCAGAGGTCGAGGAGATGCTCCGGCCGCGGAGCCACTGCGTGGAGGAGTCGAAGCGGTACGGCCTCGGCTTCCACCTGCACGAGACGCGCGAGTTGATCTCGCTCGAGGGCTCCGACGCCGGGGTGTCCTTCTCCAGCACGCGGGACCCGTCGGACGGGACGACGGCGACGATGATCGCGAACGTGTCGCGCAGCTGGGACGTCGCGATCCTGCTCGACGAGCTGCTCGGCTTCTGAGGCCTCGCCCGGGCGACGCGGTAGCGTGCGCGACATGCGAGCCCTGCGCTCCGCCGTGGTCGTCTCGGTGTGCGTGGCGTCGCTCGTCGGCTGCGCGCACCCGACGCTCGCGGCGACCGACTACGAGACCGTCTGGGCCGGCGTCGATCACACGTGCGCGATCACGCCGACGGGCGCGGCCGACTGCTGGGGCGACGACGCGTTCGGTCGTTCCGAGGACCGACCCGGGCCGTTCACGCAGGTGTCCGCCGGCGGGATGCACAACTGCGCGCTCACCGTCGACGGCGCCGCGCGGTGCTGGGGGCTCGACGCCGACGGGGAGGCCGAGGATCGACCGGGCCCGTACACCCAGGTCATCGCCGGCTGGCGCCACTCCTGCGCGCTCACGACGACGGGCGCCGCCGACTGCTGGGGTCGCAACGACGTCGGCCAGTCCGAGGACCAGCCGGGCCCCTTCACGGCGCTCACGATGAGCGGTGCCCACAACTGCGGGCTGACGCCCGAGGGGGTCGCGGACTGCTGGGGCGGGAACCGAGCCGGCCTCGCGGAGGATCACGTCGGCCCGTACCTCGAGGTCTCGGCGGGAGACGGACACAACTGCGCGCTCCGTATCGACGGCTCGGTCGACTGCTGGGGCCTCCCCGACGACGGGCAGTCGAAGGACAAGGTGGGACCGTTCACGCAGGTGTCGGCGGGTGACCATCACAACTGCGCGCTGCGGCCCAGCGGGGCCGTGCACTGCTGGGGACACGACGTGTACGGGCAAGCCGACGACCGGCCCGGGCCGTACGCGGAGGTCTCCGCCGGCAGCTACCACACGTGTGCGAGGACCGTCGACGGCGACGTGGACTGCTGGGGGAAGAACGATGGGGGACAGCTCGGGCGCCGCCTGACGATCGGCGCGCCGCGGACCGCCGACCCGGGTGATCGCGTGGTGGTCCGCGGACGGCTGTGGTCGTTCGATCCCGCGTGCGGAGGCATCCGGGCGGTGACGCTCCGGATCATCGAGCCGCCGCGGCCGGCGCGCACCGTCGGGACCGACGCCGAGGGCGGCTATCGCTTCCGCGTCCGGGTCGATCGCGACACGACGTTCCGCGTCCGGTATGGCGGCGACCCCGGATGCGAGCCCGTCGGATCGCCCAGGCGGACGGTCCGCACGGCGGACCGTCGGGCCGTTCGATCCCTCGGCTGAGCTGCCTCGTCCGGGCCCGCACGCCCACGATGCGCTGGGGTGGCCGTGCGCACGCGCGCATGATCCGGCTCCGGGTCCACCGACGCCGCCTGCCACACAACGTTCCCGTGGCGTGCGTTGCTCCATCGGCGGGCACGGGTGCCGTATCGTTCGTGCGTCCGACGAGGGGGAGGCATCGATGCTCGGCGCGGATCTGTTCATGCTGCTGTTCCGGTTCCTGCACATCGTGGCCGGGGTGCTGTGGGTCGGAGCGGCGTTCCTGTTCGTGGCCTTCATCGGGCCGAGCGCGGCGGAGGTGGGTCCGAGCGCGGGCCCGTTGCTCACCGCGGCCGTGAAGAAGCGGAAGGTCGCGAAGGTGATCACCGGCCTCGGCATGATCACGGTGGCCGCGGGGTGGGTGATGTGGTTCCGGAACATGACGCTCGCCGAGTCGCTCGGCGACTGGGTGACGTCGTCGTTCGGGCTCGCGCTCACGATCGGCGGCGTCCTCGCGACGCTCACGTTCTTCGTCGGCTACTACGGCGTCGGCCGCAACGTCGAGCGCCTCGTGGACCTGGGCGGCGAGATCGCCGCGGGCGGTGGCCCGCCGACGCCGGAGCAAGCGGCGGAGCAACAGCGCCTCGGAAGCGCCCTCGAGCGACACGGCAAGACCGACCTCGTGCTGCTGCTCCTCGCGGTCACGGCCATGGCGACCGCGCGCTACTGGTGACGCCTCGGCATCGGCGCGTTCCTCGACGCACGTGACCGGAGGTGCGGCCGTGCGGTATCACGGAACGCATGGAACGCAGGCGGTTCGGTCGGGCCGGCCCGGAGCTTCCGGTCGTCGGCCTCGGAACGTGGCGCCGGCTCGAGGCCGCCGCTCGCGCCGGGGACGCGACGTCCGTCGTCACGGCGGCGCTCGATCACGGGGTCACGGTGTTCGATTCGTCGCCGATGTACGGATCCGCCGAGGAGCTCCTCGCTGAAGCGCTCGGGAACCGTCGCGACCGCGCGTACGTCGCGACGAAGATCTGGGCGCGTTCGGGCGCCGAAGGGCGGCGCCAGCTCGAGCGAGCCCTCGGATGGTTCGGCGGCCGGATCGACCTGCTGCAGGTCCACAACCTCGTCGCATGGCGCGAGCACCTCGACACGCTCGAGGCTGCGCGCGACGCCGGCCTCGTCGGATCGATCGGAGCGACGCACTACGCCGCGAGCGCCTTCGACGAGCTCGCGAGCGTGATGCGGAGCGGCCGGATCGACGCGATCCAGATCCCGTACAACCCGCACGAGCGCGACGTCGAGGACGAGATCCTGCCGCTCGCCGCGGAGCTCGGCCTCGGCGTCCTCGTGATGCGTCCCTTCGGCGAGGGGTCGCTCGTCCGCGCCGACCCGGGGCCCGGAGCGCTCGCGCCGCTCGAGGCGTTCGGCGTGACCACGTGGGCCCAGGCGCTCCTGAAGTGGTGCCTGAGCGACGAGCGCTGCCACGTCGCGATCCCGGCGACGTCGTCGCCGTCCCGCGTCGCAGAGAACGCGGCGGCCGGCGATGCGCCGTGGTTCGGCACCGACGAACGGGGGCTCGTCGCCCGGCTCGCCGGCGCGCGCTGACCGAGGCTCGACGCTCCGGAGGCGGCGCTCGGCGCGGGCCGGCCACCGGGGTCCGCACGCTCGTCATCGGCCGACTGCACTCGCGTTGTGCGCCGTGCGCGGCCGGCTGCACTAGGGTTCTGCGCCGTGCGCGACCTGCCGACCGGCACCGTGACGTTCCTGTTCAGCGACATCGAAGGGTCGACGCGGATGCTCCGCGAGCTCGGACGTGACGCGTACGGCGAGCTCCAGGACGCGCACGCCCGCGTGATGCGGGCGGCGATCGCGGCCGGCGACGGGGTCGAGATCCGGACCGAAGGCGATGCCTTCTTCGTCGTGTTCCCGTCGGCGATCGGCGCGGTGCGCGCCGCCGCCGAGGCGCAACGGGGCCTCGGGTCCCATCCGTGGCCGGACGGCCGCACGATCCGCGTGAGGATCGGCGTCCACACCGGCGAGGCCACGCTCGGCGGCGACGACTACCTGGGTCTCGACGTGAACCGGGCCGCGCGCATCGCGGCCGTCGGGCACGGTGGCCAGGTCGTGCTGTCGGCGAGCACCGCGTCGCTCGTGGCCGTGGACCCGCCCGGCGGCGTCTCCGTCCGCGCCCTCGGAACGTTCACCCTCAAGGACTTCGACGAGCCGCAGCCGCTGCACGACCTCGTGATCGACGGACTCGATACGACGTTCCCGCCGCTGCGGACCGCCGCACGCGCGAGGGTCGAGCTCCCGACGTCGCGGACGTCGTTCGTCGGTCGCGACGAGGCGATCGCGGCGATCGCGCGTTCGCTCGACGACGCGCGGCTGACCACGCTCACGGGTCCCGGCGGGACCGGCAAGACGCGGCTGGCGGTCGAGGTCGCGCGGGCGACGGCCCATCGGTTCCCCGACGGTGTGTGGTTCGTCGACCTCAGCACCACGACCGACCCCGAGGTCATCGTCCCGACGATCGGGCGTGTGCTGCGGGCCCGCGAGACGGTGGGCCACCCGCTCGCGGCGGTCGCCGAGCAGCTGCGTGACCGTCGCGTCCTGCTCATCCTCGACAACCTGGAGCAGGTGGTGCACGGCGCCGGCGTGATCGGCGAGGTGCTCGACGCGGCGCCGACCCTCACGGTCCTCGCGACGAGCCGCATCCCGCTGCGGCTGTCCGGTGAGGCGGAGTACTCCGTGCCGCCGCTCGCGCTTCCGGCGGCGGACGTGCGCGGACCCGAGGCGCTCGAGGCGTCGGACGCGATCCGACTGTTCGTCGAGCGCGCCGGCGACGCGCGACCGGGCTTCACGCTCGATCCCACGAACGTCGACGCCGTGGTCGAGATCGTGCGCCGGCTCGATGCGCTTCCGCTCGCGATCGAGCTCGCCGCGTCGCGCCTGCGCCTCTTCGACGCCGAGACGCTCGCCGCCCGCCTCGACCATCGGCTCGCGGTGTTGACCGGAGGGCCGCGGGACGCGCCGGCGCGGCACCGAACGCTCGAGGCATCGATCCGATGGAGCGACGAATCGCTCGACCGCGACGCGCGCATCCTCTTCGCGCGGCTCGCCGTGTTCGCGGGCGGATGGACGCTCGAGGCCGCGGAACGCGTCTGCGGCGACGACCTCGACGTGCTCGCCGGGCTCGAGGCCCTCCTCGACAGCAGCCTCGTGCGCCGATCGGGCGACGACGAGCCCGACCTGCGGTTCCGCATGCTGGAGACGATCCGAGAGTACGCCCTGGATCGGTTCGCCACGCTCCCCGACGCGGAGCGGCGTGACCTCGAGCGACGTCATACGGCGTTCGTCCACGAGCTCGCCGCCGCCGCGGAGCCGCACCTGACGGCGCACGACCAGACGGACTGGCTCGACCGACTCGACCGGGAGCACGACAACGTGCGGGCCGTACTCGATCGGGCGGAACGCGACGCCGAGCACGTCCGGCCTGCGCTCGAGACCGCCGCATCGATCTGGCGGTTCTGGCAGCAGCGCGGCCACCTCACCGAGGCGCGCGCTCGGCTGCAGCGGGTGCTCGCCCTGCCGGCCGCCGAACCGCGCGACGCGGCGCGCGCGCGAGCGCTCGGCGCGCTCGGCTCGATCGAGTACTGGTTGACCGACTACGAGGCGATGCGCCCGCGGTACGACGAGGCGGCTGCGATCGCGGAGGAGGTCGGCGACGCGCGGCTGCTCGCACGCGCGCTGTTCGATCGTTCCTTCATCTGGCTCGTGACGGACGAGCTCGCCTCGTCGCTGGCAACGCTCGAACGCTGCCTGGAGATCACGCCCGCCGACGATCTCGTGTTGCGTGCGAAGACGATGATGTCGATCGGGTACGCACGGATGCTCCAAGGCGACCCCGCCGGGACGATCGAACTGCTCGACCAGGCGATCGAGCTCAACCGGAGCGCCGGCGAACGGCTCGCCCTCTGCGAGGGGCTGGTCGCGCGCGCGAGCATCCACGTCCTCGGCGCCGGTCCCGACGGTGGCGGGCTCGACGACGCCGTCGCCGACGTGATCGAGGCCACCGCGCTCGCCGCCGAGACGCCGGGGCCGATCATGCTCGCGCAGGTTGTGATGCCGCAGGCGATCGTCGCGTCGAAGCGCCAGCGGTTCGGGCGAGCCGCGATCCTCATGGGCGCATGGGAGTCGCTCCAGGTCGACCACGGCGTGCACTTCCCCGACGTGGGGCTGTCGTACTTCGGGGATCCGGCGGAGGCGTCGCGCGCTGCGCTCGGCCACCACCGGTACGCCGACGCGTTCGCCACCGGACGGACCATGACGATCGACGCGATGGTCGCGTTGCTCCTCGACCCCGACGCGGGCGACGACGCGTGACCGAGGGGCGGCCGCTCCGAGGGAGGATCGCGATCGTGACCGGGGGCGCCACCGGTCTCGGCGCCGAGATCTGCCGGCGGCTCTCCGCCGCCGGTGCGAGCGTCGCCGTCAACTTCTCGACCTCGGCGGGTGCCGCCGAAGCGCTCGCCGAGGAGCTTCCGACAGAGGCCGTCGCGATCCCTGCCGACGTGCGCGACGACGGGGCGGTGGCCGCGATGGTCGCGCGCGTGGAGCAGCGCCTCGGCGGACCGGTCGACCTCCTCGTGAACAACGCCGGCGTCACCACGTACGCGCCGGCGGGCGATCTCCGAGCGCTCACGGACGATGACTGGCGCCGGATCCTCGACGTCAACCTCGTGGGGACGTGGCGATGCATCCGCGCGGTCGCCGACGGCATGCGCGCACGCGGGCGCGGATCGATCGTGAACGTCGCGTCGGATGCCGCGGTCTATCTCGAGGGGTCGTCGATCCCCTACGTCATCTCGAAGGTCGCTGTCGTCGCGCTGACGACGATCCTCGCGCGCGAGCTCGCTCCCGTGCGCGTGAACGCCGTCGAGCCCGGATGGATGGACACCCCCTGGCTCGACCGGTACGTCCCCGAGGACGTGACCGCGGCGCTGCGCCGAGGCGACGAGCCGATGGTTCCGGTGGCGACGGTGGCCGCCGAGGTCGTCCGCCTGCTCGCGGACCCGGGGGCGACCGGCGAGATCGTGCAGCTCTCGGGATGAGCTCCGCCGCCGTTCGTCACCGCACGCGGAAGTACGCGGGTCTCGAACGCCCACCCTGCAGTCCGCGTCCCGGTCGCGTGACGGCCTCGAGCCGGTAGGCGCCGACGGGCAACGAACCCGGCGCGAAGTAGATCACGACGCGTCCCTCGCCATCGGTCCGGAAGCTGCTCGTGCCGCCGTCGGTCCATCCGTGGCCGGCGTTGAACCGGAGCGGGAACCAGACGCGCTGTCCCCGTCTCGCCGGTGCGACGTCGACGACGAAGGTGACGCGGTCGCTCCGCCCGTACAGGTGGTAGCGGCCCTTCCGATCGTCAGCACCCCGGAGCCTGCCGACGACGTCGGTGCGGACCTTCACCTCGACGGCGACGCTCGTCGTCGCGTCCCACGAGCCGGTGCCGGCGAACACCGCGCGGAACGTCGACGTCCGACGGGGCCGAACGCCGACCGCGCACCGGCCGGCGCTGCCCGTGACGCAGCCACCGATCACGGTCGGCTCGCCCCCGACGAGACGCTCGATCAAGATGGCTTGGCCGCCCGGCGGCCCGCTCAGCGCCGCCACGAGGCGGACGGTGCCGCCGAACCGCACGACCTCGTCCGACGCGGTGAGATCCAGCGTCGACGGAGCCCGTCGCGCCTCGACAGCCGTGTCGGCCGCCGCCGCCGTCATGGGAACGGACGACAGCACCAGTCCGAGCGCGATCGAGATCGCACCTCGCTTCATCGGTCCCTCCAGCCTCGAGCGAGCAAGATCCGCCCAGACGATACGCCGTAGGTCTCGCGGCGGACCACCGCAGGCTCAGCGAGCACGAGGCGTCATCATGGAGGCATGACCTCCACCACCGCCGTCGCGCGGGTCGCCCGGGCCGTCGCCTCGGCCGAGCGCATCACCGTCCTGACCGGAGCCGGCATCAGCACGGCGTCCGGCATCCCGGACTACCGCGGTCCGAACGGCGTATGGACGAAGAACCGCGACGCGATGCGCCGCGTCTCGATCGGTCCGTACCTGGCGGATCCCGAGGTCCGGATCGAGGCCTGGCAAGAGCGTCTGCATCATGCCGCATGGGATGCCGAGCCGAACGCCGGTCATCTCGCCCTCGTCGACCTCGAGCGGGCCGGCGTCCTGCACGCCCTCATCACGCAGAACATCGACGGACTGCACCAGCGCGCCGGCTCGAGCCCGGATCTCGTGCTCGAGCTGCACGGCACGCTCCACGAGGCGATGTGCCTGGCATGCGGCCGACGCACGCCGATGCGCGAGCAGCTCGACCGCGTCCGTGGCGGCGATCCCGACCCCAGCTGCGCCGGGTGCGGCGGTGTGCAGCGTTCCGCCACGGTGGCCTTCGGGCAACAGCTCGACGAACGGGTCCTCGACGCGGCGTTCCGTGCGGCGAGCGGATGCGATCTGTTCCTCGCGGTCGGCACGTCGCTGGTGGTGCAGCCCGCGGCGGCGCTGCCCGAGGTGGCCGTCGAGGCCGGCGCGGACCTGGTGATCGTCACGGCGTCCGAGACGCCCCTCGACGATCTCGCGACCGCGATCCTCCACGACCCGATCGCCGACGTGCTCCCGGCGATCGTCGCGTCGCGGCGCCGTCGCTGATCCTCGCCCATCTTCCCGCGGCTCGACCGCCGGCGCTCGACGGTTCGGGCTTGACCGCACGGGGGAAGGGGCGGCACGCTCGGTCGAGCCGACGAAAGGGGGAACGGCGATGGACACCGTCGTGCACTTCGAGATCCCGACCGACGACGTCGAGCGAGCGAAGGCGTTCTACGGAACCGTCTTCGGATGGCAGCTCCACACGCAGGCGATCGGCGAGGGAGAGTACACGACCGTCACGACGACGCCCGTGGACCCCCAGACCTTCGCGCCGACGGAGCCGGGCGGCATCAACGGCGGGATGATGACGCGTTCGGAGGACACGCCGGCGCCGGTGATCACGATCGGCGTCGCCGACATCGATCGACGCCTGCAGGAGATCGCAGCGAACGGCGGCACGGTCGTGACGCCTCGCACGCCGATCCCCGGGATGGGCGCGTTCGCGTACTTCCGCGACCCCGACGGCAACGTCATGGGGCTCTGGGAGACGGCGCCTGACGCCGGTTCCTGAGCGGGCTCGACGTCGGCGGCCGAGGGCGCCGGCGGCGGCGGCGCCCTCGCGACGGCCCGCCCGCTCCGCCGGTCGGCCTCCCCCGTCGCGCCCCAGACCTCCTCCCTCGGGCGGCGGACGCGGCTCCTGCAGATCCGGGCCCGACGGCGCATGTGCCGACACGTCGTGCGGTCCCATACTCGCGCCGTGATGGACGACGACACCGTCGACGTGATCGAGACCTGCAGCGTGTGCGGCGAGGGCCAGCCGCTCTCGAGCGGCGCCTTCCGCGGGTACGACGGCGCGCGCGTGCGCTGGGCCCTGTGGACGTGCGGCCACGGCTGGCGTTCCGACGCGACGCGCGTCGGCGCCCTCACGGACGAACGCCGCGACTGAACGCGCCGCGCACGCAGCGCGTGCCATGCTGGGCGACGTCCCGGCGATCGAGGGAGGTTCGATGGACGTCGCAGCGTGGCTGGAGGCGTACCGCGTCGCGTGGGAGCGCAGGGATCCCGATGCGGCCGCGGACCTGTTCGCCGACGCGAGCACCTACCGTGCGAACATCTTCGAGGATCCGTTCGAGGGCACCGACGGCGTCCGGCGCTACTGGGCCGACGTCACCGCGTCGCAGTCCGACGTCGAGGTCCGGATCGGACGTCCGTACGTCGACGGCGATCGTGTGGCCGCGGAGTTCTGGACGACGATGCGCGTGGCCGGCGACGAGGTGACGCTGCCGGGATGCCTGTTCCTGCGCTTCGACGGCGCGGGCCGATGCACGTCGTTGCACGAGTACTGGCAGTTCCAACCGGAACGCACCGATCCGCCGCCGGAGTGGGGCTCGTGAGGCCGGGACCGGCGAGCGACCCGTGGCCGCACCCGGACCGCGATCCGACCGTGCGAGGCGCCGGGATGGACCGATCGGGGATGGACGGTTTCGCGCTCCTGTGACACCATCCGTCCGGCCCCCACCCCCCGAGCCAGCCCCCCAGCCAGGAGTCCGCCCGATGCGTCGTTCCGCCCTCCTCGTGTCCCTCGTCGCCTCGATCGCGCTGGTCGTGCTCGCGCCGGCCGCGGCGGCCGCCGACGTGTCGGTGGAATCGGTCCCGCGGCTGCAAGCGACACCGCTCGGATCGAAGACCTGCGGAGGGATGGAGGTCGTCGCGACCGATCGGAACGACATCGCCGCGACGAGCACCTACGACGACCGCACGCTCCTGAGCCGGACGATCACGCAGTCGCAGATCACGGTGTTCGAGTGGTTCAACGCCGGCACCGCGATCCCGATCGAGACGCTCGGCTCCCGCACGTTGACCCGCAACGCCGACGGCACCTACACGCTCGTGCTGCGCGGGAGCGGCTACTGGTGGGACGACGGGAGCCTGAGCGGAACGCCGCAGCTCCTCCGCTACACCGGCACGGTCCGTTCGGTCGGCGAGCTGGCCGACAACTGGACGTTCAAGCCCCTGCCAAACGCCACGACGATCAAGGGCGTCACCGCCTCGATCTGCGAGATGCTCGTCGCGGGTCTCAAGGCGCGGCACTGACGCCGAGCGACGCGAAGAGCTCGCGGGCGCGCTCGCGCGATCCCTCGTCCCCCGTGAGCCGAGCGTGCGCGTCGAGCGCGAGAGCCTCCTCGTACACGTCGCCGTACCCGCGCAAGGCATCGGCCGCATCGGCGTAGGCAGCCGCCGCGTCGTCCTTGCGTGCCTCGGCGACGATCGCCCGCGCTGCACGCACACGCACCTCGTCACGCGGCACACGCGGCTCGATGCCAGCGAGGAGCCGCTCCGCGAGGTCGAGCCGACCGGCGTCGACGGCCGTGCGCACCGCGCGCGCGATGTCGGCGGCGCGGTACTCGGTCGCGACGCCTTCGGTCGCCGCGTCGAACCGCTCGATCAGTGACGCCGCGCGTTCGGCATCGCCGTCGCCGAGCGCGATCTGCGCCGCCGTGACGAGCGCGGGCGCGAGCGCGTGGAGCTCCTCGACGGTTCCGGCGGCCTCCACCAGTTCGTCCGCCGAGCTCACGCCCTCGGACGCACCCCGCGCGAGCGAGATCCGGCTCCGGACGATCTCGGCCATGATGCGCACGACGGGATCGACCCGCTCCGGCGGCAGCGACGACAGCTCGTCGGCCCACATCAGCGCGCGGTCCCAGTCACCGGCGTCAGCCATCAGCGCGGTCGCGTTCGCGCGGGAGTACGCGCCCTGCGAGGTCACGTTCCGCCGTTCGGCGAGCTCGAGCGCGGCCTCGAGCTCGGCGAGGCCCGCCGCCGGTCCCTGCACGGCGGCGCGCCATTCCGACAGGTAGTTCCGCGAGGTGATCACGTCCATCGACGAGCCGATCGTCTCCGAGACGCGGAGCGCCGTCTCGAGGTCCTCGAGGCCCCCTTCGAGGTCGCCGGTCGAGCAGCGCGCGTCGCCTCGGATGTGGAGCGACATCACCGCCACCTCGTCGGTCCGCTCCCCCACGAGCGCGAGGGCCCGGTCCGCGTACGCGAGCGCGTCGGACGTGTTCCCGGCGAAGAGCTCCTCCTCGGCGCGGTACGCGTACGCGAGCGCGAGCGGACGACCGGGCGGGAGCGGCTCCAGGACCTCGATCGCCTCCGCGTAGGCGGCTCGCGCCCGGTCGGTGTCGCCGAGCGCCGCCATCTGCGACCCGCAGCGCGTGAGCCACGACCCCACGTCGTCGGCGGCCCCGCGCGCCCGTGCGAGCTCGAGACCTTCGGCGTAGAGGGCGAGGACGTCGGTGCCGTCCAGCATGCCGCTCCGGCGGCCGGTGACCCCGACCCTCCACAGGACGCCCTCGCGGGCGGCGCTGCCGGGCGGCGCGAGCGCGAGCGCTCGCCGGAACAGCGAGAACCCGGCCGACGGATCGACCCTCGCGGCACGGTCGCCGGCCGCCAACAACCACCGGATCGCCGGCTCCCGCGCGGCCTCCACCACCGCCGCGTCGTTCGCGGCCGCTCCGAGCTCGGCGGCGGTCGCGTGGTGCTGCGCGAGCAGCTCGGCCCACTCGTCGGCGCGGTCGCCGGCCGCCGCCTCGAGCCAGCGACCGGCTCGCAGATGGGCGCCCGCGCGCACGGCGCGCGGGAGACGTCCATACGCGACCTCCCGGATCAGGGCGTTCGAGAACGCGAACGCGTCATGCGTCGGGAACGACGACGGACGGCGCGCGAGCAGCCCCCGGCGTTCGAGGACCTCCGCAGCCTCGGCGACCGCCGCCGGATCGCGTTCTCCGACCGCGGCGCACGCCTCGACCCACACCTCGTCGCCGACGACCGACGCGTCCAGCAGGACGGCGCGAGCCTCGCTGGGGATCGCATCGAGGCGCGCGGAGATCACCGCCTGCACCGACAGCGGGGTCGACACCGCCGTCGGGTCGCCCGCCTCGGCGAGCATCCTGCCGAACTCGATCGCGTACAACGGGTTGCCGCCCGAGCGCTCCAGGATCCGGTCACGGGCGGCGGGAACGAGCAGCGCGTCGAGGAGCACCGCGCCGAGCAGCTGTCGCGTCGCGTCATCGTCGAGCGGCCCGAGGGACATGACGCGACGACCGGGACCAGGGGCGACGAGGGTCGGCGCGACCTCGTGGATCTCCGGACGCGCCGTGATCAGGACGAACAGCGGAACCGCGCGCAGCCGGTCGAGCGCCGCGTCGAGCACCTCGACGAACGAGGCATCGGAGCGATGCAGATCGTGCAGCACGAGCACGGTCGGACGCCGCGCCGCGGTGGTCGCGAGGACCGACGCCCACGCGTCGGCGACCTCCGCCGGCGTGATCGCGGCATCGCGGCCGTCGGGGGACAACCCGACGGCGATCGCGAGCGTCGAGGCCACGAAGCGGCGGTCGTTCGACGTCCGGTCGTCCTGCGCCACGAGCGCGTCGAGCTTGCCGAGGAACGCCTCGTCGTCGTCCGACGGCCCGAGTCCGGCGAGCGCCCGCAGCGTGTCCCGGATCGGGGCGTACGGCGAGCGCTCGCCGACGGTCGGCGCCGACCCGACCACCACGGTCGCCCGACGCTCGACCGAGCGCTCGAGCTCGCCGGCGAGGCGCGACTTCCCCACGCCCTGCTCACCGACCACGACGACCGCCCGAGCCTCGCCGCGATCCACGACGGCGCCGAACTCCGCTTCGAGCTCGCGCATCTCACGGGTCCGCCCGACGAAGGGCGTCCGCTCGGGGGCTGCGCCCGCGCGTTCGCCGAGCACCCGCCAGACCTGCAGGGGCTCGCTCTTGCCCTTGACCATCGTGGGTGGGAGCGCCTCGACGTCGAAGCGCCCGTCGAGCGCGTCGAGCGTCGCGGGCCCGACCACGATCGCGTTCGCTGGCGCGATCGACTGCATCCGAGAGGCGGTGTTCACCACGTCGCCGGCGACGGCCTCCCCGATCTGCGGGCCGCTGCCGAACGAGACGAACGCCTCGCCGGTGTTGAGCGCGACGCGGACGGCGACGTCGGCGTCGTCGCGGCGCAGGTCGGCGAGCGCGTCGACGATGCGAAGGCTCGCCCGGACGGCGCGCACCGGATCGTCGTCGTGCGCGATCGGCGCTCCGAAGACACCCATGACCGCGTCGCCGATGAACTTGTCGAGGGTCCCGCCGAAACGCTCGAGCTCGTCGCGGACGAGCCGATGGAACGGCACGAGCGCCCGCCGGACGTCCTCGGGGTCGGCATTGTCGGACCGCTCGGTGAAGCCGACGAGGTCGACGAACAAGATCGTGACGATGCGCCGTTCCTGCACCGGCGGCGCGTCGACCGGCGTGCCGCAGTACGGACAGAACCGGGCGAGGGGCGCAAGCTCGGATCCGCACGACGAGCAGCTCTTCACCGTCGGAGTGTAGGTCCGGCAGCACCGACGTCGGGAGGCGCCCGAGGTTCCGACCTTCGGCGGCCGGATCGTGGCCGAAAGGCTGACGGGCCGCGGCTCCCCCGCGGGTATCGAAGCGCCATGTTCGGACGCACGACACAGCGCAGGCCCCGGTGGCTCCTGTTCGAGGAAGGCTGCTCGATCCGGATCTGGACCGATCGCGCGCCGTCGCTCGCGGACTGGGAGGACATCCTCGAGACGCTGCAGGCCTACCTCCCCCGCGCGAACACGGTGGTGCTCGACGGGCGCGGATGGGAGACCGAGGCCGGATGCGCGATCGCCGTCGCCCTCGACGAAGAGCTCGCCCCCACCGGCGTTCGCGTGGCGACCCGGGCCCTCATCGCCTGACGACGCACGAGCCGGCCGTGTCGCCCCAGCCCGGCGACGCCCGCTAGCATCCGAGCGTGGGCAAGCTCGAGGGGCGCGTCGCCCTCGTCACGGGCGGCACGTCCGGGATCGGACGCGCGACCGCGCTGCTGTTCGCCGGTGAGGGCGCGAGCGTGACGATCACCGGCCGGGACGAGGCGCGCGGCGCCGAGGTCGTCCGCACGATCGACGAGGCGGGAGGCGACGCGCTGTTCGTGCGCGCCGACGTCCGACTCGCAACCGACTGCGATCGGTCCGTCGCCGGTACCGTCGAGGCGTTCGGTCGGCTCGACGTGCTGTTCAACAACGCCGGCGTCTACGTCGAGAACGACGTGCTCGGGTGCGACGAGGACGAGTGGGACCTCCAGGTCGACACGAGCCTGAAGGGCGCGTACCTGATGTCGCGCGCCGCGCTTCCGCACCTGATCGAGCGGGGCAAGGGCGCGATCGTGAACTGCGCGTCGGGATGGGGCCTCGTCGGCGGGCAGAAGGGGGCGGCGTACTGCGCCGCGAAGGGAGGGCTCGTCCTCCTCACGAAGGCGATGGCGCTCGACCACGGCCCGCAGGGCATCCGGGTGAACGCCGTCTGCCCCGGTGACACCGAGACGCCGATGGAGCACGTCGACGCCGAGCGCAAGGGCGTCACGTGGGACGAGTACGTCGCCTGGGCGTCGGAGGGCCGCGCGCTGGGCCGCATGGGGAAGCCCGAGGAGGTCGCGCGCGCCGTGCTGTTCCTCGCCTCCGACGATTCGAGCTACGTCACCGGCGCGGCGCTGCCGGTCGACGGAGGTGGCGTCGCCGACTGAGACGCCGAACGGCGCGGTGGCGTCACCACGAAGCGAGCGACGGTTCGGGGCGGAGCCGCTCGATCGCGCGCTCGAAGTCGGCCTGGTCGACGCGGCCGGGCGCGTCCGGCGTCGCGTCGTCGGCGCCCTCGCGTCGGTGCCGTGCCATCGCCGACAGCGCCGCTTCTTGGGCGAGCGCTTTCAGGTCCGCGGGCGAGAAGCCGTCCGTCGCGCGCGCGAGCTCCTCGAGGCGTACCCCCACGGTCGGCATCCGCTCGGTGAACCGACGGAGGATCAGCAGGCGGCCGGCCTCGTCGGGAAGCCCGAGGACGATCGTGCGCGACAGGCGCCCGCCGCGCAGGAGCGCGGGATCGACCTGGTCGGGTCGATTCGTCGCGCCGATCACGAACATCCCACGCTGGCCGGCCACGCCGTCGAGCTCCGCCAGCAACTGGTTCACCTGGCTGTCGTGGATCTGGATGTCGCCGCGTCGACCCGCGATCGCATCGATCTCGTCGATGAACACGATCGACGGACGGTTCGATCTGGCGCGCTCGAACAGCTGGCGGATGTTCCGCTCGGACTCGCCGACCCACTTGCTCATCACGTCGGCGCCCGAGACCGGGTAGAAGGAGCATTCCGCTTCGGCGGCGAGCACCTTCGCGACGGTGGTCTTGCCGGTCCCCGGAGGCCCCGCGAGGAGCAGTCCGCTCGGCGGCTCGACGCCGAACCGGCGCGCCGATTCCGGATCCTCGATCACCGCCTGGAGCTGCATCAGCTCGCTCTTCGTCTCCTCCGGCAAGATCAGGGAGTCCCACGTCCAGTGCTCGACCGTGGGACGGTCCTGGCCGCCGTGGCGGTCGACCGCCGCCAGCAGGTGCTGCTCGTCGAGCTCGAGGCGTTGTCCCGTCTGCGTCGCCTGGCGGAACACGTCGAGCGCGGCGAGCTCGACCACCTTCTCGATCGCCGCCGGCGTCATCCCTTCGCTCCGACGGACGAGGTCCTCGAGGTCGACGTCGGCCGCCGTCGGGCGGCCCGCGAGCTCCGTCCGGAAGATCTCCCGGCGCGCGTCAGCGTCCGGCAGATCGATCCGGATGTGCCGGTCGAACCGTCCCGGGCGGATCACCGCCGGATCGAGGTGCTCGATCGAGTTCGTGGCGGCGACCACGAGGAGGCGGCGTTCGTCGCGGAAGCGCTCGAGCGACGTGAGCAGTTGGTTCACCGTCCGGCGCGCCTCCTGATCGGGGTTCTGGTCGCGGCGCTGTGCGACGGAATCGAACTCGTCGAAGAACAGCAGGCACGGGAGGTTGTCGAGCGCGGTGTCGAAGGCCTTCTCGATGTTCCGCGCCGACTTGCCGACGATCGAGCCGACGAGATCGCCGGTCGAGACGTGGATGAATCGCATCCCGTACTCCCCCGCGATCGCGCTCGCGAAGAACGTCTTGCCGACGCCCGGCGGTCCGTACAGCAGGATGCCGTTCCACTCGATCCCGTACCGCTCGGCTTCGTCGGGATGCTGCAGCAGGAGGCCGATCGAATCGCGCGTTTCCTCCTTGAGCGCCGTCATCCCCCCAACGTCCTCGAACGTCGGAAGCTCCCGCGGATCGCGGACCTCGAAGTCACCGCTGCCGTCGTCGAGCCCGCCGCCGAACATCCCGAACATGCCTGACGGCGCCTTCTTCGGACGTCGCCGCGCGGTGCTCGACGGGCGCGCCGGCGCCGTCGTCGACGGAGCCTCACCGGCGGCACCGTTCGGCGCGGCGCGATCGGGGCGCGTGGGCGGTTGCTCCGGCGATGGTCGTTCGGGTTCTCCGGGGACGACCTCGACCCACTCGCCGGTCGCCTCGTCGTACGCGTACGAGCGCGTCCACGCGCCTTGAGTGAGCATCTGCTCGAGGATGCCGCCGAACGGAAGCATGCCGAACGGCGACGCTGGAACGTCGGTCTCCTCACCGGCTGCCGCCCGGCGAGCCATCTCGTCGCGGACGCGCGCCTCGTAGCGCTCCTGCGCCTTGCGGGCGCGCCAGCGCATGAACATCGTGAGCCCGACGCTCAGGACGAGCGAGACCAGCAGGAACTCCATGGCGGCGTTCGTACCCACCCGCGGAACCCGCGAACCGAACGTCGACCACCTCGCAGGCCTGCCTTTCGAGGCCTCGGGTCGGACCGGCACGCTCGTCTGATCAACGAGGATCGCCTGGGCCGGGCCGCGTCGGCTGAGCCGATGCTCGAGGCGACGACGAACGGCCTCGGCGGACGTGGCGTAGCCTCCGCGTTGCGAGCCTCGAAGGAGCGCGACGACGACCTGTCAGAGCTGCGGCACCGAGAACCCGGCCGACGCCCGGTACTGCTCGTCGTGCGGGCGCCCACTCGCTCACACCGTCGCGCGGACGCGGCGAGCCGTCACGACGCTGTTCTGCGACCTCGTGTCGTCGACGGAGCTCGGACGCGAGGCCGACGCCGAGACGGCGCATCACATCCTCAGCCGCTTCTACGACACGACGCGCGCCTGCGTGCTCCGCCACGGCGGGAGCCTCGAGAAGTTCGTCGGCGACGCGGTCATGGCCGTGTTCGGGTTCCCGCGGATCCATGAGGACGACGCGC
Organism: Actinomycetota bacterium; assembly: GCA_035463115.1. Lineage (GTDB taxonomy): Bacteria > Actinomycetota > UBA4738 > UBA4738 > HRBIN12 > BPGL01. The sequence goes on along the minus strand of DATHTO010000149.1, from coordinate 63,616 downwards.
TGCGCGCCGCGCGCGCCGCCATCGAGATCCAGCGCGCGGTCGACGCCCTGAGCGACGAGCTCGAGCTCGAGTGGGGCATCCCGTTGCGGATCCGCACCGGGATCGCCACGGGCGAGGTCATGGCGGGGCCGGCCGCGCCGGACGAGCCGTTCGTGATCGGATCGTCGGTGAACCTCGCTGCTCGCCTGGAACAGGCCGCCGCGCCCGGTCAGATCCTCGTCGACGGCGAGACGGCGGCGCGCATCCGCCGCCGCGCCGAGGTCCGGGAACTTCCGCGGGCGGCGTTGAAGGGGTTCGGGGAGGACGGCGTTCCGGTGGCGGAGCTCGTCGCCGTCGACGACGGGGCCGCTCAGGCCTCCGGTCCCATCGTCGGCCGGCGTGCGGAGCTCCGTCTGCTCGACGACGCGTTGGGCAGCGTGCTCGCGCAACGTCGCTGCCGCGTCGTGAACGTCGTCGGCGAGGCGGGCGTCGGGAAGTCACGCATCGTCGAGGACTTCGAGTCGCGGCACACCGACCTGACGACCCTCCGTGGGAGGTGCGCCCCGACCGGCGAGGCGTCGCCGATGCGACCGCTGGCCGAGATCGTCACACGCGCCGTCGGAACGGCGCCCGACGATCCCCCCGCCGCCATCCGTGCGGCGCTCGCCGACGCGGGAACGACACCCGACGACATCGGTCGCCTCGTCGCGTCGATCGGCCTCGGCGGCGCGCCGCTCGCGGGCGCGGATCGGGCCGCGACGCTGCGCGCCTTCATCGCCGGCGTGGCGCGTCGGTCGTCGGCCGGGGTCGCCCTCGTCGTCGAGGACGTCCACCACGCGACACCCGAGATGCTCGACGTGCTGCGGCACGTCGCGGAGCACACGCGGGACGCGCCCCTCCTGATCGTGTGCGCCGGTCGGCCCGAGATCTTGCTGCAGCATCCGACGTGGGCGCGCGCACCCGGCGCGATCACCGTCAGCCTCGAGCCGCTCGGCGCCGACGAGGGCGCCGAGCTCGTCGCGTGGCTGCTGCCGTCGTCCGAGGACGCGCTCCGCAGGCGGATCGTGGAGATCGCCGACGGCAATCCCTTCTTCATCGAGGAGGTCATCGCGGCGCTCGGCGCGGCGACCGACGCTCGGACGGCGACCGACGTTCCGGCGAACGCTCCGGCCGTCACCGATCTGCCCGTGCCGCCGACCGTGATGTCGCTCCTCGATGCGCGCGTCGACGCGCTCGCCGACGACGAGCGCGCGGTGCTCGAGCGCGCGGCGGTGCTCGGCACGACGTTCCGGAGCGACGAGGTGGCGCGGCTGTACGGACGCGACGTCGCCGACGTGCTCGCGCGACTCGCCGACCGTGATCTCGTCGTCCGCGATCCCGGCGGCGGCGACCCGAGCTGGCGGTTCCGCCAGGCCCTGATCCGCGACGCCGCGTACCAGGCGGTTCCGAAGCAGGTTCGGGTCGACCTGCACGTCGCGGTCGCGGACGGCAGCGACGACGACGCCCGCGCCGGCTCCCACCTCGACCGGGCGACGGCCACGTTGCGCGAGCTGGGCTCGCGCTCGAGCGCGGTCGACGAGCTGGCGGAACGCGCGGGCGTGCGGCTCACGAGCGCGGGCCGCGCGGCGTCGTCGCGCGGGGATGTCTCATCCGCGGCGACGCTGCTCGCGCGCGCCGCGGAGCTGCTGCCGAGCCGGCATCCCGCGCGCGCCGAGGCCCTCGCGGACCTCCATTCCGCGCGCCTGTACGCCGGCGACATCGACGGCGCCGAACGCGCCGTCGACGAGCTGTTCGAGGCCGCGCGCGCCCCCGACGACCTCGTGACCGTCCGGGCGACGATGCAACGCGCCCACCTCTCGTTCCTGCGCGACCCGTCGGCGCTCCCGCCCGCGGGCTACCGCGAGCAGCTCGAGGCCGCGATCCCGCGGTTCGAGGCCGAGGGCGCCGAGAGCGATCTCGCGACGGCGTTCACCGACCTGGCGCTGGTGTCGTGGGTCGAGGGGCGAGGAGCGGCGATGGTCGAGGCGGCGGAACGGGCGATCGCCGCGGCGGAACGATGCGGCGACCCACGGGCGATGCACGAGGCCGCGCCGCTGCTGGCGACCGGACTGCTGCTCGGACCGACACCGCTCGACGAGGTGCTCCGCCGCCTGCGTGCCCTCGGGTCGGTCGTGCCCGGCGATCGCCTCGCGCTCGCGACGCTGCGTCTCACCGAGGCGCAGGCGTTCGCCCTCGTCGGGCGGATCGACGAGGCCCGCGCGGCGCTCGCGGCCGCGCGGTCGACGTTCGAGGACCTCGGGCAACGTCGATGGCTCGCGGCGTCCGCCGAGACCGACGCCGTGATCCGGCTCGAGGACGGGGACCTCGACGGCGCGATCGCGGATCGGCGGTCCGTCCACGCCTTCTTCGCGGAACAAGGAGACGCCCTGAACACCGGCGTGGCGGCGGCGACGCTCGCCGACGTGCTCGTGCGGGCCGACGACATCTCGGGCGCGGAGTCGCTCGTCGCGGGCCTCGAGCATCAGGCGAGCACGTCGGATCCGGAGGTCGCCGTGACGTCGACGGCGGTGCGCGCGGCCATCGCGTCGGCCCGCGACGACGCCGCGGCCGCGGAACGCCTGGCCGCCGAGGCGCTCCGCATCGCCGACGCGACGGACCTCCTGCTGCTGCAGGCGGACGCTCGCGTCACCCTCGCGAGCGGTGGCGTCGATCCGCCCGGGCTGCTCCGCGACGCGGTCGACCGCTACGAGGCGAAGGGCGCGGTCGGTCGCGCCGCACGGGTGCGCGCCTCGTCGGCGTGACGCGGCCGCCTCCCGTCGCGCCCCTGATCGATCCGACCCGGGTGCCTACCGTCGCCCGTCGCTGAACGCGGTCGACGTGTGCACGATGCCGTCGATCGCCTGGAGCTCCTCCTCCACCGAGGAAGCGACGGCGTCGAAGTCGTCGCCGCCGAGCTGCACGAGCAGGTCCGCGTCGCCGAACACGACCGACGCACCGCGGACCGTCGGCACGTGCACGACGGCATAGAGCACCTCTTGGAGCGCGCCGCGTTCGACGGTGACCGACGCGATCGCGATGTACTCGGGCGTGCTGCGTTTCGTGCCGATCGGACGCGCCACCGCGTCGGTCCGATCCTCGGCGACGCGTCGCTCGAGCGCCCACTTCCCCCGCATGCCGAGCTCCCAGAACCGACCCTCGATCAGGTCCTGCAGCTCGCCGAGGCTCTCCACGCGCGCGTGGACGAGCCCGACGTAGTCGCCGACGCACGTGCCGGACCACAGCACGGGGCCTTCCGGCGGCCGGCCCAGCGCGCGCAGCCCGTCCATCACCTCCGCGGGCGACCGGGCGCCTCCCGTCAGCATCCCGAACGCGTGGAGGCCGGTGTAGTCGAAGTCGTTCGGTTCGGCCGTGGCGGCCACGGTTCCCCCCTTCGTCGCGGAACCGCATCTTCGCCGCCGGTCCTCGGGGGACGCAAACCGCGCTGTCGGTCGCGACGGGCGGTCGTACGGTCTGCGGGATGGAAGGACCGTTCACGCACGTCTTCGTCGGCGCGAGAGGGACGTCGCCGCGCTGGGTCGGACGGCCGTGCCGGATCCTCGCCCGGAGCGGGCGCGCACGACCGCGGAACGCCCTCGTCGAGTTCGCCGACGGCACCCGCGTCGTCGTCCCGACGTACGCGGGCGGCGGCGTCGGCGCGACGCTGCGGCGACGCCGGACCTCTGCATCCTGATCGACGACGCCGCCGGCGGGCGGCGTTCGCGAACGCCGCCCGTACGCTGGATGCGTGGAGATCGGCGTGCTCGCGCACGAGGCCTGGTTCACCTCCTTCCGGCCGCCGTACGACTGGTCCTTCGCCGTCTCGCCCTGGTCCCTGCTGCTGATCGCCGCCGCGATCGCCGCGGTCGTCGCCTGGCGGCTCGTCGGGCGGCAGCTCCCTCGCCCCGAACTCGCGGTGCTGCGACCGCTCGGCCGGCTCTCGCCGTGGGTGCCGCGACTGCTGGCGATCCACGCGGGGGTGTCGCTGCTCGCCCAGGCCGCCCGCGGATCGTTCCTCGCGCCGTCGCTCGACCTGCCCGCCGATCCGCTCGGCGCGACGATCCGCGTCGCCGAGGGCGCGCTCGGCGTCTGGCTCGTGAGCGGCTACCGGGTCCGCGGCGCGGCCGTCGCCGTGGCCGTCGCGGGACCGCTCGGCATGGCCGCGTACGGCGTCGTGCCGATCCTCGAGCGCCTCGACCTGCTCGGCATCGCGGTGTTCCTCGCGATCCTTCCGCCGGGTGCCGACCGGTGGGGCGCCGCCAGGACCGATCGCGCGACCGTGGGCGCCGCCGTGACGGCGCTCCGGGTGCTCGTCGGCGGCTCGCTCGTCGTGCTCGCCTTCAGCGAGAAGCTCGCGCGGCCGGACCTGGCGCTCGCGTTCCTCGACCGGTTCCCGGCGTTCAACCTGCTCCAGACGCTCGGCATCCCCGTTTCGGACCTCGCCTTCGTGCGCATCGCCGGTGCCGTGGAGCTGGCGTTCGGCCTCCTGCTGATCAGCGGCGCGATGCCGCAACTCACCGTGATCCTCGCCGGCATCCCCTTCAACGCGACGCTCTTCTACCTCGGCACGAACGAGCTGATCGGGCACCTGCCGATCTACGGCGCGATGCTCGCGCTGCTCGTGTACGGCTCGGACGAGGAGCTCGCACCGGTGCTCGATCGTCTCCCGCACCGCCGTCGACCGCGCGACGCGACAGCGCGACCGGAACGGCGCTCCCCCGTCGCGATCGGCCCGTGATCGGAAAGGTGACCTCACAGATGCAGCAACGCACGCGCACGACGAACGTCCTCGTGATCGGCGCCGGTGGCGCAGGGATGCGCGCCGCGATCGCCGCGACCGAAGCCGGTGCCGACGTCACGATCGTCGGGAAACGTCCGCGCACCGACGCGCACACCGTGCTCGCGGCCGGCGGCGTCAACGCCGTGCTCGGGACCCGCGATCCCGAAGACTCGATCGAGCAGCACTTCATCGACACCTACCGCGACGGCTACGCGCTCGCTGATCCGCGCATGGTGCAGATCCTCGTCGAGGAGTCGCCGGCCGCGATCCACGAGCTCGCCGACCGGGGATGCCCGTTCGCGCGGACCGACGACGGCCGGATCGACCAGCGCTTCTTCGGGGCCCACACGTACCGGCGGACCTGCTACGCCGGCGACTGGACCGGTCGCGCGATCCTGCGGACGCTCGGCCGGCGCGTCACCGACCTCGGCGTCGACGTCCTCGAGGGCGTCTACGTCACGGAGCTGCTCGTCGCCGACGGAACGTGCTTCGGCGCCTACGGGTTCGACCTCTCGACGGGGGAACGCCTCGTGTTGCTCGCCGACGCGGTCGTGCTCGCGACCGGCGGCCACACCCGGATCTGGCGCCGGTCGAGCTCCCGGCGCGACGAGAACTACGGCGAGGGCATGGCGCTCGCGTACGACGCCGGCTGCCGCCTCGCGCACATGGAACTGGTGCAGTTCCACCCGACGGGGATGCTGTGGCCCGAAGACATCGCCGGCACGCTGGTCACGGAGGCGGTCCGCGGCGAGGGTGGCCGACTCACGAACGCGCTCGGCGAGCGCTACATGGAGCGCTACGACCCCGAACGGCTCGAGCTGTCGACGCGCGACCGCGTCGCGCTCGCGAACTACGCCGAGATCGCCGAGGGTCGTGGCGGTCCGCACGGCGGCGTGTTCCTCGACGTGTCGCATCTCGAGAAGGAGACGATCCTCGAGAAGCTCCCGCGGATGTACCGCCAGTTCGTCGAGTTCGAGATGCTCGACATCTCGCGCGACCCGATGGAGGTCGCGCCGACCGCGCACTACTCGATGGGCGGCGTGGTTGTCGACGCCGACACCACGGCGACCGACGTCGAGGGGCTCTTCGCCGCCGGCGAGGTCACGACCGGCGTCCACGGCGCGAACCGCCTCGGCGGGAACTCGCTCGCCGAGATCCTCGTGTTCGGCCGGCGTGCGGGTGAGCACGCGGCGCGGCTCGCGACGTCACGCGACGCGTCGATCCACCCGCGTGCCGTGATCGAGCATGCCGCCGAGACCGTCGCGTCGAAGGTCCGCAAGGGTGACGAGCTCGCGCGACCGATGCAGCGTGCCGTCCGCGACGTGATGTGGGAGACGTGTGGCGTCGTGCGCGACGAGGCGGGTCTCGAGCGCGGCCTCGCCGGGGTCGAGGCGATCGGCGACAGCGCCGCCGACGTCGACGTGAGCCCGAACGAGGAGGGCTGTGCCGACCACGGGCATCTCTTCGACCTGCAGGCAGCCCTGACGACGGCTCGCGCGACGCTGCTGGGCGCGGTCGCTCGGCGAGAGAGCCGCGGCGCGCACCAGCGTTCGGATCATCCGTCGGTCGACGAGGCGCTCCGACGAGCGTTCGTCGCACGACGCGGCGACGAAGGCGAGATGACCACCGAGACCCTCGCGCTCGCCGAGGTGCCGGCGGAGCTCCGCACGAGCCTCGACGACCCGACGCCGGAGCTCAGCGGCGGCCGGCTGCTGGAGTGACGGGCAGCGGTCGGCGGCCTCCCCGGAACCGGTCAACGGGAGCGACCCGCGGCCGCGACGGGAGGGCCCCCGCTTCCGCGGCGGACTAGCCTCTCCCCATGAGCACCCGCGTCCTCGTGGTCGAGGACGAGCCATCGATCTCGGAGCCGCTCGCCGACCACCTCCGCCGCGAGGGGTTCGAGCCCGCCGTCGCCGCGTCGATCGCCGACGCTCGGACGACGTTCGCGGCGCGGGAGCCCGACGTCGTCCTGCTCGACGTGATGCTTCCCGACGGCGACGGTCGCGACCTCTGTCGCGAGCTGCGCGCGCGGTCCGACGTCATCATCGTGATGCTCACCGCGAGGGGCGAAGAGCTCGACCGCGTCGTCGGCCTCGAGCTGGGGGCCGACGACTACGTCGTGAAACCGTTCTCGGTGCGCGAGCTCGTCGCGAGGATCCGGGCGATCCAGCGCCGGGGCCGTCCGCCGAGCTCCCGCCGCTCGTCCATCACGATCGACGACCTCACGCTCGATCCCGCCTCGCGGATCGTCACGAAGGCGGGCGCCCGCCTCGACCTGACCGCCAAGGAGTTCGACCTGCTCCACCTTTTGATGGGGCGCGCGGGCGAGGTCGTCGGACGCGAGGAGATCATGGACGAGGTGTGGGATCCGCACTGGTTCGGTCCGACGAAGACGCTCGACGTCCACATCTCGTGGCTCCGGAAGAAGCTGGACGACGACGCCGCGGACGGGCGATACATCACGACCGTCCGGGGGGTGGGGTTCCGGTTCGCCGCGCCCGATGACGACGAGGCCGCCCCGCCCCCATGAGGGTCCGGACCCGCCTCGTCGTGTCGTTCACGTACGCGCTCCTCGTCGTGATCGTCGCGCTCACCGTGCCGCTCGCGATCGTCTTACGCGATCGTGCCCGCGCCGAGCTCGAAGCGGGGGCGCTCACGAACGCCCAGACGACCGCCCTGCTCCTCGATGCGTCACAGCTCGGTGAGGGCAGGGCTCGCGAGGACCTCGTCGACGACATCAGCAGGTTCGCCGAGGACGTCGGTGTGCGTGTCGTCGTGCTCGATCCCGACGGCGTGGTGGTCGCCGACTCCGACCGCGAGGACGTCGGGCAACGCTACGACACGCCGGGCCGCCCCGAGGTCCGGAACGCGCTCGACGGCGTCGTCTCCGCCGGGGTGCGTGAGAGCCGCGACGAGGGAGGCGACATCGTCGTGGCGGCAGCGCCGGTCGTGGAGGACGGCGAGCTCGTCGGCGTCGTCCGGATCTCACGCGACGTCGAACAGGTGCAACGCGGTGTCACCAGGGCGACGATCGCGATCGGCGCAGTGGCGATCGCCGGTCTCGTCGCAGGCCTCGTCCTGGCCTTCATCCTCGCCAGGTCGCTCTCCAACCCGCTGTCACGGCTCGCGTCGGCGGCGCGGGGCCTCGGTCGCGGTGACTTCTCGGTCCGCGCAGGCCGCGTGTCGGGTGGCGACGAGCTCGAACAGCTCGGGCGCTCGTTCGACGAGATGGCGGCGCGCGTCGAGCGCACCGTGCGCGCCCAGCGGGAGTTCGTCGCCAACGCATCGCATCAGCTCCGGACCCCGTTGACCGGCATCAAGCTCCGGATCGAGTCGGCGATCGCGGAGACCGACGACGCGGTGGTGCGGCACGAGCTCCAGGCGATGGACGCCGAGGTCGACCGGATGGCGGGCATGGTCGACCGCCTGCTCGTGATGTCGCGCGAGGTCGAAGAGGGCCAGGACACCCACGTCGACGCCCACGACGCCGCGGTGCGCGCGGCCGATCGCTGGGCCGACCGTGCGACCGCGGCCGGCGCGACACTGGCAGTCGTCGGCGAGCCGGTCGTCGGCGAGCCGGTCGTCGGCGAACCGGTCGTCGCGTTGACCAACCCCGGTGATCTCGGGCAGATCCTCGACGTCCTGCTCGACAACGCGATCACGTACGCGCCGAGCCCGATCGAGATCCGAACGGCGTCCGACGGATCGAACGCGATCGTGTCCGTGGTGGACCGAGGCTCGGGGATCCGTTCCGAGGACCTCCCGCGCGTGACCGAGCGGTTCTACCGCGGCCAAGGAGCGGCGGGCGGTGGGTCGGGGCTCGGGCTGGCGATCGCTCGTGAGCTCGCGGAGAAGTGGGGAGGCTCGATCGCCGTCACGAGCGACGTCGACGGTGGAACACGCGTCGACGTGCGGTTCCGTCGGGTGCGGCAGGGAGCGGCGGACGTCGGGACAGACGCCGAGCGCCCCGTCACCGCTTAGCTTCCCTTTAACGCGACCGACGGTACCGTCGTCGACATGAGGCGCATCATCGGCATGGTGGTGCTCGGCGTCGGCGGCCTGGTGGTCGCGCTGGCGTTGACGCTCGGCGCCCTCGCCCTCGCCGGCGACGATCTGGATGGCGGAACGCCGTCGACGGACCTCACCGTGTCCGATCGCCCGTCCCCGTCGGATCGGAACGACGACCCGACGCCGTCGGGGTCTCGTTCGGCGTCGCCATCGGCGGACGCGTCGGACGATCATGGTGGATCCGACGGCGGCGGATCCGATGACGACGGTGGATCCGACGACGACTCGAGCGGGCACGGCTCCGGTTCGGACGACTCGAGCGGGCACGGCTCCGGTTCCGACGACGATCACGCCGACGACGACGACTGACCAGGTTTATCCGCGTCTTAACCGTCGTGTGACCGGTCGCTCACCCGCTCCTCCCTAGCGTGTGGATCGAAGGGACAACGAACCACACGAGAAGGAGGAGCACGATGTCGAAGAGAGCGATCGCAGCACTCGCGGCGCTCGCACTGGCCGCGTTCGTTGCCGGCGGAACGGTCGCGCTCGCCGGCGGCGCCGACGATCCCGGTCCGTCGCTCGCATCGAGCAGCGACGTCGTCGAGCGGTCGGCGACCGAGACGCCGAGCGCGACGATGACGCCGTCGCCGAGCGTCGACGACGACGTCTCGCCGAGCGACGGGCCGTCGGTACCGGCGAGCGCCTCGCCGGACGACGACGGAACGCCCGACCAGGGCCACGGGGACGTCGGCGCCGACGACCGCGACGACGACGGGAACCCTGGACCGAGCGGCAACAGCGGCCCGGGGTCCCACGACGACGACGATCATCGTGACGACGACGACGATCACCACGGCGACGACGACCACGGCGACGACGACAGCGGCCACGGGAGCGACGACTCCGGCCACCGCGGATCGGGATCGGACGACCGCTGATGTCGCTGGCCCGTACGGCTCGACGGACGGTGGCGGCGGCCCTCGTCGCCACCGTCCCGACCGCGTGTTCGCTCGCGGAGGACGACGCCGCGGTCGTGCCCGATCGGCGCGCCTCCGAGGCGGCGTCGACACGGACGGCCGGCGACCGAGACCCCTCGTCGACTGCCGATGGGCAGACGGGGTCGACGCGTCGCATGGACCCGCGCGAGGGCGGCCTCGAGATCGGCTTCGGTGAGTTCGCGATCACGCTCGAAGCCGACGAGATCCGGCCCGGCCCGGTCACGTTCGTGATCCGCAACGGCGGCGCGTTGATCCATGGCTTCGAGATCGAGGGCGAGGACGACGACGGCGACCACAGCGGGCCGGGCAACGGCGAGCTGAAGCTCGAAGGACCCGAGTTCGGGCCCGGCAACGTCGTTCGGATCCGCGCGGATCTTCCGCCGGGGACCTACGAGATCGAGTGCTTCGTCGCGGAGCACGACGATCGCGGGATGCGCACGACCCTGGTCGTCACGCCGGACGCGCCACTCGTGTTCGAGGACACCAGCCCGGCGGCACCCGACGCGGTCGAGATCGCGGACTTCGCGTTCGCTCCTGACGAGGTCCACGTCGCGAGCGGCACCGACGTGACGTGGACGAACGTCGACCCCGCTCCGCACACCGTCACGGACGAGGGCGGGGCGTTCGACTCCGGAACGCTCGATCCCGAAGGGTCGTTCTCGTTCCGCTTCGACCGGCCCGGGACCTACCGCTACGCCTGCGCGATCCATCCCACGATGCGCGGCACCGTGCACGTGGCCTGACCGAAGGAGGCCAGATGGCAAGGACGCTCACCACCGCCAGCCGTTCCGTCGCGCTCGCGCTGGCGGCAGCCCTACTGCTCGCCGCGTGTGGCGGTGGCGGAGAGGACGCGGCCGGCGACGCCGCCGGAGCCGACACCGACGCCTCGGCGTCGAGGACCGTCACGCTCGTCGACAACGCCTACGAGCCCGCCGACCCCGTGATCGCGGCGGGCGACGTCGAGCTCGTGAACGAAGGGCAAGCGCCCCACACGTTCACGATCGAGGGCGAAGACGTCGACGTCCAGGTCGGAGCGGGGCAGACGGCGACCGCGACGGTCGACCTCGCCCCCGGCAGCTACACCCTGTTCTGCGAGTTCCATCGGGCGCAAGGGATGGAGACCACCCTCACGGTCGAGTGACGACCCAGGGCGCGGTGGCGCGGGCGCTGGAGGCCCCGCGCCACCGTCACCGCGTTCCACGCCGCGACCTGCGGAGGACGACGGCGCTCGTCGTCAGTCGTCGACGCCGGCTTCGCGTTCGGTGTGGTCGTAGTACTCGTAGGCCGACATCGCCTTGCCGGTCGGCGACCGCCACGATCGCTCCTCGCTCGGAAGCTTGCCCAAGACCTTCGCCATCGCGCGGACGTGCTCGGCGACCGACCCGCAGCACGATCCGATGTACCGGACGCCCGCCTCACGCGCCCGTCCCGCGAACCCCGCCATGTCGCCGCGCGGCAACGTCACCGCCGTGAGCCCGTACGGGAAGTGGTCCGTCGACGTGAAGTCGGGCTCGTCGTCGGTCGTCGCGTACGCGACGGGCTGGGCCGCCACCGGCACCGCGCCGCCGACGCCGCGCACCATCTCGATCGCGATCGGCAGCTGCTGCGCGGGACCGTTCAGACAGTTCACGCCGACGACGTCGGCGCCGGCCTCGGCGAGCCGTGCGGCGCACGTCGCCGGATCGTCTCCCTCGTACGACGCGTACGGGCGCTTCTCGAACGACATCGTCACCATCACCGGCAGGCCCGTCCGCTTGGCACGCTCGACGAAGAGCAGGGCTTCGCCGAGGTAGGAGAACGTCTCGCCGATCCAGAAGTGGGGCGGGCCGGCGTCGAGCTGGTCGGCGAACTGCCGATCGAGCAGCTCGCGCACGTGGTCGGCGCTCGCGGGGTCGGCGGGGTCGTACGCCCACGTGAGCGACAGGTTCCCCGCGACGAGCGCATCGGCTTCGGCGGCGACCTCACGGGCGATCGCGACGGCCGTCCGGTTGATCTCGTCGACCTTCCCCTCGAGGCCGACGGTCGCGAGCTTGTCTCCGCTCGCGTAGAAGGTCATCGTCTGCAGCACCTCGGCGCCCGCGCGGAGGAACTCGCGATGGAGCTGCCGGAGCGCCTCCGGATGTTCGATCACCACCTCGGGCGTGAACGGCCCGGCCTGGACGTAGCCGCGCTTCTCGAGCTCGAGCAGGTAGCCGCCGTCACCGAGCACCGGCCCGTCGGCCAGTCGTTCGAGGATGCCCTTCGTCATCGCCGCTCCCTCCGTCGCCGGTCCGGCAGTCTAGGTCTCCCCACGTCGGTCGGACCGATCGGCCGAAGGCGGGCGCTCGCCGCCGTGGATCACCGCCGCCGGAGCGTCGGCAGGTTTCCGCGACGGTGGCGCGGGTAGGCACGCAGACCACGTGGGAAGGAGGCGCCATGAGCGCGATGGACACCGGCGAGACCGGGTCGGTCACCGGCACGGCGGACAAGGATTACAACGTCATCTGGTTCGTCGAGGCCTGCCTCAGCAACGTGCTCCGGCTCGAGACGTACATCGAGGACGCCCAACGCGAGGGCGACAGCGAGCTGGCGGAGTTCTTCCGCCGGGCACAACACGAGAGCCGCAAGGGCGCCGAACAGGGCAAGGAGCTGCTGCGTCAGCGGCTGTCCGGCTGACGAACCATCCGGTCGAGGCGCATCCCGCCGGCCGGCACGGCCCCGTCGGCGTCGTCACGGTCCTCGCCCCGCGCGTTCGGGCCGTGCGAGCGGTTGGCACCGCGGACAGGCGGCGATCGCGCGGCCGCCGATCGTCAGGTGCTCGAGCGGGGTTCCGCATCGTCCGCATCGTTCACGCCCGTACACGAAGCGACCGTCGATCTCGTCGAGCTCGGCCGGGTCGACCCCGTCCGGCCGTCGGGTGATGATCCGTCCCTCGCGTTCGGCGATCCGCATCACGTCGACCGCGCACGACCAGATGTCGTCGACGTCGGCGTCGTCGAGCTCGGAGCCCGGCGTCGACGGATGGATCCCGACGAGGTTGAGGATCTCGGCGCGCAGCACGTTCCCGAGACCCGCGATCACGGACTGATCGAGCAGGAGCGCGCCGATCGGCTGCGCGCTCCGGCGGATCGCATCCCGCGCCGCGGCCGGATCGGCGTCGGCACGGAGCGGGTCGGGACCGAGCCGATCGACCACGTCATCGCGGAGCACCAGGTCGCCGAGCTCGCACACCAGCGGCGCGATCAGGTCCGCCGTGTCGCTCGGCGTCGCGAGCCGCAACCGGACCGACCCCCGCGGAACCGTGCCGGGCTTCCCCCACAACCAGAGGCCGGACCGGCCCAGATGGACGTGGAGCACCGGCGGCGAGCCATCGTCGCCGCCGAACCGCACGAAGAGGTGCTTGCCGTACGCCTCGGCGCCCGACATCGCGAACCCGTCGATCGCGGCCGCACCGTCGGCGAACCGTCCCTGCGGCGACGACGCCTCGATCGACGTCCCCTCGAACCGCGCCACCAGCTCGCTCGCGTGCCGATGCACCAGATGACCCTCGGGCATGTCGGGACCGCCCCGCCGTCTCAGCCGGTGCGGATCGATCCCGGCGCCGCGAACGACGTCGCCGTCACGTCGAGGATCTGCATGTCGGGGAACGCTGCGAGCAGGTCCGGCCCGCGCTTCACGAGCTCGCGCGGGACCCCGCCGGTGAGGTGCGCGAACCGTGCGGCGCCGTTCGGGAACGTGTCGAAGATCCCGAACCGGCCGTCGTCGAAGCGGATCGCGAACCACGTGACGGTGTCCGGCTCGCCGTCGACGACCGCCCGGGCGCCGCGCAGGACGTCGGCGGCCTCGGCCTCCTTTCCCGCCTTCGCGTCGATCGTCAGGAGGAGGCCCTTCTCGATCGACCCCGCCGACGCTGGGCCGTCCGGGAGCTTGCTCGCGAGGACGTCGAAGCCACGCATCACCGGCGTCGTCTCGAACGGGTCGCCGCCCGGACCCGTCAGCTCCTGCGTGACGCGTCCCTGCAGGTGCGCGTCCCGACCGGCGTCGTCGGGGAACACGGCGAAGATCCCGTGGTCCCCCCGCCCGAACCGCACGGCGAACCAGGCGATCGTGGCCGGTTCGTCCGCGACCATCGGAACGAGCGATCGCAGCACGCCTTCGGCCTCGTCCTCCATCTCCCGCCGGACGTCGAGCCGCACGAGCAGCCCCTTCGTGATCATCGGTTCCTCCGCCGCGCCATGTCGGCGGTCTTGCCCGATGGCTCGACCGCCCAACCTCCGCCGTCCGTGACGTCTCCGGCGGTATCGTCGACGACATGAAGCGAGCCCTCGGATCCCTCGTGGCGTCGTTGTCCCTGTTCGCGACGCTGGTCGCGGTGGTGCCGCCGGCCGTCGCGCGGGCGGAACCCCTCCCGTATCGCCCCGATCAGTGGATCAAGCTGTGCGGGCTCTCGATGGGATGCACGATCGACCCGCTGCCCCACCCCTGGCGCGGGAAGGACGTCTACAACGACACCGGACGGCGTCAGCGCGTCTCGGTGCGCATGGAGGACGGCGAAGGGGTCCGGTTCTGGCTCGCGCTGCAGAACGACGGAACCGAGCGCGACACGTTCTTCGTGAAGGGTTGCCGCGGCAACAAGCGCTTCAACGTCAACAACGTGCATCTCGGCAGGATCAAGGGGCTCGGCACGGCCGATACGAAGATCACCGACGCGTTCAAGGACGGCACCGCGGCGTTCACGTTCCCGTCGTCGCTCGAGCGGAACAAGAGGGTGTACCTCACGCTCAACATCATCGCCCCGACGACCGCCGAAGGCGTCAGCTACCGCTGCCCGGTGACGATCACGTCGAAGAACGACCCGGAACGCACCGACACCGTCGTCGCTCGCATGACGACGTACTGACCCCGGTACGACCGCAGCCATCGGTTCACCCGATCCCCCCCGACTTCGGCCACCGGGCTCGGCGCTTCGATGGCCCTCGTCGTCGGTACGGTCGGCCTGGTCATCGCCTGCAGCGACCGGCGAACCCGATCGGATGGATCTTCCTCGGCGCCGCCGTCGCCTCGGCGATCCAGGCGCTCGGCACGGGATACGCACGCTGGGCGCTGGTCGCGAACGACGGTCGTCCGGGCCGAGCTGTCCGGAGTAGCATCGGCTCGTGGCCGACACCGTGGATCACGTCGCCGAGAACGACCGCGAGCGCGATCGCATGCGGCGACTGATCGAGCGCCTCGAAGAGGAGCAGCTCCGCGCGTCCGTCAACGAGTACTGGAACGTCGCCGGCGTCCTCGGCCACATCGCGTTCTGGGACGCCCGCGTGCTGTCGCTGATCGGCAAGCTCGAGCGCGGCGTGCCGTTCTCGCCGACCGACACCGAACCCGAGGACGTCGACTGGATCAACGACGCGTCACGGCCGCTGATCCACGCGATCGCGCCGGAGGCATCGGTCCATCTCGCTCTCCAGATCGCCGAGAACACCGACGCGGCGGTGGCGGCGCTCCCGCGGGAGCGGATGCACCCGTTCGATCCCGAGAGCCCCATCTACGCCGTCCGCGCGTCGCATCGCGGCGAGCACCTCGACGAGATCGAGGCCGCGCTCGGCCTCGACGATCGCTAGGCGGAGCTCGGAGCTGTCGGCGCGGCAGCGCGCGCTCGCGTCAGATGCCGTGCAGCTTGCGCACGTTGTCCGCGAGGACGCCGCGGCCGAGACGCTCGGCGGCGCCCGTGTCGAGGTATCCGCGATCCACGAACGTTCCGAGGACGCGCTCGAGCGCCTCGCGCACCATCCACGCCGACACCGGGAACATCTCCGGCTCCGAGGACTCGTCGGATCCGTGCATGACCTTCTCGACCGGCACCGAGCCGAGGAGCATCTCGAGCGACCAATCGGTCTGTCCCCAGCCCCACGGCACGAGCTCGGAGATGTCGATCCACACGTTCGGCAGCACCGTGCCGACGTACGACGCCTCTGCCACCCACGGCCAGCCGGCGTGGATCATCAGGATCCGCACGTCCTGGTGCTCGACGAAGAACGAGAACGCGTCCTGCGGTCGCGCGTGCGTGAGGTTCACGTCGGGATCGCCGGCGCCGACGTGGACGTGGAAGACGCGGTCGTGCTCCTTGCAGATCGCGAACGCCCGCCGGAGCAGGAAGTCACGCACCGGCTTCGCGTGCTCCCGTGACTCCGTCCAGCCGTCGTTCCGCCAGCGGTCGAACGCCGCCGACGCGTCCGACGACGAGGGATCCGTGATGTCGAGGCCCGTCCGGTACGCGATGATCGTCTTGAACCCGATCAGCAACGGGTCCGACGCCGCTTCGCGACCGATCGCGTCGAACCGCTGGACCATCGCGTCGAACGACGCCTCCTCGCGCGCCTCGACGATCCACGGCTCGATGCGGCTGACGCGGTGGACGGTCACGCCACCGAGGGCCTCCTCGAACTCCGAGCGAGGGATCGTCGGCTGCGGGTACCCCTCGTCCGCGACGACCGCCACGACGTTCTCGGCGTCGAGCAGACCGCGGCAGTACCCGGGCGGATCGGCACGCAGGGCGGCGTCGCGCGCAGCGACCACGGCCTCCTTCGTCGCCTCGCATCCGAGGTGCCTCGCCATCCATCTGCGGAGCGCGAGACCGAACATCGTCGACTCGGTGAGCTCCTCGACGAAGGCCGCCGCCTCGTGGTGCGCGTGGCCCGACGACAGCAGCGCCGTGCCGAGGAACATGCACCGCGTCTCGAACGTTCGCGGCTCGCGGTCGAGCAGGTCCTGCGTCCGGAACGGGTGACTGTGCGCGTCGATGACGTCGGCGCCCGTGAGATCGATCCGTGCCACGGCTCTCCCCCTCGCGTGGTGGTCAGAAGCGCCAGCGCAGCCGCCGGATCAGTTCCTCGGCGCCCGCGTCGGCGTACTGCTCGACCTCGCCCCGTCGCGTCGCGAGGTACGTCTCGAACAGGAACTCGCCCATCGCCTCGCGCAGGACGCTCGAGGCGGCGAACCGCTCCGTCGACTCAGCGAGCGACGCGGGCAACTGCCGCACGCCCCGGTCGCGGGCGACGTCGCTCGGGAGCGACGACGGATCCTCGACGGTCGACGGCGGAAGCGTCGCCGCGGTCTCGATCCCGTGGGAGGCGGCCGCGAGCACGGCGCCGACGGCCAGGTACGGGTTCGCCGTTCCGTCGACCGGCTTCACCTCGACGTTCGCCGACCCCGCGGTCGCGTCGGACACGCCGGCGACGAACCGGAGCGCCGCCTCGCGGTTCTCGGTGCCCCAGCACTGCATCGCGCCGGACCAGTGGTGCGGCTGCAGGCGCTCGTACCCGAGACATGTCGGCACCGTCACCGCGACGACCGCCGGAAGCTCGCCGAGGATCCCCGCGACGGCCCGCTCGCCGATCGGCTGCATCCCGGCGGGGCCGTCGCCGCCGGACAGCAGGTTCCGGTCGCCCTCCCAGACGCTGACGTGCATGTGCGTCCCGTTCCCGGTGTCGGGTCCAACCTGCGGCGCGAAGGACGCGAGCAGCCCGTGTCGGCGCGCGACGGCGCGCACCGTCTGCCGGACCAGCATGGCGGCATCGGCGGCGGCGACGGGGTCGCCGGGCGCGATCGACATCTCGAACTGGCCGTCGGCGTACTCGGGATGCAGCTGCTGGAGCTGCAGACCCTGCGCCTCGGCGGTCACCAGCAGGTCCAGCGCGAAGTCGTGGTTCCGGACGAGCGCGATGTCGCTGTACCCCGGACCCTCGTGCGCGGGGATCAACGAGCCGTCGGCCCCTCGCGTCCCGATCGAGAACTCGAACTCGAACGCGACGCGCACGGACAGGCCCCGCGACGCGAACGCCTCCGCTTGCCGACGCGCGAACGTCCGCGGGCAGCCCGGATACGGTTGCCCGTCCTGCGAGTACTGGTCGACCGGCGCCCACGCCCATCCCGGCATGGCCGCGACCGGAACGGCGGCCGACGGATCGGGCACGAGACGCAGGTCGCCGCTCGGGCCGTCGATGTAACCGTCGGCGAGCGCGAACGCGTCGTTCGACATCGCGACGTTGAAGAGCGTCGAGAGCCCGACCCCGCGTTCGGCCACGTGCTCGAAGCGCTCGAGCGGGATCACCTTCGTCCGCACGATCATCGAGGGATCGACGAACGGCAGCATCACCGCCTGGACGCCCGCGTCGCGGAGCCGATCGGCGACCGCCGCCGCCGAACCGCGCAGATCCGTCATCGTCCTCCTCCCGCACCCGCGGGAGCGGGCGCCGATCCGTCGACGCGCGCGTGCAGGCCCTCGAGCTCGGAGACCCGCGCCGACCCCGCCGCCCCGAGCGCGTCGACGACCCGTGCGGTGATCAGCTCGGTGAGCGCGAACGCGGCGACGAGCGAGTCGAACGGCGACGGCGAGTCGACGTGCGAGATCAACACGTGGGTCGCCGACTCGACCGCCGGCGACAGCCACGGGTCGGTGAACACCACGATGACGGCGCCGCGCTCGGCCGCGACGCGCCCGACGGCGACCGTGTCCTGCTGGTACCGGCGGTAGTCGAACAGACAGAGCACGTCGCGCTTGCCGATCTCCATCGCGTGCACGATCCGCCGGTCCGGCGCCTCGTCGACGATCGCGCATCCCGGCCGCAACAGGCGGAGCTGCGCCTCGAGGTACCGCGCCACGAGCTGGCTGAACCGGCCGCCGACGAACCACAGGCGGCGTCTCGGATCGCAGACGAGGCTCACGACCGCGTCGAGGTCGTCGTCGAGCGTCGAGGACGTGAACGTCGCGTCGAGGGCCTTCGTGGACGCCTCGTGGATCGACCGGACCACGGCGTCGCGCGGCGGCGTGCCGCGGGTCCGATAGAGCGTCGGGAGCCCTTCGGTCCGCGCCTGCACCTCCGCGCGCAGCGAGCGCTGGAAATCCGGGTAGCCGGCGAAGCCGACCTTCCGGACGAAGCGCAGGACCGTCGGCCCGGTGACGCCCGCTCCGTCGGCGAGCTGCGGCATGCTCTGGAGGCCCGCGCTCGGATAGGTCGCGAGGAGCGTCCGTGCGACCCGCCGCTCGGACGGCGTCATCTCGTGGAGGCGCTCGCGGATCTCCTCCGCGATCGACTCTGTCGTTCGGGTGCGCGGCGCGGCCATGGGCGGGGAAGGATAGTTACATACCGCACCGATCGCGTGAAGTCCGTAACTGTCTTGACAGGCCGCGGGACGGCGCGTTCAGATGCGCGGACCGACGCGCGGCCGGGGGGAGGCCGCGCTCACGAGCCGACCCAAGGAGGTCGCCGGCATGCTGCGGAGGGCACTCGCGTGCGTGTTCGTTCTGTCGCTCCTCGGAGCCGCGTGCGCGGCAGACGAGGGCGACGACGGAGGGCAGTCGCCCGGCGGCGGCGGCGGAGGCGGTGAAGCGACCGGCGACCCGATCGTGATCGGGTTCCCGGCGGACCTGTCCACCGACTGGGCGTACTACGACGTCCCGATGGACGAGGGCGCGCAGATGGCCGTCGACGAGATCAACGAGGACGGCGGCGTGCTCGGTCGCCCGCTGGAGCTGCGGACGGTCGACATGCGGAACGACCTCGCCGAGGCGACGAAGGTCACCCAGCAGCTGATCGACGACGGCGCCGTGTACCTGATCGGGACGGTCGGCGACGGCATCCTCGCCGAGGGCCAGGTCGCCTGCGGCGCGGGCGTGCCGATCTCCACGGGCCTCGGAACCGCGCCCACCCTCGTCGGCGACATGGGCGAGTGCGCGTACCAGCTCGTGATGAGCGACAACATCCAGGCGGCCGTGATGGCCGAGTACGCGCTGTCGCAGGACTACCAGACGGCGTACGTCCTGGGCTCGAACGAGATCCCGTACACGCGTGACCTTCCGATCTTCTTCCAGGACGCGTTCGAGAACGGCGGCGGAACCGTCGTCGGCACCGACCAGTACAAGCTCGGCGCGGGCGACTACTCCGCGGTCGTCACGAAGATCGCGAACGTCGATCCGGCGCCCGACGCGATCTACACGCCGATGTACCTGCCCGACAGCGCGGTGTTCTACCGGCAGCTCCGACAGGCGGGGGTGACGACGCCGGTCCTCTCGGCCGACGGCAACGGCGACGCCGCGCTCCTCGACGCCGGCGAGAAGGCGATCGACGGCCTCACGTTCACGAACTCGGTCTGCACGGCCGAGGGCGACGCGGACGTGCAGGCCTTCTACGACAGCTACGCCGAACGCTACGGCGAGGACCCGAGCTCGTACGTCGCCGTGATCGGCTACGACGAGGTCAACGCCGTCGCGGCGGCGATCGAGTCGGCGGGCGACGCCGAGCCGTCGGCGATCGTCGAGGCGCTCGCGAGCCTGAGCTACACGGGCATCTCCGGCCAGGTCGAGATGGATCCCGAGACGCGGCGCGCGAACAAGCCGGCCGCGCTGATCCAGATGGACGGCACGAACTTCACGTGCCTCGAGCAACCGGACTTCCCGGAGTACGTTCCGCCGGTCGGGTGAGCGACGTCGCCGGCAACGGCACGGCACCGGAGCGGGGCGACGGCGCCCCGCTCCTGTCCGTCGACTCGCTGCGGGTGACGTACGGCGCCGTCACGGCCCTCCGTGACGTGTCGCTCGACGTCCGAGCCGGCGAGATCGTGGCGGCACTCGGTCCGAACGGCGCGGGCAAGACGACGCTCCTGCGCACGATCGCGGGCGTCCTGAAGCCGCAGGCCGGCGCGATCACGTTCCGAGGGTCGCCGCTGAGCGGCTCGGCGCCCGAGGCGGTGGTCGGCCGCGGCATCGCGCTCGTCCCCGAAGGACGCCACATCTTCCCGGGGCTGACGGTCGAGGAGAACCTCCTCGTCGGTGGCACGACGCGCTCCGAGCGCGACGAGGTCCGCCGCGACGCCGACGGGTGGCTCGCGCGGTTCCCGATCCTCGGCGAACGCCGGTCGCAGCTCGCGGGGACCCTCTCGGGAGGGGAGCAGCAACAGCTCGCGATCGCGAGGGCCCTGATGGGACGGCCGACGATGCTGCTGCTGGACGAGCCGTCGCTCGGCCTCGCGCCGATCGTCGTCGACCGCATCTTCGCCCTGATCTCGGAGCTCCGTGACGACGGGGTCACGATCCTGCTCGTGGAACAGAACGTGCATCGCGCGCTCGCGGTCGCGGACCGGGCCGTCGTGCTGTCGGTCGGCGAGGTCGTCGCGAGCGGGCCGGCCGAGAGCCTGGCCGAGGGCGACCTCGAGCGCTCCTACCTCGGCATCGGGCGGAAGGGCTGAGCTGACGCGATGAGCCCGTCGGAGTTCGTGCAGCAGCTCGTCAACGCGCTCTCCCTCGGAAGCATCTACGCGGTCCTCGCCCTCGGGCTGTCGATGGTCTACGGGATCCTCGGGATGCTGAACTTCGCGTACGGCGAGCTCGTCACGATCGCGGGCTACACGATGCTGTTCCTCACGACCGAGACCGACGCGCCGTTCATCCTCGTCGCCCTGGGCGGCGTCGCGGCCGCCGGCCTCGCCTCGGTCCTGATGGAGCTCGTGGCGTTCCGGCCGCTCCGCAACGCGAGCTTCGTCTCGTTGCTCTTCACGTCGTTCGCCGTCGCGCAGCTGATCCAGGGGGCGTTCCGGCAGGCCGTGTCGGTCCGGGCGCGCGGCGTGCCGGTCCCCGCGCTGTTCGACGAGGCGCTTGACCTGGGTCCGGTCCGGATCAGCGTCCTGTCGATCATCACCGCGTCGATCGGCGCGATCGCGCTCGTGTCGCTGACGCAGTTCATGAAGCGCTCGCGGGCTGGCCTCTCGATGCGCGCCGCGGCGCAGGACTTCACGACGGCGCGGTTGAACGGCGTGCGCGCGAACCGGGTGATCTCGCTCGCGTTCCTGATCTCGGGGCTGCTCGCGGGGATCGCGGGGGTGCTCTGGATCGCCCGGACGACGTCGGTGAACCCGGCGACCGGGTTCGTGCCGGTGGTCCAGGCGTTCATCGCGTCGGTGATCGGCGGGCTCGGGAACCTCCGGGGCGCCGTGCTCGGTGGGTTCTTCCTCGGGACCCTCGAGGTCTTCCTGCAGGCGACGCTGCCGGGCTCCCTCCTGCCGTACGCCCAGGCGACGGCGTTGCTGATCGTGGTCGCGGTCCTGTACGTCCGCCCCCAGGGCCTCTTCGGACAGCGGGCGGTCACGTGACCGGGCCGATCCCGCTGCACCGGCTCCGTCCCGCGGTGTGGGGCACCGCGGTGATCGGGGCGCTGCTCGTGGCCGGCATGCTCGCGGTGCGCTCGGGCGCCTCGTCGTCGGCGGGCCGGACGTACGTCGTCTTCCTCGTGAACGTGATGCTCGTCGTCGCGATCCAGACCTTCATCGGGAACAGCGGGATCGTCTCGTTCGGGCACGTCGCGTTCATGGGGATCGGCGCCTACGTGACGGCGCTCGGGTCGATCCCCGAGGCGCTGAAGACGGCGCAGATGCCCGAGCTGCCGGCGTGGGTCGCGACGCTCGAGCTCGGGTTCGTGCCGGCGATCGTCGCGGCCGCCGTGATCGCGGCCGTCGTGGCCGCCGTCTTCGGAGGCGCGATCGTCCGGATGGCCGAATCGACGATGGCGATGGCGACGCTCGCGCTGCTGGTGATCGCGCACACCTTCTTCCAGAACGCGACGACCTACACCCGCGGCGCCGTGGGACTCGCCGGGATCCCGACCCGGACGACGCTCGGCGTCGCCGCCGCGATCGCCGTGGCGTTCGTGTTCGTCGGGCGGCTGTACAAGGAGTCGCGGTCGGGCCTGCGCCTGCGCGCGACGCGCGAGGACGCCCTGTCGTCGGCATCCGTCGGCACGAACGTCGTCCGCGTCCGCTACGGCGGCTGGATCCTCAGCGGCGCGCTGATGGGCGCCGCGGGATCGGTGTGGGCCCAGAACGTGATCGCGTTCAACGCGAACCAGTTCTACTTCGCGATCACGTTCGCCCTGCTCGCGATGCTCGTCGTCGGCGGCCGCTCGTCCGTGACGGGCGCCGTCGTCGGCGCCGCCGTGATCACGTTCATGACCGACACGCTGTCGCGCGTCGAACAGGGCGTGCGGATCGGGCCGTGGGAACTCCCCCGCGTCACCGGCACGGTGCAGTTCGCGATCGCGCTGCTGATCATCGTGACGCTGATCCTGCGCCCCGAGGGCATCTTCGGTCGGTGGGAGGTCGACGACCTCGCCCGGAGGCTGGCGGGCCGCGTTCGCAGCCGGCGCCGGGGGGCCGCCGACGTCGCCGACGTGGACGAGGCGGACCATCTCCCGCCGGTCACCGACGCGCCCACCGTGCTGGAGGGTCGCGGCGTCGTGAAGCGCTTCGAAGGCGTCACGGCCCTCGACGGCGTCGACATCGAGCTCCGTGACGGCGAGGTCCTCGGCCTGATCGGTCCGAACGGTTCGGGCAAGACGACGCTGCTGAACGTCGTCTCGGGCGTGCAGCGGCCGACCGAGGGTCGCGTCGTGCTCGGGGCGACCGACGTCACCGGCTGGTCGGCGCACCGCGTCGCCGGCCGCGGTCTGAGCCGGACGTTCCAGAACATCCGGCTGTTCTCGGAGCTGACGGCGCGCGAGAACGTCGAGGCGGCGGCGCCGACCTCGGCCAGCCGCGCCGACGTCGACGACGTCCTCGGATGGTTCGGCCTCGGCGACGTCGAGCACCAGCGGGCACGGAACCTCCCGTACGGGGTCCAGCGCCGGCTCGAGATCGCGCGGGCCGTGATCCGCCGGCCCTCCGTGCTGCTGCTCGACGAACCGGCCGCCGGGATGAACGAGTCCGAGTCCGACGAGCTGCTCGCGAACATCCGCCGGATCCGGTCGACGCTCGGATGCTCCGTGATCGTCGTCGACCACGATCTGCGGCTCATCATGAAGCTCTGCGACCGGATCCAGGTCCTCGACCAGGGACGGACGATCGCGATCGGTCGACCGCAGGAGATCGCGTCGGATCCCCGCGTCGTCGAGGCCTACCTCGGCGCCGGCTCGCCCGCCGCCTAGACGCGCTGTGATGACGACCCCGGCTCCGACGAGCGCCCGGATGCTCGAGGCGGCGCGTGCGCGCGAGGCGGCGTTCGCGAGCGTCCTCGCCGAGCTCGTCGCGATCGACTCCGGAACGGACTCCCCCGACGGCGTGAACCGCATGGCTGACCGCGTCGGCGAGCTGCTCGCCGCCGACGGCTGGACCGTGGAGCGGCATGCGACCGACCGGGTCGACGATCGACGCTGGGGCGACATCCTGATCGCACGTCTGCGGGGTGCAGGTGGTCGGCGCGTCCTGCTGCTCGGCCACCTCGACACCGTCTTCCCCGACGGAACGGCCGCGGCACGGCCGTTCCGCGTCGAGGACGGACGCGGCTACGGTCCGGGCGTCTGCGACATGAAGGGTGGCCTCCTCGTCGGCCTCCACGCGGCCGGCGTCCTGCGTGACGTCGGGGACGAAGCGTTCGGCGAGCTCGTGTTCGTCTGCAACCCCGACGAGGAGCGTGGCTCGCCGGCGTCACGCCCACGCATCCTCGACGAGGCCCGCCGGGCCGACGCCGTGCTCGTCCTCGAGGCCGCGCGCGAGAACGGCGACGTCGTCTCCTCACGCAAAGGCGTGACGACGGTGCGGATCGAGATCACCGGTCGCGCCGCCCATGCCGGCGTCGAGCCCGAACGCGGACGCAGCGCCGTCGTCGAGGCGGCGCGCAAGATCGAGGCGCTCCACGCGCTGCACGACGGACCCGACGGCACCACCGTGAACGTCGGCGTGGTGCAGGCGGGAACGCGATCCAACGTCGTGCCCGAGCGAGCGGTGCTCGACATCGACGTGCGGGCGTCCACCGAGTCGGCCTTGTCCGCCGTCGAAGCGGAGGTCGAGCGGATCGGCTCGACGAACGCGACCGAGGGCGTGACGTCGACCGTGCACCAGTCCCGAGAGGTGCGGCCGATGGAGCGTTCGGCCGGCACCGTGGAGCTGTTCCGAACCGCGCGGGCGATCGCCGCCGACCTCGGCTTCGCCCTCGACGAGGCGGCCACCGGCGGCGCGAGCGACGCGAACGCGACGAGCGCGATCGGCATCGCGACGCTCGACGGCCTCGGGCCGGTCGGCGGCGACGATCACAGCGAGCGCGAGTGGATCGACATGCGCAGCGTCGCCGAACGCACCGCGCTGCTGGCCGGCCTGATCTCGACGATCGGCCGAGGAGCCTCGTGACGCCGGAGCGTCTGCCCGCCGACGACGACCTCGTCCGGTACCGCGATCCCGAGGCGTCGCGCGAGGCGCTCCTCACGCTCGGCGCGGCCGTCTGGACCGACGCGCTCGACTGGCTCTACGGGCGGGCCGCCGAGGTGCCGACGGAAGGGCTCACGTACGAAGCGTCGCGCGAGCGGTTCTTCGGCGCGGGCGGCGAGGCGGCGGCGGCGCCCGAGCACGGCCGTTCGTGGCGCGCGGTGCTCGCCGACGTCCGGGAGCGCGTCGGACGCGACGCGTTCAGCCACGCGCATCCCCGGACCTTCGCCTACTTCACGCCTCCGCCGCTGCCGATGGCGATCGCCGGCGACGTGTGGGCGCCGTGGCTGAACCAGGGCGTCGACATCTGGCAGGGCGCGCCGTCGGCGACGTTCGTCGAGGAGGAGGTCGTCGCGTGGCTGCGCTCGCTCGTCGGCTACCCCGAGGACGGCTTCGGCGTGCTGACGTCGGGCGGCGCGATGGCGAACCTCATGGCGCTCTCGGTCGCACGCGACCACGTCGACGCGTCGGAGGGCCGACCGCGCGCGTCGGGGCTCGGTCCGATGCGTCTGTACGGCAGCGACCAGACGCACTTCTCGATCACGCGGGCGCTCGACATCCTCGGCTTCGACGGGTCGACGTTCCGAGCGGTGCCGACGGACGACCGGTTCCACATCGACGTCGACGCGCTCGTCCGCGCGATCGAGCAGGATCTCGCGGCCGGCGCGCGACCGTTCGCGATCGTCGCGGTCGCCGGAGCGACGAACACCGGCGCCGTCGATCCGATCCCCGCCGTCGCGGACGTCGCGGAACGGTTCGGCCTGTGGGTGCACGTCGACGCGGCGTACGGCGGAGCGGTCCGGCTGTCGGAACGCGACGCGGCGCGCGTGCCGGGTCTCGAACGCGCCGATTCGGTCACGCTCGATCCGCACAAGTGGTTCTTCCAGCCGTACGACATCGGCGGGCTGCTCGTCCGCCGGCGCGACGATCTCGCCGACACCTTCCATCGAGCGCCGGAGTACCTGCGGTCGAGCCACGACGAGCCGCTCGACTGGTACCACTTCACGCTCGAGGGCACCCGTCGGTTCCGCGGCTTGAAGCTCTGGATGTCGTGGCAACACCTCGGGACCCGCGGGTTCGGCGAGCTCGTCGAGCGCACGAACGACCTCGCCGCGTACCTCGCCGATCGCTGCCGCGACGATCCGATGCTCGAGCTCGCGGTCGACCCACCGGAACTCTCGGTCGTGTGCTTCCGGATCGTCCCGGCCGCCGGTCTCGGCGAGCGCGCCGTCGACGAGCACCAGGACCGGGTGCAGCGCGAGCTCGAGCGCAGCCGAGCGGGATGGCTGTCGACGACGACGCTCCGAGGGCGCACGTACCTGCGCGCCGGCGTGATGAACCACATGGGAACCGAGGCGGACATCGACGGGGTGCTGGACGCGGTCCGCACGAGCAGCCGCGCGGTGACGGGCGGTGCGTCCACGGCGTAGCGTGACCGGACGTGGGCGGAACGCCTGGGGTCACCGACGAGCTCCGTGGCGCGGAACTGCTCGCGGCGACGTGCCTCGCGACCGATCTCGCGATGGGCTTCCCGTTCGAGCACGGGCTCCGCGCCACGACGATGACGATGCAGCTCGCCGAGCGCTGCGACGTCGATCACGCGACCGCGACGCAGGCGTACCACGCGTCGCTGCTGATGTACGTCGGATGCATGACCGACGCGCACGTCACGACGCGGATCTTCGCCGGCGACCTCGAGGAGCACATGCCGCCGGCACAGTTCGGATCGCGCGGACAGATCATGCGCGCCGTCGCTCGGGCGGTCCCGGACCCCGACGCCCCGGCGCCGCAGCGGATCGTCGAGGTCGCCCGCCGGCTCCCGCGCGCGGCCGCTCGGGTGCGACCGCAGTTCGCCGCGATGTGCGAGGTGGCGGAACTCCTCGCCGACCGGATCGGCGTCCCCGGCGACGTTCCGGCGCTCTTCCCGTTCCTGACCGAGCGGTGGGACGGCAAGGGCGTGCTCGGCCGCGCGCGCGGTGACGCGATCCCGCTCCCGATCCGGCTGATGCACGTCGCACGCGACGCGGCGTTCCAACGCGTGATCGGAGGCGACGCCCACGCCGTCGAGACGATCCGACGCCGAGCCGGTCATGCCTTCGATCCCCACGTCGCTCAGACGTTCGTCCTGCACGCGTCGGAGATGTTCCGGGCGGCCGACGACGCGCCATCGGCGTGGGACGTGATCCTCGACGCGGAGCCGACCCCCCACGTCTCGCTCGCAGGCGAGGCGATCGACCGCGCGCTGGCCGCCGTCGGCACCTTCGCCGAGCTCGCCTCTCCGTACCTCGCCGGTCACGCCGCCGGGGTCGCGGAACGCGCCGCCGCCGGCGCGCAGGCCTGCGGGTTCGACGAGACCGACGTCCGGCTCGTCCGACGCGCGGCGCTGCTCCACGACGTGGGCCGCGTCGCGGTGCACCCGCGGGTCTGGCAGTTGCGCGGGCCGCTCGACGCCGACGCCCGGGAACAGGTCCGTCTCCACGCCTACCACGCCGAACGCGTGACGGACCGTTCTCCGTTCCTCGCGTCGCTCGCGTCGGTCGCGTGCGCGCACCACGAACGGCTCGACGGCAGCGGCTACCACCGAGGCGTGCCGGCCGCCGGGCTCCCGCCGCTCGCTCGTCTCCTCGCGGTCGCGGACGTCTACCAGGCGCTCACCGAGCCGCGCGCGCACCGCCCGGCTCACGGGGTCGACGAGGCGGCGGCGATCCTGGGCGACGAGGCGAAGGCCGGCCGGCTCGACGCCGACATGGTCGCCGCCGTGCTGCGCGGCGCCGGTCGTCCGGCGCCACGGATCGAGCGTCCGGCCGGACTGACCGACCGGGAGGTCGAGGTGATCGGGCTGCTCGCGCGCGGCTACCAGACGAAGCAGGTGGCCCGGGCGCTCGGGATCTCGATCAAGACCGCCGATCGGCACGTCCAGAACGCGTACCGCAAGGTCGGCGTCTCGACCCGGGCCGGCGCCGCGGTGTTCGCGATGGAGCACGGCCTCGTCCCGTGGGGAGGATCCCCGATCGCGGCTCATCCTCGCGGCCCCTAGCGTGACTCGTGAGCGGGGAGCCCGCGCTGATGAGGAGGTCAAGCGATGGAGACGCCGGGCGTCGAGCGCATCGGAACGGTCGTGATCGGCGGAGGCCAGGCGGGGCTGTCGGTCGGGTACCACCTGAAGCGGCACGCGCTGCCGTTCGTGATCGTGGACGCGAACCATCGCGTCGGTGACGCGTGGCGGAACCGCTGGGACTCCCTGCGGCTGTTCACGCCCGCGTGGCTCGACGGCCTCGACGGGATGCCGTTCCCGGCCCCGCGTCACTCGTTCCCGACGAAGGACGAGATGGCGGACTACCTCGAGCGGTACGCGGAGCGCTTCGAGCTTCCCGTGATGAACGGCCTGCGCGTCGGGTCGCTCCGGCGCGACGACGGCCGCTTCGTGATCGACGCCGGGGACCGACGGTTCGAGGCCGACAACGTCGTCGTCGCGATGTCGAGCTGGCAGGTGCCGGCGATCCCGTCGTTCGCGTCGGACCTCGACCCGCGGATCACGCAGCTCCACAGCGCCGCCTACCGTGGGCCCCGCCAGCTGCGGCCGGGACCCGTGCTCGTCGCGGGAGCCGGCAACTCCGGCGCCGAGATCGCGCTCGACGTGGTGAACGGGCACCGGACGATCCTCGCCGGACCTAGCACCGGCCACATCCCGTTCCGGGTCGACGGGCTCGTCGGCCGCGTCGGCGTCCGCATCGTGCTGCGGGTGCTCTTCCACCGCGTCTTCACGGTCCGCACGCCGATCGGGCGCAAGGTGCGCCGCATGATGCTGTCGAAAGGCGAACCGCTGGTCCGCACCAAGCCGAAGGATCTCGCCGCGGCGGGGATCGAGCGGACCGGCAGGGTCGTCGGCGCGCGCGACGGCCTGCCGGTGCTCGAGGGAGGCGAGGTCGTCGATGTGGCGAACGTGATCTGGAGCACCGGCTTCTCGCCGGGGTTCTCCTGGATCGAGCTCCCCGTCGTGGACGACGGCTATCCGCGGCAGCGTGGCGGCATCGTCGCGGACGAACCCGGCCTGTACTTCGTCGGGCTCAAGTTCCTCTACGCGGCGTCGTCGGCCACCCTGCCCGGCGTAGGTCGGGATGCCTCGCGGGTCGCCGATCACCTCGCCGCGCGCGTCGAGCTTCAACCCCCCGTTCCGGCGGCTGCACGCCGGGGCGCGGGTGAGGACATCGAGCGCCGGAGCGCTGAGCTGCGGTGATGCGTCACGCACCGGGAGGAGTACGTTCGTCCGGGTGAGGAGGAACCGCCACCTCACGAGGAGGGAGCGATGAGAACGAGACGGATCGTCGGCGCGGCGTTGACCACCACGCTCGTGCTCGGGATGATCGCGGCGGCCTCACCCGCGAGCGCGGTACGCCTCCACACCGAGATGGACGGCGCCAGCGAGGTCCCCGGACCGGGTGACAGCGACGGCACGGGCGTCGCGCGCTTGAGGGTGAACGTCCGCGCTCAGCGCGTCTGTTACGCGATCAGCGTGCAGAACATCACGCTGCCCGCGAGCGCGGCGCACATCCACCGTGGAGCGGTCGGCATCTCCGGGCCACCGAAGATCACGCTGAACAACCCGACCGAGGTGGGCACGAGCGGCATCGGACTGTCGTTCGGCTGCGAAGGAGACGTTCGGAAGGCACTCCTCCGGCGGATCCGCGCGAACCCGGCCAGGTTCTACGTCAACGTCCACAACGCGGACTTCCCCGACGGCGCGGTGCGAGGTCAGCTCGGCTGAGGAGCGCGACGCGGGAGGAGCCGTTCATCGGACGGCTCCTCCCGCGCGCGTCGGCCGACGACGGGGGCTCCGCTCGTTCGATGGCCGCCGACCGCTCCGTCATGATCCGCACCGAGACGTTCACGACGTCGCGCGCGACGCCCGAGCAGGTCTGGAGCGTCGTGACCGATCTTCCGTCCCATGTGGTCTGGTCCGGCGAACGGGCGAGCGACGACACGTTCAAGCTGCTCCACCTTGAATCCGAGGCTCCGACCGCGGAGGTCGGTCTCGCGTTCACCTCGACGGGCGCGAACTTCAACGGAACGTTCCGCGATCGATCGGTCGTCTCCGAGATGGTTCGACCGACATCGTTCGTGATCCAGACCGACGCCACGCTCGACCGCACGCGTCGGCGAACCTGGGAGGCGCACTTCGTCCACCGGTACACGATCGCGCCGACCTCCGACGGATCGCGCATCACCTACACCGAGACGATCGACCGCGTGAACTACGTCCCGTACTGGTTGTCCTGGTGGGCGCGACCGATCTTCCGTCCGCTCGTCAACCGCGCCGATCGGAGGCAGCTCGCGAACCTCGCGAGGCTGGCCGAGGAACGCGCCTCGGGGGGCGACGGGGACCGTGACGCGTAGCCGCGCGGCCCGCAGCACTTGGACCTTCGATCGCTCGGAACGCTCGGTGGCGGGTTGACGGTCGCGGGGAACGCCGTCAGACCGCGATGCGCTCCTCGGGGGCGAGCTCGTCATCGCCACGGGGCGGCACGGCGAACGACGCCCAGGCCCTCGTTCTGCCGTCGTGATGCTCGATGCCCCATCGATCCGCCACCTCGCTCACGATCACCAGCCCGAGACCGCGACTCCCAGCGGGGATGTTGAAGGCGTGCCGCGCGTCGTATCCCTCGTCACGATCCGACGCCGCGACCGCGATCTCGTCGGCGGAGATGCTGACCTCGAACGTGATCTGACCCTTCGGAGACGGACCGGCGACGAGCGCTTGCGTGACCAACTCGTCAGCGACCAAGACGACGTCGCCGAACGTCCCCTCCGGGAGCGCGCCGCGGAGCGACTCCACGATGCTTCGCGCCCGGCGGCACGCCGAGGGCTCGACCGGTAGCTCGGTTCGCTCGCGTTCCACGGGTGTCTCCTCCCGACGACCCTGCATCCTCGCGGGTGACCCTCCCCCGACGCCCACCGGCGCAAACGTCCGGGTCCGGCCGCCCGAAGCGACATCGAGCTGCCGGCGCACGCGCCTGATCCGACGTTCGGCATCCTTCGCTCGTGGCGCGATGCCCTCGATGCGGACCATCCGGCCATCCATCATCCGTATCAACGGCATCCGTTCCTCCATGGGGCGGGTTCGGTTCGGGGGTGCCCGTTCCTGGCGTCGGGAACCGTCGCGGACGTGAAGATCCGTTCAGGTCCCGCCAGCGTCGTTGCGACGACCTCGCGCCCGCTCCGTGAGCGGACGGCTCGGATGCCGCTCTCCGAACCGTGCCTTCGGCGAGGTCCGAGTCGCTGACGAAGTTGGGCCGAAAGGCTGAGATGGTGCGGGGCTCGAGGGGGTACTCCCGCACCCATGGATGACGTGAACAGGGGCCCGTACGACCGCAGCGATCTGTGGAACGAAGCCCTCTGGGGCGCAGGACTCATCGGAACGGTCATCGCGGTCGTGGCCGTGATCGCAGCGCTCGGCGGCTGATGCAGCGCGTTTCCGAGACGTGGCGCGGTGGGTATCCCTCCGGAACCGAGACTCCAGCACGAGGAGGAACGGACATGAGCACGGTTCTCGAACGGCCTCGGACCTACGTACCCGACTCGGTCGAACGTGACGATCTCCTCTCGCGGTACCTGCGTGCGCTCGATCGCTACGGCGACCCTGAACCCCGGCGCGAAGAGCTGCCGGCAGGCGCCGACGTGCGCACGTGCGCCAGCTGCGGAGAGACGACGCTCTTCCGGCTCGACCCCGAAGGCGGGTGGGCGTTCTGCACCGCCTGCCGGAAGGCAGCCTGACGCCCAGGCGAGACGCGCGAACCACCCCGTCCGTCGCGATGCCGACAGGCGCGTAGCCGCCGTCCCATCCCCGTCGATCCTTCCGCGGCTCACCGTGCGGCTCGGAGGTGGCCGTAGACTCGCGGGATGCCTCGTTCGCGCCGCGCAGCTCACCGGCCGCCCGTCGGCGGCGCCGGTCCGGTGATGCTCATCGGCGGCGCCGAGGACCGGACCAAGACGCAGAGGATCCTCAAGCGGTTCGTCGAGCTCGCGGGCGGCCGCGAGTCGTCCATCGTGGTGGTGAGCACGGCGTCCATGTTCGGCCGGCGAACGCTCGCGACGTACGAGGCGAGCTTCACCGGCCTCGGCGTGGGTTCGGTCACGGGCGTCGACCCTCAGGAGCGCGCCGACGCGGAATCGCCCGACCTGTCGGCGCTCCTCAGCGGAGCGACCGGCGTGTTCCTGACCGGCGGGAACCAGCTCAGGCTCGCCTCGGTCGTCGCCGGAACGCGCCTCGGCTCGGCGATCTTGCTCGCGCACGATCGCGGCGCCGCGATCGCCGGAACGTCGGCGGGCGCGAGCGCGCTCGCCGGACACATGATGGCGTTCGGCGATGCCGGCGCGACGCCGCGGCACGGCCACGTGCAGATCGCCGCGGGCCTCGGCGTCGTGAACGGCGTGATCGTCGATCAGCACTTCGAACAGCGCACCCGGCTCGGTCGCCTCCTCGCGGCCATCTCGCAGTCGCCGTCGCTCGTCGGCCTCGGGCTCGACGAGGACACCGCTGCGATCGTCTACGCCGACCGCTCGGTCGAGGTCGTCGGCCGTGGATCGATCACGGTGGTCGACGGATCCAACGTCCGCACCGATGCCCACCTGCTGCGCGGTCGCAAGCCGATGATGGTGTCGGGCGCCGTGCTCCACTCGATCCCGGCTGGCTACTGGTTCGACCTGCGGAAACGGACCCTCCTCGGCGACGACCGTTCGGACGAGCTCCGCGAGGCCTCGGAGTGACGACCACCGAGCGACGGCCACGCAAGCGCAAGCCGCCCGGCGCTCCGTCGCCGGATCTCACGATCGTCGCCACGCAGGTCTTCCGCGGTCCGAACTACTACTCCTACGAACCGGCGATCCGGCTCCTCGTCGATCTCGGCTCCCTCGAGGAGTGGCCCTCGAACCGGATCGAGGGCTTCAACGACCGCCTCCTCGATCTGCTGCCGGGTCTCGCCGATCACTCGTGCTCGCGCGGTCGCGCCGGCGGCTTCATCGAACGCCTGCACGAGGGGACGTGGGCGGGTCACGTCGCCGAGCACATCGCGATCGAGCTCCAGCGCGAGTCGGGCTCGCACGTGTACCGCGGCAAGACCCGCGGCGCCGGCGAACCGGGCCGCTACAACGTGATCTACGGCTACTGGGAGGAGCAGGTCGGGCTCGCGGCCGGCGACCTCGCCGTCCGCCTGGTGAACGATCTCGTGCGGCACGACGACGCCTTCGACTTCATCCCGGAGCTCGAGCGGCTGATCGTGCTCGCCGAGCGGCGCGCGTTCGGACCGTCGACGCAGGCGCTCCTCGACGAGGCGGCGAGCCGTGACATCCCGTTCATCCGGCTCAACGACCAGTCGTTGGTGCAGCTCGGTCAGGGCTGCTACCAGCAGCGGATCCGCGCCACGATCGCGTCGTCGACGTCGGCGCTCGCGGTCGACATCGCGAGCGACAAGAAGCTCACGAACGAGCTCCTCGCCGCCGCGGGGCTGCCCGTCCCACGCAGCGCGATCGTCCGCTCCGCCGACGCCGCGGTCGAAGCCGCGAAGCGGATCGGCTTCCCGGTCGTCACGAAGCCGCTCGACGGGAACCACGGCCGGGGCGTGAGCCTCGGCCTCCGGAACGCCCGCGAGGTTCGCGCCGGCTACAAGCGGGCGGCGAGCGAGGCACGGCGCTCGGACGTGGTCGTCGTCGAAGGGCTGCTCGAGGGCAACGACTACCGCATGCTCGTGATCGGGGGACACATCGCCGCGATCGCCGAACGGGTTCCCGCGCAGGTCGTCGGCGACGGCACGCACACGGTGCGGGAGCTCGTCGACATCGCGAACGCCGATCCGCGACGAGGCATCGGGCACGAGAAGGTCCTCACCCGGATCCGCGTCGACGAGACGGCCGAGGCGCTCGTGCGCTCGCAGGGGTTCGAGCTCGACGACGTGCCCGACGCCGACGTGCCGGTGAAGCTCGCGTCGACCGCGAACATGTCCACCGGCGGAAGCGCGATCGACCGCACGTGGGAGGCGCATCGCGACAACGTCGACATCGCCGAGGAGGCCGCTCGCGTCGTCGGGCTCGACATCGCCGGGATCGACTTCATCGCGCCCGACATCACCCAGCCGGTCCGCGACACCGGCGGCGGGATCGTCGAGGTGAACGCCGCGCCGGGGTTCCGGATGCACACGCATCCGACCGAGGGCGAGCCGCAGTTCGTCGCGAAGCCGGTGATCGACCTGTTGTACCCGTCCGGGTCGCGCTCGCGGATCCCGATCGTCTCCGTGACCGGCTCGAACGGCAAGACGACGACCGTGCGGATGATCACGCACATCATGAAGGCGAAGGGCCACAAGGTCGGCATGACGTCGACCGAGGGCATCTACATCGACGGGCGACTGACGCTCAAGGCCGACGCGTCGGGCCCCCGCTCGGCCCAGCGCGTCCTGCAGAACCCGCGCGTGGACCTGGCGGTGTTCGAGGTCGCGCGCGGCGGGATCCTGCGCGAGGGGCTCGGCTACGGTCGCAACGACGTCGCGGCGGTCCTGAACGTGACGGGCGACCACCTCGGGCTCCACGGGATCGACACGATGGAGGAGCTCGCGGCGGTCAAGCGCGTCGTCGTCGAGGCCGTGCCGCGGGACGGCATCGCCGTCCTGAACGCCGACGATCCCCTCGTGTTCGCGATGCGGCGGCACTGCTCGGGAGAGGTCCTGCTCTTCTCGATGGAGAAGGACAACGACCTGATCGCGCGGTGGGTCCGTCGCGGCCGCAAGGCCGTGACCCTCGAGGACGGTCCGAACGGCGAGCTCGTCGTCCTCCTCGACGGCCGGCGGAAGGACCAGCTCGGCTACACGCATCAGTTCCCCGCGACGTTCGACGGCAAGGCGCGGATGAACGTCCAGAACGTGCTCGCCGCCGCCGGCGCCGCGTACGCCGCCGGCGCGCACGTCCACGACATCCGGCAAGGTCTCCGCTCGTTCTCGACGTCGTTCTTCGACGCGCCGGGCCGGCTGAACGTGGTCGAGCTCCGAGGCGTGCGCGTGATCGTCGACTACGCCCACAACCCCGCGGGTCTCGCGTCGGTCGGCGACTTCGTCGATCGGCTCGTCGGGAGTTCGCCGGACTTCGCGATGCCGGGCAATCCCTCGTGGGCAGCGCATCTTCGCGTCGGCGTCGTGGCGTCGGCCGGCGACCGGCGCGACGACGACATGCGGGAGCTCGGACGGGTCGCCGCTCGCTACTTCGACGACGTGATCGTCCGAGAGGACGAGAACCCGCGCGGCCGGGCACGGGGTGAGACCGCGGCGCTGATCGCCGAAGGCGTCGACGAGGCGCGGGCCGCCGGCGGCCGCACCGGCCACGTCGAGATCGTGACCGACGAGCTCGAGGCGGCGAAGCGGGCCCTCGACCGCGCCCGCCCCGGCGACCTCGTCGTGCTGTGCGTCGACCACGCCGAGCGGGTGTGGGACGAGATCGAACGACGCCGGGCGCAGGGCGCCGGCGTCACCGCGTCGCCCGCGCCCGCCTGACCGTCGGTCTCGCCGCGCGGACGAGCCGCTTCACCGTCGCGGGATCGGCCCGGACGGCGCCCTCACGGTCGAGCATCGCGAAGATCTCGGGACGCTGGGCGAGCGCCGTGATGCCGATCACGTCGCCGCGCCGCGCCCCGCGCAGCATCCGCTCGAGCGCGCGCACCTCATCGGGTTCCGACGGCACCTCGGTGGCGCCGGCGTCGATCGCGCCGGCGCGGAGGCGCTCGACCAGGTCCTCCGGATCGCGGCCCCGCAGGTACCGGTGGAGCTCCGCCACGATCGGATGGTCCGCCCCACGGCCCGCGCGGTAGGCGAAGGCGTGGAGGATCTCGTCGCTCCGGTCGCCGGCGGTTCCGAACGCGAGCCAGACGTCGTTCCCGGGCCGGCGGAACCCGGCGAGGATCTGGGCCAACGAGTCGATGCCGTCCTCGTTGTGGGCGTAGTCGACGACGACGACGCGCCCGTCGTGCGTGTAGACGTTCGCGCGGCCGGGGTTCGTCTCGGCGTCGGGCAGGAACGTCCGGAGCCCTGCCGCGACGTGCGCGGTCGGCACGCCGACCGAGACGGCCGCCGCGGCGACGCCGAGCACGTTCTGCACCGCGTGGCGCGCGACGCCGGCGAGGGTCACCGGAACGTCCTCGACGGCGATCACGGTCTCGGATCGGCTGCCCGGTCCGAGCAGCACGATGGCCCCGTCGAGCACGGTCGCTGCGCGACCGTGCTCGGTCAGCACGTCGGGGAACGCGGGATGTCGATGGTCGAGCGAGAAGAGGAACGGCCGCGCCGGCGATCGGCGACGCATGTTCAGCACGCGTGGGTCGTCGGCGTTCAGCACCGTCCATCCGTCGGGGCGGGTCACGCGGGTGATCGTTCCCTTCACGTCGGCGAGCTGATCCAGCGTGTCGATGCCGTGGAGGCCGAGATGGTCGCGCGAGACGTTCGTCACGACCGACACGTCGTTCGACGCGACGCCGAGGCCCTGCAGCAGGATGCCTCCCCGGGCGGTCTCGAGCACGACCACCTCGACGCCCGGCTGCGACAGCGCGATGCGGGCGCCGCTCGGGCCGGCGTAGTCGCCCTCCTCGACGAGGACGCCGTCGTGGTACACGCCGTCGGTCGAGGAGTAGGCGACGCTCATGCCGGCCTGCCGGAGGACGTGCGCGAGGATCCGCACCGTCGACGTCTTGCCGTTCGTGCCGGTGACGGCGACCACGGGGACCGACGGGTCGGGAAGATCCGGCTCCGGCCCCGGATCGACCTCCCCGATCCTGTCCGCGGCGTCGGCGACGAGCCGTCGGAACGTCCGCCGCGTCGCGAGCAGGTCCCGCAGGACCGACACGACCTCCTCGGCGAGCGCCTGCGCCGATCCGCGACGCCGCCACGGGAAGACGACCTCGATCCGGTCGGCCTCCGCGCCGGCGCGGCCGCGGACGGCGAGGCGCGTCGCGCGAGCCCGGGAGATCTCGCGAGTGACGTGCACCGCCGCACGCACCGCGAAGCGGCGACGCTGTTCGGTCCTCGGCCCACCGGGTCGCGCGCTCTCGGGAAGACCCATCTCCTCGGCGCGCCGTGCGAGGCGTGCCTCCGTCGCGCGCATCCAACCGGGCACCGACGCGACGAGCCGGATCGCGGGACGCGGGAACTCGACGTTCGGCCCGCGGTAGACGCGGATCTCGACGATCTCGACGGGATCGGTCGTGTCCCTGCGACGGTTCACGCGCCGCAGGCTACTGCGGAGCGGTTCGTTCGCGCCGCGCGCGTCGGACCTTCTGCGTCTCGGAACGCACGCGGCGACCGGCTAGCAGGGAGGCGAGCCGATCACCGTCGCGCCGTCGCTCTTGCGGGGCCCGGCTTCGATCTCGACCATCCGGTCGGTTCCCTCGTCACCAGAGATCCGGCACGTGTTCCAGTTCACGGTCGCCGGCGCGGCGTACCGCACCACGTCGCGATCGTCGCCGCCGTCGCCACCGTTCAGGACGTCCTTGCCGCGGTTGCCCTCGAGGAGGTCCGCGCCGGCTCGCGCGCGGAGCCGATCGTTGCCGCGTCCGCCGACGAGGAGGTCGTACGTGTACTCGCCCGCCGGCAGGTCGCGTTGGTCGCCGCCACGGATCCGATCGTCGCCGCCGAAGCCGAACAGGGCGTTGCCGTTCCACGCCTTCCCGCCGACGATCACGTCGGCGTAGGGCGAGCCGTGCACCTCGCTGAACTCGACGCCGGCGTACCACCAACCGGTTCCGGGGCTCACCGACAAGGTGTCATGGCCGATCCCCGGACCCGAGGCGACACCGTGCATCAGGTCGACGGTGGTCGGTCCGGTCGCGTCGCGCACCGACAACACCTCGCCGCCGGGTCCGTACCCTTGGTCGCAGTAGCAGGTGTCGAGGCCCGCGCGCAGGAAGTCGTCCCCCGGACCGCCCTCGATGAAGTCCTCCTGGCTCCCTCCGTCGATCATGTCGTCGCCGGGACCTCCGTAGACCACGTCGGCCCCCCGCAACGAGCAGATCCTGTCGTTCCCGCCGAGCCCGTGGACGATCGTGCCGCCGACGATGACGTCGGGGCCCTCGGTGCCGACGGTCGGCGTCTGACCCGACCCACGGGCGTCGATCGTGAACGGCTTCCCGAAGCACATGTCGTCCGGGTCGGCAGCGGTCGCCGAGGCCACGGGCAGGAGAGCGGTGGCGGCGAGGACGGCGATGGCGATGGTCGTGACGGGGCGGGGGGTCATGGTTGCTCCTTCCGTCGACCCGCGGGAGTCTCGTCGTCCTCGCACCAGGAGGCAAGGGGAAGGCGGACCGGAAGAGTGACAAAAGGGAGCGTTCACCGCGGTCGCGGCGGGACGATCGCCTCGAACTCGCGCTGAAAGGACATCGATCGTCCGGCCCGCGAACGTCGGACCTTCGGCGGATGGTGCGGGGATGCGCCGAAGCGTACCGTGCTCCGAGAGAGCTCTCCCGGACCCCGAACGAGTCCGAGATCGCCTTCCGCCGGGTGCTCGGACGTTTCCCCCCGACCGTGGAACGAGGGGTCCGGGAGGGCTTTCACCATCCGATCGACCGTCGCGGAGGCGGGAGTGCGACCGGCACCCGTGGGCGCGTCATCCGCGGAGGAGATCGACGATCTCGTACGCCTCGACCGGCCGCACGGCACCCTTCACGGGCAGAGCGCCCCGCTCGTCCGCGCGCACCTTCTCTTTCACGAGCGCGTAGGTCCGGAAGCCACAGAGGATCGACCCTGGCTCCGCGGCGGTCTGCAGGCGAGCCGCCACGTTCACGCCGAAGCCGACGGCGGTGTAGGCGCGCATCACGTCGCTGCCGAACACGCCGACCGTGCAGTGCGCGGTGTTCACGCCGACGCGGATGTCGGGGTCCGCGGGGATGCCCCGATCCCGCAGCGATGCTGCGAGACGGTGACATCGCTCGCGCATCTGGATCGCGGCCCGCACGGCGGACCACGCCTGATCGGCCTCCGACATGTCGTTGGGAGCGCCGAACACGGCCATCACGCCGTCGCCGATCAGGTTGTCGACGGAGCCGCCGAACTCGATCACGGCGGCGGACATCTCGCGGAGGTAGCCGTTCAGAACATCGGCGAGCTCTTCGGGCTCGAGGCTCTCGGCGAGATCGGTGAAGCCGACCATGTCGGCGAACAGCACGGTGATGCGTCGACGCTCGAACGACTCGGCCTCGGCATGCAAGCTCCCCTGCAGCAGCGCTTCCGCGACCTGACGCGGCAGGAAGCGTGCGAGCTGGCCGGTGCGGACGAGCTCCGCCATCTGTTCGTCGACGCGAGCTTCGAGCTGCCGGCGCGTCTGCTCGAGCTCCGTGACGTCGTGGTAGAGGATGTAGTAGCTGCTCGGCTCGTCCGCCATCTCCTCCCGGATCGCGAGGATCTCGACGTCGATGAGGGAGCCGTCCTTGCGCGTCCGACGACCGATCCGCCGGAACGACGGCAGCTCCCACGCCTCGTGGCTCCATGCGGTCGCCTCGGCGTGGATCACCGGGTCGTTCGCGACGAGGTCGTCCAGGTTCTGACCCATCGCCTCCTCGGCGCCGTACCCGAAGAGCTGCTCGGCCGCGGGGTTCCACAGGGTCACCCGGAACCCGCGATCGACCATGATGATCGCCGTCGGGCTCGTCTCCACGAGGGATTCGAAGAACCGACGTTGGCGGACGAGCTCGCCGACGTCCTCGTAGAGCGCGAAGGCGCCGACGAGCTGACCGTCGATCGTGACGGGCACGGCTCGGATCGCGACGTCGACGAGCGTGCCGTCCTTGCGCGAGCGCCTCGTCACGAGCTCGATGGGCTCGCTCATCACCCGGTCGTTCACGGATGCCGCCTCGGCCCGGATCGCGTCGTGGCGACCGACGAGCTCGTCGATGTTGGTTCCGACCGCCTCGTCGCGGGACCAGCCGAACAGTCGCTCCGCGGCGGGGTTCCACGACGTGACCCTGAACGATGGATCGCACGCCACGATCGCGGTCGGGCTCGCCTCGAGGAGCGTCTCGTAGTAGCGGCGCTGATCCTCCGGCGTGCCGATCGCGGTTCCGTGCGTGGACATCTCGGCCGGAGCCTAGGGCGAGACGGCCCGTCCCGCCAGGCGCACGGACACGTCGTCGACGCTGCCGGCGGCCACGTCCGAACGGCTCGCGTCCGGCTGACGCCCGCAGCGGATCGCGCGCCACGTCACGCGGAGCTCACGCGGACGATCGCGACCGGTTCCGTGAACCCCTTCAGCGCGACCTCCCCGACGTCGTCGACGGAGACGCCTCCGGTCGCGTCGTTCACGGTCGACCGGCTGGCGAAGATCTGGCCGGCACCGGCGAGGGCGGCGATCCTCGCCGCCCGGTGCACCTCGGCGCCGCCGTAGTCGTCGCCGCGTGCCGTCGCCTCGCCGGCGTGGACACCGATCCTCACCGCGAGCGCGAACCCCGCGGAACGTCGGTGCTCCGCGAGGGCGCGTTGCACCTCGACGGCGCACCGCAGCGCGGCATCGCCGTCGGGGAACGCGACGAAGAACCCGTCGCCGGTGTGATGCCCGACGTCGCCGCCATGGGCCGCGAAGACAGCGGTGAGGGTGCGATCGTGCCACGCGAGGAGGTCCTCCCACGCCTCGTCGCCGATCGCGCCGATCAGATCGGTCGACCCGACGATGTCGGTGAACATGAACGCGCGACCGACGCGCTCCGGACGCTCGTCGTCCGTCGCGAGCTGCTGGAGGACGCG
Source organism: Actinomycetota bacterium (assembly GCA_035463115.1). GTDB lineage: Bacteria > Actinomycetota > UBA4738 > UBA4738 > HRBIN12 > BPGL01. The sequence continues at coordinate 22,841 of DATHTO010000149.1, read as the reverse complement.
GCGGGCGCGTTCCGCCGCTGGACGGGCGCCGCTCTGCTCGAAGGCGAGCCGCGCGGCGCGCGCCTCGGATCGCGCAGCGTCGTCGTCGCCGAGCGCGGCGCAGACCGACGCGAGCCGCAGGCGAACCTCCGCGACCTCCAACGGCGCATCGAGCTGCTGCCACTCGCGGCGCGCACGTCGCAGCGAGGCGAGCGCGCCTTCGGCGTCGCCGCGAGCGGCGAGGACGCCGCCGCGAGCCGTGGAGGCCATCGCGCGGAGCGACGACGTTCCGAGTTCGGCGACCACGGCGTCGAGCTGGTCGGCCGCGGACGCCGCCGTCTCGATGTCGTCGTCGGCGAGCGCGATGTCGACCTGTGCCGCGAGGAGCCGGGCGCGGGTGCAGTGATTGGCGCCGAGCTCCTGCAGCGCGCGACCGATGCCGGCTGCAGCGGCCGACACCCTCCCCTCGGCGAAACGCAGGAGCGACCGTCCGGGCTCCGGCGGACGCCCGTGATCGTCGGCTCGGGCGTAGGCGTCCTCCGAGCCGGCGAGATCGCCCCGTCGCCGGCGGACCTCTCCGATCTCGTAGTACGCCGGGCCCAGGCCCGACACGAAGTTGTACCGGGGCAGCTCCTCGCAGGCGGCGAGCGCCTCGGCTTCGGCGTCGTCGAGGTGACCGTGGAACGTGTTCAGCTCGGCGCGGTGCACGCGGCACACGCCGGGGAACGCGGGGACCGAGTGACGATCGCACCAGCGCAACGTCGCGTCGGTCCATTCCGTCGCGCGTCCGTAGTCGCCGAGTTTCGAACAGACGCCGATCATGCCGCAGTAGACGTAGCCGGCAGCCGCGGGATCGAGCTCGCCGCCGACCACGGCCGCCATCGCCTCGTCGAGCAGCGGCATGCCCTCGTCGACCCTGCCCAACAGGCACAGGGCGTGCCCCTTGTCGTGCAGGCTCATCGCGGCGAGATCCTCGTCGCCGCTCGCAGCGGCGAACGCGATCGCCTCGTCGTAGCGCTCGATCGCCGAGACGAAGTCGCCTTCCATGATCCAGAACATCAGGCCTTGGACCCAGATCAGCCATCCGTGCACGGGCCACGTCGGATCCTCCTCGGCCAGGCGGAACGCTCGCTGCGCCCAGCCCTGGGCCTGCGCGATCGACATCCGCATCCCGTGCTGCTCGGCGATCCGGAAGGCGACCATGGCGGCTCGCGCGCGATCCCCCTCCTCGAGGTACGCGGCGTAGGCGCGCTCGTACGCCTCGATCGCCCCGTCGGGACGCGCCGTCCAGTAGGACGCGGTCGCCAGGAGCTCGAGGCCTTCGCCGGTCAGCGCGCCGGCCGCGTCGGCCTGGCTCAGGGTCGCGTAGGCCTCGTCCCAGGCGTGGCCGTCGAGCGCCGCGCGCCCCCGGACCATCAGGTCATCCGACGCTGGCATGGTGTCCCTCCCAACCTACGTCGGGACGCGCGCGACGAGCCACTCTGACGGACGGAGCGCCTGCCGGCGACCGAACGGGCCGCTCGACCTCGAGCCCGTCGTCTCGCCCGGTTTGCGCGAGGGTTCGACCTGTCCGAACATCCCGCTGCCAGCACCTCCGGGGTGACACGGTCCGCGAGGACCGGTGAAAGGGGATGTTCATGCGGGTGCCCGCCTCGCTCTTCGTTGCTCTCGTGCTGATGGTCGGGGCGGTTCCGGCGGCCTCCGCCGGACCCACGCCCGACGGTCAGATCCACGTCGACGACACACGCCACTTCGATCCGAACGCGGATCGCCGGCTCGACACCGACGCGTCCGCCGTCGCCGAGCGAGCGATGCTGCGCCGCGCCAGGCCGTCGGTGGGCGACGAGCGCACGTGGCTCGCGAGCGACGACTTCGAAGGGACGATCTATCCGAAGGCCTACACGCTCCGGGGCGTCGGAGAGCACATCGAGGTCTGGGTCGCGAGCGACCGTGACGACGTCTCTCGCGGCATCGACTTCCCCGCGGGCGATTGTCGGAACGACGGCGTCCGCAACGTGATCTCGGACGCCGACGTGCAGTACCTGATCGACGAGTTCGACGACACCATCTATCCCACGCTGTCGGACGCGCTCAGCGTCCCGCCCGAGCGGAACGGCGCCCGCGCGGTGCTCGCCGACATCCTCGGGCTGCCCGACAACTACTACCGCGGGCCCGGCGATCGGGTCGTCGCGTTGGTCGACAACGTGCGTGACGACAACTTCTACGACACGAACAACTCGAACAGCTACACGTACACCGCGGGCTTCTTCTGGGGTCTGTTCGACGACTACCTCAACCGGACCGTGATGACGATCGACGCGTGGGACTGGCTGCACCGGACAGGCGCGAACCCGCCGCACGATCCGACGGACGATCCGTGCACGAGCGCTCCGGCACGTCCGTTCCTCTACGAGGGCGTCTTCGCGCACGAGTACCAGCACCTGCTGAGCAACTACGTCGACGTCGACGAGCTCAGTTGGGTCGACGAGGGCCTGTCGGAGTACGCGGCGACGATCACCGGGTACTACGACGCGACGAAGTCGATCGAGGAGATCGGCCACGAGAGCGGCGTGCAGTGCCTGCTCGGCTACACCGCGGTGCAGACGCCGGCGAACCCGATCCCGCGACCCGGCGGTCCCGAGAACTCGCTCACGGTCTGGGGAGATCAGACCGACTTCGAGCAGGAGATCCTCTGCGACTACGGCGCCGCGCAGACCTTCATGCTCTACCTGTTCGAACGCTACGGCGAGGGCTTCATGCGGTCGCTCCACCTCGACGCCCGCAACGGCCTCGACTCGCTCGCGCGGCTGCTGAAGCAGGTCGACCCACAGCTCAGGACCGGCAAGGTCATCACGCGATGGGCCTTGATGCTGGCGGTCGACAAGGTCCTCGACGCAGGCTGGACGGCGATCGGGTTCGATCCGGCGCTGATCCAGACCGACGCGTTCAACGCGGACATCAATTGGGACAACGATCAGGCCTACTCGGCGTTCGGGGCGCCGCCGAACGGATCGGACTACGTGCGGTTCCGGGACGCCGGCGGCTCGTACGTGTCGGTCGACGACGTGGACTCGATCGCGTTCGACGGGGCGACGGAGCTCCAGTCGTTGCCGCTCAGATGGCGCGTCGACCGGAACCCGCCGCCGGGGAGCGAGGGCAGCGCCCTGTATTCCGGTCGCGGCGACGACCTGGACCGGGGGCTGGCGTTCGAGACGCGCGTTCCACGCAGCAACCCGCGCCTCAGCTTCGACCACTGGTACTGGACCGAGCGCGGCTACGACTGGGCCTACGTCCAGGTCTCCGACGACGGAGGCGAGACCTACCGGACGATCAGCTGCGGCGGGACCCGGACCCAGGGCGCGCTCGGGCCGGCGTACGAGGGGCGCTCGCACGGCTGGCGGCACGAGACGTGCAACCTCCAGCGCTACGCCGGTGACCGGGTCGTGATCGCGTTCCGGTACGTGACGGATCCGGGCGTGATCCGCAAGGGCTGGTGGGTCGACGACGTGATGGTCGGGAACCACCTCGTGTCGTCGGGCGCCTCGCTCGCCCCGTTCGACTCCCCGACGCAGATCAACCGGACCGATGTCGAGCGGTTCGTCGTGCAGCTCGTCGCGTTCCATCAGGCGAGCGACGAGGTCCGCGTGCACCGCCTTGCGCTCGACGCGAGCTTCGACGGGTCGCTGTCGGGGCAGGAGCTGGCCGACGCGATCGGAACGTCGGGCACCATCGTGGCGGCGATCGTCACGTACCTCGACCGGACCGAGACGGTCACGCAGCAGGCGCCGTACACGCTCACCGTGAACGGCGTCGTCCAACCGGGAGGGCGACGGAGCAGCGTGGGAAGCTAGGGACGCGGGCGCGCGCGGAACGCACCGATGGGTTCGCGGCGCCCTCGGATGGGTAGGCCGGAGCATCACCCGACGAAAGGTCTTGCGTGCAGCGTCTCGTGCAGGTCGCCGTCGACGACGGCGTCGCGATCGTCCGGCTCCACGATCCGCCGAGCAACCAGATCTCGGTGCCGATGGCATCGATGCTCGCCAGCGTGGCGACCGAGGTCGCCACGCGCGCCGACGTCGGTGCGGTGGTGATCGCGGGCAGCGACCGGACGTTCTCGACGGGCGGCGACCTCGACGTGATGGCCTCGCAGTCGGCGGCGTCGATGCGCGACGTGCTGCTCGCCGTCGGCGGAGCGGTCGCGACCGTCGAGGCGATCCCCAAGGTGGTCATCGCCGCCGTCGAAGGCTTCTGCCTCGGCGGCGGGTGCGAGCTGGCGCTCGCGGCAGACTTCCGGTTCGCCGGGAGCGGAGCGCGACTCGGCCAGCCCGAGATCCGCTTCGGCATGATCCCCGGGGCCGGCGCGACCCAGCGGCTCCCGCGTCTCGTCGGAAGGGCCCGGGCGAAGGACCTGATCTACTCCGGGCGCTCGGTCCGCGCGGCCGAAGCGCTCGACATGGGGCTCGTGGACCGGGTGGTGGATCGCGGGACCGCGTGCGAGGTCGCCGTCGAGGCCGCGCGCGGGTACGCCCGGACGTCACCCGAGGCGATCGCGGCGGCGAAGGCCGCGATCCACGCGGAGGGCGTCGATCTGGACGCGCGCCTCGCGCAGGAACGCGAGCTGCTCTGCGCGCTGTTCGATTCGGGAGCTCCGCAACGGGCCATGCGAGCGTTCCTGGACGAGCGCACCGGCTCGTAGCCGCCTGCGACGGTGCGTCGTAGCGCGGATCCTGATCTCTTGAGTGTGCTCGGTCAGGCGACGCAGGCGGCGTGGCCGCACTCACACGCGTGGCCGGCCGCGTGCTCGCCGCTTCCCGCATGGTCGCGGCAGTAGTCGCTGCAGAACTCCCCGCTCTCCGCCTCGCACCGACATCCTTCGTGCTGGCACCGCATCAGGACCCCTGCTTCCTCGACATCTCCTGCATGTTCTGGATCGCCTGATCCGGGGTGATGTCGTTCGCCTCAGCCGAGGCGACGACCTCGCTCCAGTTGATGTTCCGATCGTCGCCGTGCTTGTCTTCCGGGATGCCGCACCCACAGTTCGCACACATGCCCGACCTCCTCTCGGATCGCGCACGGGCTCTACCCGCACACGATCGTTCCGAACCGCGCACGCCGTCCCACGGAGCTCCGGGTTCGCACGACCCGTCCCATCCCGCCCGCGCCAGAGCGACGAGCCACTGACCCCGATGCGCCGGACGTGCGAGGAGGGAGGCGTCGGATGCGGGCGCTCCTGAAGCAGGACGCCGGGCCCGGTCTCGTGATGACCGACGTGCCCGAGCCCGAGATCGGCATCAACGACGTTCTGATCCGCGTCGACCGCACGGGGATCTGCGGCACCGACCTCCACATCGAGGAATGGAACGACTGGGCCGAGCGCACCGTGCCGGTTCCGCTCGTGATCGGACACGAGTTCGTCGGAGAGGTGGCGGAGGTCGGCGCGAACGTGAGCGACTTCGCTCCCGGCGACCTCGTGAGCGGCGAGGGCCACGTGGTCTGCGGCCGCTGTCGGAACTGCATGGCGGGCCGCCGCCACCTCTGCGCCGATGCGAAGGGCATCGGCGTCGACCGACCCGGCGCGTTCGCCGAGTACATCGCGCTGCCGATGACGAACGTCTGGCATCACGATCCGACGATCGACCGGGACATCGCGGCGATCTTCGACCCGTTCGGCAACGCGGTGCACACGGCCCTGCTGTTCCCCGTCCACGGCGAGGACGTGTTGATCACCGGCGCCGGGCCGATCGGGCTGATGGCCGCGGCGGTCGTTCGACACGGTGGAGCTCGTCATGTGGTGATGACCGACGTGAACCCCTACCGGCTCGAGCTCGCGCAGACGATGGGCGTGACGCTCGCCGTCGACGTCCGGGAGCGCTCGATCACCGACGCGCAGTCGGAGCTCGGGATGAAGGAGGGCTTCGACGTGGGCCTCGAGATGAGCGGGAACCCCGAGGCGCTGCGGGACATGCTCGCCAACATGTCGCACGGGGCGAAGATCGCGATGCTCGGGATCCCGGAACAGGGGTTCGGCATCGACTGGAACACGGTGATCTTCGAGCAGCTCACGCTCCGCGGCGTCTACGGCCGCCAGATGTACGAGACGTGGTACATGATGACGTCGATGCTGCAGAGCGGGCTCGACATCACGCCGGTGATCACGCATCGCTTCCCGGCCGAGCGGTTCGAAGAGGCGTTCGCGACGGTCCGGACGGGCGACACCGGCAAGGTCCTGCTCGAGTGGAGAGGGAACGCGTGACGAGCGACACGGTCGAACCGGCACTGGCGGAGCAGCTCCGGGAGATCCGCGCGGCCGGCCTCGAGAAGTCCGAGCGCATCCTGACCACGCCGCAGCGCGCGCGGGTCGGCGTGCGCGGTGACGAGCGCGAGGTCCTGAACCTCTGCGCGAACAACTACCTCGGGCTCGCCGATCACCCCGAGGTGATCGGCGCCGCGCACGCGGCGCTCGACGAGTGGGGCTTCGGCCTCGCGTCGGTCCGGTTCATCTGCGGCACCCAGGAGCTGCACAAGCAGCTCGAGGACGCGCTCACGCGGTTCCTCGCGACCGAGGACACGATCCTGTACTCCTCGTGCTTCGACGCGAACGGGGGTTCGTTCGAGGTGCTGCTGTCCGACGAGGACGCGGTCATCTCCGACGAGCTGAACCACGCGAGCATCATCGACGGGATCCGCCTGTCGAAAGCGAGACGCCTGCGCTACCGGAACAACGACATGGACGACCTCGAGGCGCAACTGAAGGACGCGTCGGGAGCGAGGCGGCGGCTGATCGCCACCGACGGCGTCTTCTCGATGGACGGCTACCTCGCGAACCTGCCGGCGATCTGCGACCTCGCCGAGCGACACGACGCGCTCGTGATGGTCGACGACTCGCACGCGGTGGGGTTCATGGGACCCGGCGGCCGGGGGACGCCCGAGCACTTCGGCGTGATGGACCGCGTGGATATCCTCACCGGGACGCTCGGCAAGGCGATGGGCGGAGCGAGCGGCGGCTACGTGAGCGGCCGCAAGGAGATCGTCGAGCTGTTGCGTCAGCGTTCGCGCCCGTACCTGTTCTCGAACACGGTCGCGCCCGCGGTGGTCGGCGGGTCGCTGAAGGCGATCGAGCTGCTCGAGCGCTCCACCGAGCTCCGCGACCGGCTCGAGGCGAACACGCGGTTCTTCCGCTCGGCGATGACGGCGGCGGGCCTCGACATCCTGCCCGGGGAGCATCCGATCGTGCCCCTGATGATCGGGGACGCGGCGCTCGCCGGCCGGGTGGCCGAGGCGATGCTCGCGAAGGGCGTCTACGTGATCGCGTTCTCCTATCCGGTCGTTCCGCAGGGGAAGGCACGGATCAGGGCGCAGGTCTCCGCGGCCCACACCGAGCAGGACCTGCAGCTCGCGGTGAGGGCCTTCGAGGGGTCGATGGCCGAACAGGCGTAGACCGGCCTTCTGCTCGCCCTCCGCACGGCCCATGTCGGAACCCTCAGCGTTAGCCATGTCGGCAACGACGACGGCCACCGATACAGGCGAGGAGCGGACAGGGCCCCCTCACCTTCCCCCCGAGGGAGGCCCTGTCTGCCACTCGACCGACGGAGGCAGACGATGCGCGACGAATGCGGGACCTGCGGCGCCGGCCACAGGCTGGTGGAGGCGACGTTCGATCTCGACGGGGGCCAGGTGCACTGGACGATGTGGAGCTGCGGCCACGCGGCCCGAGCCGTGATCGACACGCACGACGGCGGGCTCGTCCCGGCGACCAACTGACGCATCACCCGCCGCACGACCCGCGTCGGGTTCGAGCTTTGCGTCGCCCGGTCGTCCGGCTCGGCGCCCTCGCCTACAGTCACGACCGTGGGTGGCCTTCCGACCGGCACCGTGACGTTCATGTTCTCGGACATCGAGGGATCGACCCGGATGCTGCGAGACATGGGCGATCAGGCGTACGGCGCGCTCCAGGATGCGCAGGCAGCGCTGATCCGGAAAGAGCTCGCGGAGCGCGGCGGCGTCGAGGTCCGAACCGAGGGTGACTCCTTCTTCGCGGTGTTCCCGAGCGCCCACGACGCGTTCTCCTTCGCGGTGGCGATCCAGCGCTCGCTGAACGCCCCGCTCGCCGGCGAGCGGGTCCGTCTTCGGATCGGCCTCCATACCGGCGAGGGCAAGACCGGTGGCGATGATTACCTCGGCCTCGACGTCAACAAGGCGGCTCGCGTCGCGGCCACGGCGAACGGAGGCCAGATCGTCCTGTCGTCGACGACCGCCGCCCTGGTTGCCGAGGACCTCCCCCACGGCGTCGCGATCCGTGACCTCGGCCCGCACGACCTGAAGGACTTCGGACGCGCCGAGCCGCTCCACGACGTCGTGATCGACGGCCTCGACGAGACGTTCCCGCCGCTCAGGGCCGTCGATCCGCGGCGGACGCTCCTTCCGGCGCCGAGGACGTCGTTCGTCGGACGTGAGCTGGAGCTCGAGGACATCGCCGAGCGCACGTCGTCGAACCGCCTCGTCTCGCTCACGGGCCCGGGCGGCACGGGCAAGACCAGGCTCGCGATCGCGGCGGCATCGGCGATCGGACACCGGTTCGCCGATGGGGTCGCCTTCGTCGACCTCAGCGCCGCGATCGATCGTGAGCCGATGGTTGCGGAGATCGCGCGCATCCTTGGCGTGCGCGAGACGCCGGGCGTCGACCGCGTCGCCGCCATCGCTCGGCACCTCGAAGCGCGCAGGCTCCTGTTGGTGCTCGACAACATGGAGCAGCTCGTCGAGCACGCGACCGTCGTGTCGTCGTTGCTCGACGCCGCTCCGTCGTTGACGATCCTCGTGACGAGCCGCGTTCCCCTCCACCTCTCCGGCGAGGTCGAGATCCGCGTTCCACCGCTGGCCATGCCTCCGTCGGATGCCTCGGACGACCGTGGCATGGCGCGATCGGACTCGATCCGGTTGTTCCTCGAACGAGCCGAGGAGGCGCGCCCGGGCTTCCGGCTCGATCCGACGAACCGTCGTGCCGTCGTCGAGATCGTGTCTCGTCTCGACGCCCTCCCGCTGGCCATCGAGCTCGCCGCCTCGCGCCTGCGCCTCCTCGACGTCAGCACGCTCGCGCAACGCCTCGAGCACCGGCTGCCGTTTCTGACGGGAGGACCGCGCGACGCGCCGGAGCGTCACCGGACGCTGGCGGCGTCGATCCGTTGGAGCGAGGAGTCCCTCGAGCCGGCCAGCCGCCGGCTGTTCGCGCGGCTCGCCGTGTTCAGCGGCGGCTGGACGCTGGACGCGGCCGAAACCGTTTGCGGAGGCGATCTCGACGTCCTCGAGAACCTCGACGTGCTCGCAGACGCCAGCCTCGTCCGTCGCCCCGAGCACGACGACGAGGAGCTGCGCTTCTCGATGCTCGAGACGATCAGGGAGTACGCAGCCGAGCGGTTGGCGACGCTCGCCCCGGAGGAGCGCCAGGAGGTCGAGCGTCGGCACACGGGGTACTTCCGCGCTCTTGCTGAACGGGCGGAGCCACACCTCACCGGCGAGCACCAGGTGCGGTGGCTCGATCGGCTCGAACGCGAGCACGACAACATCCGTGCGGTCCTCGAACGTGAGCGGGCGGTCGGCGAGCGAGAAGCGGTCCAAGCTGCGCTCGAGATGGCGTCGGCGATCTGGCGCTTCTGGCAGCAACGCGGGCACGTGGCCGAAGGACGCTCGCGGCTGGAGCGCCTGCTCGCCCTGCCGGCGGCAGCTCCGCGTGACGCCACGCGCGCGCGGGCGCTCGGGGCAGCCGGATCCCTCGCGTACTGGCTCGCTGACTACGGAGCGATGGAGCGGCACTACGTGGAGGCGGCGGAGATCGCTCGAGAGCTCGGCGACCGGCGCCTCATCTCCCATGCGCTGTTCGACCTGTCGTTCGTGTGGTTCTCGTCCGGAGATCTGGAAGCGTCCCTTCGCCACCTCAACGAGTGCCTCGAGGTCGCGGAGGAGGACGACCTCGTCCTGCGAGCGCGGGCCTCGAACACGATCGGATACGCGCGGATGGCCGTCGGCGACGCCGCGGGGGCCCTCGAGCCGATCGAGCGCGCGATCGACCTCCATCGGAGGGCTGGTGAGCGCCTCGCACTCTCCGAGAGCCTGACCGCTGCCGCGATCGTGAACCGGGCCCTCGGACGACGCGACGAGGCGCTCCGTCGTCTCGCGGAGGCGACGGCGCTGATCGGCCCGACGACGGAAGCGTTGTTCGTGGTGCCGATCGTCTTCCACCACGCGATCCTTGCAACCGACGCCGGCGACGCGGAACGCGGCGCGATCCTCGTCGGCGCGGCGGAGCGGGTGGTCGAGGAGCACGACGTTCACTTCCCGGAATGGGCGCTCGGCTTCTTCGGCGATCCGGCCCGTCGCGCGCGTGAAGCGCTCGGTGACGCGGCCTACACCGAAGCCTGGGCCGTCGGTCAGGAGATGACCCTCGAGGAGGCGCTCACGTTCATCGGGGCCGGCGCCGAGACCCGCGTCTGACCGGTCGTCCGCGCGGTCGAAGCCGCGAACGTCACGCTCGATCGAGCCATCGGGACCGAGTCACCCCACTCGCTCTTCGCTGTCGCGGCTTCGTGCTGACCGAACGCGTGCGGCGGCGATCTTCCAGAGGGACCGGTCGTTGCGGGACCTTGTCCCCGGGTGGCGAGGCAGCGCCGGCTGCAAGATGCGAGAGAGATGGGAAGGAGACTGAGGATGAGACTCACATGGAAGGACGGCGTCGCGACGGCCCTGCTCGCCGCGATCCTGATCCCGTACGGCGGGTACCTCGTTCGCGGCGAGATGCCCTTCATCCAGGATCCGCGCGGCATGGCAGCGACCGGCATCGTGGGGTTGGTGCTGAGCTTCGCGGCGTGGGGCGTCGGGTTCCACACGACGTTCGGCAAGGTCATGGCGATCGTCGGCGCGGCCGCGATCGGCATAGGGATCGCTGCGGCACTGATCGGCGCCGAGGGCAGCGAAGTGCTGCTGGCCGTCTTCGTCGGAGCCATCGTTCTGGTCTGGGCGCTGGAGACGGGATCACACGCCGGGTTGTTCCGTCGGTTCACGCACGCCCGTTGATGCCCTCGGCTCTCCGGCGGCTCGTCCCGAGCCGCTGGAGACCGTATGCGGCCACATGGCGATGAGGGTTGCGATGCGTACCGTGCCTGATGCGCTACTGCTCACTGCGGCCCAGATCCTGCTGACGTTCGATCGTTCGAGCGTGGAGGCCGCGACGAGACGGACGTCGAACACGGGTATGTCGTCCCTGACACACACACGACACCGAGCGCTCAGGTTGACCGGCTGTCTACACCTGCACGGTGATCGCGCTGGCGCCGGCGCCGATATCGATGTCGTAGCGGTCAGGCGCTGTCTCGTAGCCGGGGCTCCGCCACTCCGTCTTCCCGGCGGCCGCCTCGATCTCGACGTCGTCGACCGTCAGGTGAGACGCACCGGCCTGCCATCTGTACGGAGCCGAGCGTTGAGCCTGTCCGCTCGTCGTCAGCGACGGCGGGCCCCCACGATCCACGCGCGCGAATCGAACCAGACGCCGTCCTCGCCCTCGTGCTCGGCCAGCATCTCGCGCAGCCGTTCCAGCGCGAACTGGCGACGCGTCGGATCGACGAGCGCGAGAGCCCGCCGGGTGCAGGCGAAGCCGCTGACCCACTCGAGCGCGGCGTCGACGTCACGACCGTAGAAGACGGGCTCATCGACATCCGTGAACGTGACGTCGGTGAACCCCGCGGCAGTCAGGATCTTGCGGACCGTCGCGGGCTCGGCAAGGGAGAACGCATCGAGCTCCGGGATATCAGGGCCGGACGAGCCGATGACGGACCTGATCGCTCCGTGGACCGACCGCGACCATCCGTTCCGCTCCGGAGCCTGCCACACCATCATCAGCAAGCGACCGGGCGGGCGGAGGGCACTCCCGATGTTGCTGAAGGCGGCGATGGGATCGCCGAAGAACATCGTGCCGAACCTGCTGATGACCTGATCGAACCTGGACGGAGGGAACCGGAAGTCCTGCGCATCACCCTGTTCGAAGGTGACGTTGCGGATCCCCTCGGCCGCGGCTCGCGAACGGGCCCGCTGGATCATCTCTTCGGAAACGTCGACGCCGAGCGCCGACCCCTCGCTGGCGAGGCGGGCGGCATCGCGGGTCGTCTCCCCCGCCCCACAGCCGACGTCCAGCACACGATCGTCGGGAGCGATCTCGTAGGCACGCAGAAGCGCTCCGTTGTGCCGCTGGAGCTCCGCGTCGTAGACGCCGCGCTCGATCTCGCCGTGATCCATGGACGAATCCTGCTACGTGGAGCGACGACCGCTAAGCGATGTCCGTTGGCTGACGTGGACCCGTGAGCCGTGTCCTCGACCGGAGAGCCAGCGCCACGGCCACCGCTGCGAGGGTCATCGCGCCGACGCCGAACGGGACCCACCCTGAGCCGGCGGTCGCGATCGGAGCCGCCTGCACCGGCGCCTCCGACGGTTCCGGGACCGGAGATGGGTCGGCGATCACCCGCCCGGTCACCGCAGCGATCGCGTACGCGTCGCCGTCGAAGGTTCGGAGCGTTCGCGAAGCATCATCGACGCCGAGTTCCACGGCAGCGAGCTGACGGCCGGAGACGCCGTACGTCACGCCGTCCACGACGGCTGTCTCCGTGAAGTACCACCCGTCCGCGCCGACCACCTCGTCGAACGACGGGATGTCGAAGATCGCGATCCGCTCGACGTCCTCGCCCGCGGGCAAGAAGAGGAGTCGTCCATCCGGCTGCCATGCGACACGTCCCGAGTCGTTCCAGAACTCGAGCGGGTGCGACACTGGCGCTCCTCCGTCGACGGGGATCAGCACGATGTCGCTCGGTGGCTCATCCGGAAGCGCACCGCCGTAGCGAACGGCTGCGACCCATCGGCCATCAGGGGACAGGCGAGCGGCTGACGCATGCGGCGGCAGCTGGACGATCGACTGGAGCTGACCCGTCTCGAGGTCGACGCGCCCGAACTCCCCGCCACGGATGACGACCTCGGCGTAACCCGGACCGAGCGCGCTTCCCCACGACCGTCCAGGACCTTCGAAGACGGTCTCGAGGTGCGTGCCGTCGATCACGTGGATCCGGACGTTCCCCTGCAGGTCATCCACCGCGACGAGCCGCTCACCGTCACGGTCGACGCAGTCGACCAGGTACACGGATGGGAACCGCGCCTCGACCACCCGCACCTGGCGGACGATGGCGAGCGTGTCGACGTCCCGAACGACGAGCGACCCGATCCGTCCGTGCGACACCGACTCGACCATCCGCTCCTGGCCCGGGCACACGTCGATGTCGAAGACGTCACCCTCCCCCGCGCCGTACGCGAGGGTTCGACCGCGCCCGTCCAGAGCCATGACCCGCGCCTCGCCGAAGCTCCCGCCGACGATGAGCCGGACGGGTCCGACGCCCTTCGGCTCGGGAAGCGGTGCCGACGCGCGAAGCAAGGCGGCGGGCCCGATCTGCGAACAGAGACCCGACGTCCAGACGCCCTCATCGGTGAGCATCAGGAACAGGCCGACGCGCGCTCCTTCGGCGAGCTCGAGGCCGCAGGACGCGCCGCTGCTCGACGTGACGACCTCGATCTCGTCGTCGAGGTTGCCCTTGATGTCGTCGGCGACCAGGAACCGGAAGGTCGCCACTTCGCCGCCGTAGTACGGCACCGATGGTCCGCCCTCGCTGCGCTCCATGAGCGTCCCGACGAAAGCGGCATCGGCTCGACGGAGCGCGTCGCGAGGCTCTCCGAGCGCGCAGGAACACGCGAGCGACTCCTGCGCCGAGAAGACCAGCCACGTACTGCCGACGAGGAACGTCACCAGCAGCGACCGGACAGCCCGTGCACGCATCGCCGACATCTTCATCGTCGTTCGACGGCAACGCCAGGCAACCGGTTCCTGGCCAGGGCCTCGTGGCTCCCGAGCGTACCCGGAGGCACCGACACCCGACGTGTTCGGGACGGCCGCGTCGGGTATGGCTGGCGATGACCGACCGAGAGGAGGCGCGTGATGACCGATCTCGACACGCAGGAACGCCGGAAGCTGGCGGATCAGGGCAAGGCGCTGCCCGACGGGTCGTTCCCGATCCGCAACCGCGACGACCTGCAGGACGCGATCCAGTCGTACGGGCGCGCGAAGGACAAGGACGAAGCGAAGCGCTGGATCAAGAAGCGTGCCCGTGAGCTGAACGCCGAGAAGGAGCTGCCGGAAGACTGGTAGCCGCCCGGGCGCGTCGGCGCGTCACACCTCGTCCTCGTCGGCGCCGGGCGATGAAACGTCCACCTCCATCGACCGGGCCGCATCGGCGAGGCTGTCGTCGTAGGTGACGAGTCGGGACACGTCGCCGCTCAGACTCAGGACGGTCGCCAGATGGATCGCGTCGAGCGACCGCAGGGTCGTGGGACCCAGCTCCGCGGCCGATCGGATGATCCCAGCATCGATGGGCACGAGCGCGATCGCTCCGATCACGGTCTCGGCGCGCCCTGCATCACGGCCGACACGACGTACCGCTCGGACGACCTCGACGAAGCTCACCTCGCTCGAGATCGTCGCAGGGTCATCCCCGATCACCTGGACGAGCCGGTCCGTCTCGGGCTCCCGCGTCACGAGCTTCACGATCGCCGAGGCGTCGAGGTAGAGCATCGCTAGACGCGGTCTCGGCGGTCTTCGAGCAGCGCCTCGCTCGTCCGCGTCGAGATCCGGCCCTTCGGCGGGAGCAACGTCATGAGGTCGCCGCTCGGAGCGGTGGCACGTCCGGCCGCGACGAGGCGTTCGATCGGCGAAGCGGGTTCGCCGATCGGCGCGAGGACCGCGACGGGACGGCCATGCTCGGTGACCTCGAGCCGCTCGCCTCGCTCCACCCGACGGAGGTACACGCTGAGGTTCTGCCGGAGTTCCCGCACTCCGATCCGCCGATCGGTCATGTACACACGGTAGCACATCGCGATCCCCGTGCGGCAGGCGCCTCTTGACCGCGGCGAAACGATGTGCTCGAGTGCAACGACGGTTCGACGTCCTGCCCGCGTCGTGTACGAGGGAAGGAACGCACATGCGTCGCACCATCGTTTGCACGTCGTTCGCGGTGGTCACGGTTCTCGCGCTGGCCTTGCCCGCGACCGCCGCGCCGCCCGAGATCGCACCCGGTGAGAGCTTCGAGGCGGTCATCCCGTTCCCCGACGTGTGTCCGGAGTTCGAGCTCGAAGCGACCGTCCGGGGCAAGACCCACACGATCACGTTCGTCGACGCATCGGGTGATCCCGTGCGCCAGATCGCGGCAGGACAGCTCTTCGTCACGTGGACGCGGACCGATACGGGGTTCTCGCGCACGTTCGCGATCTCGGGTCCGGGCTTCTACGACGGAGCCGGCAACCCCGTCCGGGGCACCGGTCGGTGGACGACCCCGCTCGAGGGGACGGGATGGGCGCTCGTGATCGGCAACCTGACGATCGACGGACTCGAAGACGGCTTCGCCCTGGTCGTCGACTACACGGGTCGCGCCACGTCGATCTGCGAGCTGATGTCCTGATCCGTCAGGGATCTCGCAACGGCACGACGAACCGATCGCGGTGCACGCGTCGGCAACCAGGAGGATGAGGATGTATAGGGAACGGCTGTACATGACGGTGTCGGACACCGACGGCTGGAACGAGCTGTGCGCGATCGTCGATGAGCTCAACAAGCTCTCGGCGGCCAAGGGCTGGACGCAGGGCACGCTGTACACGCGCACCGTCGGAAGGTTCAACGAGCTCTGCCTCGAACGTGACTATCCCGATCTGGCGACGCTCGAGCGCGAACAGCGCGAATGGGAAGCGGAGTCCGGCCTCGAGCCTCTCTACCGGCGGATGGACGCGATCAAGAAGGAAGACACCGGCTACAGCGAGCTCTGGGAACAGGCGAACCCCGTCAAGCTCGACTGACGTCATCCGGACGGGCTGACGCTGTCGCGATCGGCGTGGACCCGTCGGCGAGGCAGGCGTACGCTCGGTCGGCCCGCAGACGGATCCTTCGTCACGAGGAGGCTGCGGTGGCATCGGACCGAGCACCTGATGCGGTCGTCCGGTACTGGGAGGCGCTGGAGCGCAAGGACCTGGAGGGAGCGACGGCGTTCTTGGACGAGCGCTTCGTCGAGGACTGGCCGCAGTCCGGCGAGCGGATCGTCGGGGTGCCGAACTGGCTCCGGATGGCGACGCAACACCCGACCTTTCCCGATGTGACCGTGACCCGGATCACCGGCCACGACGACTTCTGGGCCGTCGAGGCGGACTTCCGGTACCCAGGCACCGAGGGCACGTGGCGGGTGTGTGCGCTCAACGAGCTCAGCGACGGCCGGATCGCCCGGATCGTCGAGTACTTCGGCGCCCCCTTCGAAGCTGCCGACTGGCGGAAGGACCTGGTCCAGCGGATCTGAGGCGCGCCGCGCCAGCATCACTGACCAGGCGACCCCGCCTAGCCCGCTCGAACCACAACCCTCGAGAACCGCGTGTCATCGCACGGGCTCTCGTGCGATACCCAGGTCCACGTCACTGGGTCTGTCGGTTCGTTGATCCCGCTTCAGTTTCGAGGTCGACGCCGTGGGGAACACCCTGCCGGTCGAAACCTACGAAACCTACGCATAGATCCCGGAGGGGACGTGCTGTACGAGTTCACTTTCCCAGCGAACGAGAACACCCCACGCCTCGCTCGTCGCGCCCTTGACGGACAGCTGTCGTCCCTCGGCCCCGACGCCGAGTCCCGGCTGCGGCTGTTGATCAGCGAGGTCGTCACCAACGCGATACGGCACGGCCATCTCGCCCCCGACGAGCAGGTCGACGTGAAGGTTGACCTCAAAGACGGTGGAGCCCGTGTCGAGGTCAGCCAGCCGACCCGTGCGGAGGCGCCGGTCCCGCGCCAGGTCAGAGACGAGGGAGGGTTCGGACTGAAGCTCGTCGACGAATTGACCGACGCATGGGGGATGGAGGCCGGCCCGCCAGGCGTCGTCTGGTTCGAGATCGCGGCGGGCGGCGAGCCGAGCGAGGCGACTCGATGACCGCGGAAACGACTCCGATCGTCCAGACGCACGACCACGTGTGCCTGATCCACTGGGGCGAGACGTCGCGTCGTCCCGTGGTGCTCCAGTGGGCGCGAGAAGGCCTTTCCGCAGGAGAAGGCACGGTTCTGATCGAACCGCCGTCGACAGGCGACGAGCTCGCCGAGCTGATCGGCGGCGACTCCGATCCTCTCATCGTCGTCGATCCCGGAACGCTCTACGCTTCCGGCGATGACGGCGCCGTCATCGCGGAACGGCTTCACCGAGCGGCCACGTCGGTGGACGGCGACAAGGCGCCGGCCGCGCGCATGTCGGTCCCGGCGGCGTATGGGCTCGCGGTGCACGGCGACCAGACGCATCTGGAGCACGAGCGCGCGTACGCGCGCATCGTCGAGGAACGTCCCGTCGCCATGCTGTGTCAGTACGACCAGGTCGAGGTAGACGGTGCCCTCATCGCACGCGCGGCCGCGGAGCACGAGATCGTGGTTCAACTCGACGACCTTGCGCTTCCGACGCTGGACATGCGGCCGACCGACAAAGGCGTCCGTCTCTCCGGCGAGATCGATATGGCGAACCACGAGGTCGTCAGATCGTGGATGTCGCGACATCGCGGCCGCCCCCTGACCGTGGACTGCTCGAACCTCACGTTCCTCGACGTAGCCGGCCTGCGCGCCCTCACCTCGTGGGCGACCGAGGACACCCCGCTCATCCTGGAGCACGTGGATGGCGAGCCGGCGAAGCTGCTCTCGACCTCGCTCTTCGGATCGCTGCCGGTCCACGTCGCTGGCGCCCGGGCGGGGCACTGAGCAAGTAGGGTCTCCGCGAGGGCTCGACCGAAGCGTCGGTCTCCGGCATGCTTCCGGGATGCGGCAGGCCCTCGTCTTCAGCCTCATCGCGTCCAGTGCTCTTGTCGCAGGGAGCGTCGCAGGAGCGGTGATCAAGGTGCCCAGGCGAGCATTGGCGTTCCTGCTCGCCTTCGCATCCGGTGCACTCATCACCGCGATGGCTTTCGAGCTATACCACGGCGCGGTGACCCGATCCGACGCGGTAAGAGCCGGCGCGGCTTTCACCGCCGGTGCGGCGGTCTTCATCGCGATCGACTCGTGGCTCGACCGTCGTGTCGCCGCGACGACACCGACCGGCACCGCTCCGAAGCTCGAGAGCGAGGCCGCGACGATCGAGGAGTCGACGCCGAAGTCCACGACGGGAGGCCTCGCCGGCTTCGCGCTGCTCGCTGCCGTCACCCTGGATGGCGTGCCGGAGAACCTCGCCCTCGGCGTCTCGCTCGGTGAAGGCCACGGCAGCCTCGCGCTCCTCCTCGCGATCTTCGCCTCGAACTTCCCCGAGTCCCTCGTCGGTACCGCGCAGATGCGCGCGGCGGGCAGGACCGTGGGGTTCTCGATCACGATGTGGCTGATCGCCTCGGCGCTGCTGGCGGCCGCCTGCGTCGTCGGCTACGCCGGATTCGGTGACGCGAGCGACGACACGATCTCGCTGCCGTTGGCGTTCGCCGGAGGCGCCGTGATCGCGTCACTCGTCGATACGCTGATGCCGGAGGCGTACCGTGACGGCGGTCCGATGGTCGCGTTCGCGACGGTCGCGGGCTTCTTGGTCTCCTACGTCCTCGCCCCGATCTGACTCCGTGCCTCAGCGATCGGGCGGCGCGACCGCGATATCGGCGAGGGTCGACGTCGTGTCGGTCGCGCGCGCGAGATCCGCGAGCGACACGACACCGATCGGCCGACCCTCGTCGACGACCGGGAGTCGACGCACGTTCGCAGCTCGCATATGCGCCACGGCGTCCGCGACCGTCTCGTCCGGGTGGATCGTCTCGAGATCGCCGCTCAGGACGGACCGGACGGCGGTCGTGCGCGGATCGCGCTCCGCCGCAACGGCACGGATGATGATGTCGCGATCCGTGGCGATACCCACGAGCATGCCGTCGCTCGGATCCACCACGAGCACATCGCCGATGCCTCCGTCAGCCATCAGCGCGGCGGCCTGAACCAGGGTGGCATCCGGGCCGACAGTCTCGGGGACCGGGGTCATCACGTCGCGCACGCTTCGAGCGCCCGCGCGCTCCGTCCGAGGCAGGTACTTTCCCGTGAGGCTCCGAAGCGTCTCATCGAAGCGACCGAGCGCGACGTCGCGTCTCGTCCCCAGCGCATACCCGGCACCGAAGCTCAGGATCGTGGTGAACGCTCCCATCTTTCCTCCCCCGTCTCGACCCGGTTCGAGCGATGAGCTACCTACCCGCGGACGACGTCCCGTACGCACGACGGAGGTCGATCGTGATCCACGAGCCGCGCTCGCGGACACTCCGGTGTTCACCTCGGGCATGGCCGCGGTTCGCCGGCGGCATACCTCGCGGACGCGCGGTTCGAAGGCGCTCGAGACCCGTAAGACTCAGTTCGACCGAACCACCTCGTAGGCAACTGGACGCAGAGCCATCGATGGGACGCGCGGCTGATCCTGGCCGTGCGTCGGTCCGCCACCGAGTCGGCTGACGTTGAACGCCTCAGCCCTCGGCAGACCACGCGTCTATCGCCTTCACCTCGAGGGCAAAGATCCGCCCATCCGGCCGCGCGTTCCGGTACTGCGGGTACTTTCCGACGAGCGCCTCCAACGCGCGGTTCCGCTCTTCGGGGTCCAGCACCTCGCGGCCCCTGACCGACGCACGAACCCACCACAGGCGGGACCACTCTTCCTCGTAGCCGTCGACGAGCAGTTCCGCGAGCGGGTTCGCTTCGAGGTTCTTGATGCGCTGTAGTACGCGCCCGCTCTTCGGCTTCTCGTCGACGACCCAGTAGGCCACGACCCCGTCTTCCTGCTCCACGAGAGCGAACACCAGGGGTACGACGTGCGCTCTGCCGTCGGGGCGCACGGTCGCGAGGCGAGCAACGCGCGCCGACGCCAGCCGTGCAACCGCTTCGAAGCTGTCCATCGAGTGAAGCGTCACACACCCGCACGGTGCCGTGTCCCATCCCTGGTTCGGCGCACCGCGATCCACGAGGAACGGCCGGCATCTCGTTCCGGCGCCGCGCGTCACGTCGCGCTCTTCGACCGAAACCCGCCGCGATCGCGACAGGATTCGTTTCCCGGGAGCGACCGTGGTCGGCCCGCCTTGGACCCCTAGCGGTTCCGCGGAACGCTGTTCCGAGGGGTCTCGTCCTCGTTAGGGTGGACCCGAGCACCTGCTCGAGGGGAGACGAGATGTATGACTGGCTCGTCCTGATCCACATCTTGGGCGTCCTCGGGTTCATGTTCTCGCACGGCATCAGCGCGGCGATGGCCCTGCGGTTACGACATGAGCGCAACGCCGACCGGATCAGGGTGATCCTCCAGGTTTCCAGCTCCGCGACGGCAGTGCTGTACGTGTCGATCCTCCTCCTGCTGATCGGAGGCGTCTGGGCCGGGTTCAGCGGCGACTGGTGGGATCAGGGCTGGATCTGGCTGGCGCTCGGCATCTTCGTCGCGAACCTCGTGCTGATGTGGGCCTACGCGGCCCCGTACTACAAGAAGGTCCGCGAGGTGATGACGATCGAGGAGTCCGGCAGCGCTGCCGTCGGCCCCGACGATCTCGAGGCGCTGCTCCGGACGAACCGCGCGATCGTCCTCGCGTGGGTTGGCCTCGTCTCCATCGCCTTCATCGCCTACCTGATGGTGATCAAACCCTTCTGACGGTGCTCGCGTGACGTACGACACCATCCTGGTCGGCACCGACGGCTCGACCACCGCCACCGTGGCCGAGGGCGTAGCGCTCGCGCTCGCGAAGGCGGAGCGGAGCCGCGTGGTGGTCGTCGCTGCGTACCGAGGTGACGACACGCCGGCACGTGAGGCGGTCGAGGCCGCGCGCGAGCGCGCTGCCTCGGCAGGCGTTGGAGCGACGACGGAGGTCCTCGACGCCGAGCCAGCGACCGCGATCGTCGAGCTCGCCGACCGCGCGGACGCGCAGCTGATCGTCGTCGGCGATGTGGGGATGGGAACGGCGCGCCGCTTCAGGATGGGCGGCGTCCCGGACCGGGTGTCCCACGAGATGCCCTGCGATCTGTTGATCGTGCGAACCTCGAAGGGTGAGCGGGCCGCAGCGCCCGGCGAGTACCGTCGCGTGCTGATCGCGACCGACGGGTCCGCGACGGCGGATCGCGCGGCACGGGTCGGGGCCGCGTTCGCTCGCGGGCTCGGGGCCACGATCACGTTGGTGCACGTCGGCGACGAGACGGTCGGGCGCATCGTGCTCCGCGACACTGCCGAGCGTCTGGCGGCGACCGATGCCGACGTGAAGGCGATCTCTGGGGACCCAGGCGAACGCCTCGTCGAGATCGCTAGCGAGGGCGCCTTCGATCTCGTGGTCGTCGGCAACAAGGGGATGAGCGGCTCGATGCGCTTCCTCCTCGGTGCCGTACCCGACCGCGTGACGCACCAGGCGCCCTGCGACGTGCTGATCGTGAACACGGCCGGTCGCTCGCTCGAGGACCTGGAGCCTGAGGAGGGCGCGATCGTCGAGGTCGACGGTACGAAGGTCGCCGCCTATCGCGACGCGAGCGGTGCGTTCGTCACGCTCTCACCGAAGTGCAAACACCTAGGCTGCACGGTCGGATGGAACCACCGAGCGAAGACCTGGGACTGTCCGTGTCACGGGAGCCGATACGAACACGACGGCGCCGTGAGGAACGGACCCACGCGACACCCGCTCGATCCGGTCGCTCCGCCGTCCGATTCCTAGGCCGTCTCCCGAACGTGCCGACCCGCCCGGCCGGTCGTGCGCCCGCCGTGCGAACCGAGCGAAGATCGCTGTTGCCGACGGTTGCGACCTACCGTGGTGTTTGGCCGTGTGTCGGCGTGTGCCTCAGAACTCGAGCTGTCCGTCTCGCCGTTTCGGACACCGACCGGTCGGGAAGGCATCCCTCGGCGAGACAAGGAGGTGTGTCGCGATGGTCATGAGGTACGACCCGTTCAGTGAAGTGGATCGGCTGACTCAGCAGCTCGCCGGATCGATGAGGTCGTCGCCGACCGTCATGGCCATGGACGCGTACCGACGTGGCGATGCGGTCTTCGTCCACTTCGACCTTCCCGGTGTCGACCCTTCGTCGATCGAGATCACGGCGGAGCGGAACACGTTGACCGTCGAAGCTGAGCGCCGATGGAGCCACGAGGCCGCCGAGCAGATCATCGCGCAGGAGCGACCGGAGGGTCGGTTCGCGCGCCAGCTGATGCTCGGGGACCACCTCGCCGTCGACGATGTGAAAGCGTCGTACGACGACGGGGTGCTCACGCTCGAGATCCCGGTCGCCGAGACGGCGAAGCCACGCAAGGTCGAGGTACGGGCGGCGTCGCAGCAGGCCGCTCCGATCGACGTCGAGTCGACACAGACGTCAGCCAGCGCCGAAGAGACGTAACGACCGAGGCTTTTCGTCCCGACACGCTGGGCTGGACGTGTCTCAGTCACAGAGGACACGCGGCTCGGAAGACTGTGCGTCGCTGCAACCGGCGGTGGTCGCGTGTTGAGCTCCGGCGACGTCCTTGCGCGCGCGCCCAGAGCCGTCGGACAGCCACGAACGACCGCGATTCCCGCCTGCTGCTCGCGCGACGCGGAACGAGGGAGACACCCTCGGCGGCCACCCCCTACCGCGGAGAATCCATGCCCGACGACCACCGAAGACCCCCACGACGACCCGGTGCCCGAGGCGCTCGATCAGCCGGACCCGCCACGCCGCGGAGCCGACGTTCGAACCGCTCGCCACCGTAACCCGGCGACTCAGCTCCGCCGTGCTCCGCCCAGGAGCATCGTCATGGTGACGTGGGCGCGGATGGATGTTCAGTCGCGAC